>JBLFXJ010000040.1:0-35564 GCA_047609825.1 Myxococcota bacterium
GTGGCCATCGCTCGGGCCGTCGACAACAAGAACGTGAGCTTGCCACCCAGGAGCTTTCGAGATCGGTTGGCCCGAGCCACGACTTCGCCGTTCACTCCGAACCCTGCGACGTTGATGCAGCGCCGCTTGACGACGCCACCAGGAGTGGTGGCTTGTACCTCCACGACATCCACCGGCCTTGCGGGCGCGCTGGCGATGACATCGAGGCATGCGCCAAGATCGCGAGGCATCTCCAGTGTGCGCACCAGATCACACCCAGTGCCCGCCGGCAGCACCGCAAACACGGTGGCGGACGGAGCCCCGGCGAGCCCGTTCACCACCTCGCTCGCAGTCCCATCGCCACCGACGGCGACGACCACGGAGGCCCCGTCCCTGACGGCGTCGCGCGCACGCGCCTCCGCATCTCCCGGACCACGCGTGAGCTGGACCGTGGCGTTGCTGAACCGACGTGCAACCTCGCGCTCGAGCTCGTTCAGCCGCGCCGCGGTTCGCCCACCGGCCGACCGCGGGTTGACGACGAAACACACGTCCTCCGCGTTCATCACGACTCCATGCGATCGAGCACGTCGCGCGCCGGATGGCCGGCCCGTCGCAGATGCGCGCGACATCGCGCGTCCACAACGTCAGCGCCGCCGCGCTCGACCCATAGGTGCGCGACGCGATCTGCGTCCTCGGGGTGAGCGGAGCGAAGCGGCCCAGCGGCGCCGCAACACGCGAGCGGTCGGTCGCCGCCCGTGCGGCAGCTGCCACAGCCCCCCGCATCCGCGACGGACTCGTGGAGCCACGAGTACGCGATGTCGTGGGCGTCGAGGAGCGCCGCCACCGCGCCATCCGCGACCACCACCTGCCTTCCTGCCAGAGTCTCGCCGAAGCGAGTTCCGAACTTCGCTCCGGACTCGAGCGCCGCACCGGTAGCGTTGTCGGCTGCGACCCACAGAGCCGCACCCGGCAGCGCAGCGAGGGCCACCGACCAGTCTCGCGCATCCGCCACCGCCAACAGGACCTCCCCCTGCGGGACGTCCCATGTCGGGAGCTGCGTGGACGGCAGCAGGCGGCGCCGAACATCGCGAAGCAGCTGCGGAAGTGGCCGATCCAGGTGGCAGTGGTCCTGACACGCCCCGCAGTCGGTGCACAGCGTCACAGCCTCTCGAGCCACAGCCTCGTCGAGACGCCCGGCCTCCCACTCCCGAACCACCGTCGCAATCCAGGTCGGGGTCGCTGCCTCTCGCGCGGACCCCGTCACGACTGGACACGCCGAGCGGCAGAGCCTGGGACACAGCATGCAGGTGTCGAACTCACTCACGCCGACCTCCAAGCACCGTGGACTGTGACGAGCACGGTCGCGGGGTCGTCGATATCGCATGCCCGGAGTGGCCCGGACGGAAGTGGGCGAAGCTCCCACTCGATCTCGGTCAAGCCGCCAACTTGGAGGCTGGCCAGGGCCCCCAATGCCCGCGCTGCCGGCCCGCGAAAGCCGACGAACAGCTCGCCCTCGCAAGCATCGAGGACGGCGGGCCGTAGATCTGCGCGAAGCAGCTGCTGCGCGACCGCCCACGGGCGTTGCGGCCTCCCGCGACCGAGCCACCGCTCCCCGGTGGGCACCACCGGCGTAGTGACCATCGCCTCCGGCTCCGTCTGCACCACCCAGTCCCGGAGGTCGGGACCGGCCGCGGAACGTGGACCGCGGCCCAGCAGACAGTGTGTTCCATCAATGGTCGCGGCGACCTCTGTCCAGCCGACCTGCCACCGACTGCGTTGCCATCTCGGCGGCGGCGGAAGACGTTCCCATGGCCACATGGGCTCGGTCCCCTCCACCACTCTGTCCTGCCACGGGCAACCGAGCGGGTGTAGGCCGAGCCCATCACCCGGCGCAGGCTCCTTCAGGGGCGGCGCATGGTGCGGCGGCTCATTCGTGAACACCACACCGTCGTTCATTACCCCGGCGGGGTCCAGCTCCGCCTTCAGCTCTCGCCATCCCCGCACCGCAGGCCCGACCTCCCGGGTGGCGGCAGCCGCCTTCAGCCGACCTACGCCGTGGTGATGGGTGATCGTAGCTCCGGACCGGCCAACGGCATCGAGGGCCGCAGACCACACCCGCTCGTACACGTCTGCGTCACCACGCCCCGCGAAGCTGAAATAGATGGAGCCCCCCTCTGGATACGCGTGGCTCATGTGGGCCATGACCACGGCGTGCGGGCGAACGGCGTCACGGACCGCGTCATAGGTCGCCTCCACACTGCCCCACCGGCACGCCACCTCCATGGTGTCGGCAAATCCCCCATGCGAGAACACAGGCATCAGCTTGTAGGAGACCGCGTGCCGTGAGTCGAACCAGCGCCAGCCCGGCTCCTGTCCCAAGTCCTGCCCGTGCACGGCGAGGATCTCGCGACCGTGGGGTACGACGGCATCGACGACGTCCGCCGGTCCCTCCCACCCCACGATGAGCAGTGTGCCGCTCGAGAGTCCGTCCAGCACGCGGTTCACGAGCCAAGGCACGCCCAACGGGATCGCCAGGGCACGCCCTCCAAGCGCAGGCACGGTGTCGATCGCAGCGACCGCCTGACGCAGCCAGCTCACCCCTTCGCGTTCCGTCTTCGGTCGCGTCTTCCCTCCGATACGAGTGTCGACCGGATCGTACAGACGCACCACCGACGGCCACAGCTCCGCTTGCATCAAGCGCCGCATCGAATCCAGCGCAGGAGCCACCCCGTCGAAGCGGTAGGCGCGAAGCCAGCGGGTCTCGGGCTTCGGCCAGACACGAAGCCACAGTCGGGTGATGACGCAGAGCGTACCCTCCGAGCCCAGGAGCAGCGGCAGCCACGAGTCGGGGGCATCCCCTCCCTCGCCAACCCGGAACACGCCGCGCCCAGGCGCCACCCCTTCGATGGCCAGGACCATGTCCTCGAACACGCCGTACCGACTGCTGAACTGGCCTGCACTGCGGGCCGCAGCCCATCCTCCCACCGTCGAACAGGAGATGGAGGACGGAGAGTGCCCCAGCGTGAACCCGCGGGCATCGAGCCAGTCCTCGAGCTGCTGACCGTTCACGCCCGCCTCGACCTCCACCACCCATCGATCGCGATCCAGAGGTCCGATCGCGCTCATGCCCTTGAGGTCCACGACCCAGGCCCCGGGCTGCCCGGCGGCCCCGCCGCACACACCGCTGCCCGCACCGTAGGGTGTCACGGCGGTGCCCTCGTGGGACGCCAAGGACAATACGGCCAGGACTTGTTCCGCGGTCTCGGGCCACCAGACGCGATCGGGCAGCGACCGACCTCCCCCGCCTTGCCACGCCTCGAGCGTCGTTCGGGGCCAGAGGTCCCTCGAGGCGGCGAGCCGATCCACCGTGCGTTCACTCTGCCGAATGCCCACCGGTACGTCCATCGCTCCTCCCGGAGGCGACCCTACCTCAAGGCACGCCCTCAAGACAGAGAACGCCCGACCCCCCTGAAGGGGCCGGGCGTCTCGAGCGGCAGGCCGGAAGCCGGGCCGCAAAGCTCTTGCATCTCTGCTGTTCATCTTGCACAGCGCGTGCCAACGCATTCATGCTCGACTTTTCTGCCTTCTACGGTAATTCTGGCTTCGGCGCGTCACCGCCGATCACCGCAGACCACGACATCTGTGTCGTGGTGGGCCTACCAGCACGGTGGGAGTCATGCACAGGAGCGGACCAGCTCGGGCATTACCGGCCTTCGCCCGTCGCAGGATGCGCTATACCGGCCCTAGGACCGCGGCAGCGGTGTCATGGGTAGCATGAACAGAGGGCCCAAGGGCACCCCAGAGGTTGTCGCGAGCCGAACTGCAGACTAATCACCAGGGCCTCGCTGCCGACGACCGTGCAGCCGACCCTCCCAGGACGCCTACCGTGTACGACCTGCTGATTCGCGACGCGACCATTGTCACGTCCGAAGGACGACAAGTGGCCGACGTGGCCGTACAGGATGGCCGCATTCGCTACGTGGGGCCCCGGCCCCCGAGGTCCCGGGCGCGCCGGGAAATCTCCGCGATCGGCAAATTCTTGATGCCCGGCGTCATCGACACCGCCGTAGGCTTCGACACAAGCACCCCCGACGCCTGGCTGGCAGAGACCGCCGCGGCCGTCACCGGTGGCGTGACCACTGTCCTCGCGCTCCCTGGGGCGAACACCCGGGGTCCCGGCGGCGCTGCGGCGGCCATCGAGGCGCTCGCCGGCAAGTCATGGGCCAGCTTCGGGCTGTGGGGGGCCGCGACGACCAACGATGCAAACGCGCTCGCCACCGCTACAGAAGCCGGAGTGTTCGTTGGGGCTCTCGCCAGCGTCGGCAGCCTGGCTGACGACGCCGTCACCTTGGCCGCACTGCCAGCGCTGCTCGCCTTGCCGGGTACCCTAGGACTGAAGCTCGACATCTCGGACGCCGACCACGCGACAGTCCGGGCCGTGTTCGAGTGCCTTCGCAGCGGAGAGCGCCCGACCCATCTCCTCCATGTGTCCACCGCGCTCGAGTTGGACTTGATCGATCCATTGCGCGGAGAGCTCGCAGTCACCGCCGGAGTCACACCGCACCACCTGTTCCTCTCTACTGAGGAGATCGGCACGGAGGCGGTCGCCCATCCCCCGATTCGACCCGAGCATGACCGCCGCACCCTGTGGACGGCGGTGAAGCGGGGCCGTCTGGACTGCGTGGCGTCCGATCACCACAGTGACCGCGCTGCGGGCCTGCCCGGCAGCGAACTGCTGTTCCCGCTGCTGTTGTCCGCCGTGAAGTACGGCCGGTTGAGCCTCGAACTCCTGGTCTCGCTGTGCGCGGAGGCGCCGGCACGAGTGTTCGGCTTGCCGAGCAAGGGCCGCATCGAGCGAGGCGCAGACGCCGACCTCGTCCTGTTCTCGGAGGGCGAGATCTCCCGTGTGAAGCGCGGAACCCTTCACACTCCAACTGGTTGGTCGCCCTATATCGACCGCGAGTCGGCGCCCAAGCCGGAGCTTGTCGTGGTGGCCGGCGAGATCGTGGCGCAGCGTGGTGAGCTGGTGGGCAAGGGCCCGACCGGCACGCATGTGGGTTCCGTCGCCTGACGACGCCTGAATTCGCCTCCTCCGACCCCGGCTTGCCCGGGGTCGTTGTCGTCTTGCCCCCACGACCGTCGGACACCCGTCGGTGACGGATGTCGGCGGTCGTCGCCAGCAGCGGGCGTTCCACCACGACTTTCCGCTGCGCGACCGTCGGACGACTGTCACCCGACACGGACAAAACTGGATTATTGGAGCATCACGACCCGGCACGCCCTCTGCTGAAGGACAGAGCGGAGGTGGCCATGGCCGTCACGGTGTCTGCGGCAGCGCTGCATGGAGTCGACGCGATCCCGATCGAGATCGAGGTCGATCTGCTGCGCCGGCTTCCGAGCGTGTGCATCGTGGGACTTGCCGCCGGCGCAGTGAAAGAAGCCGCCGAGCGGGTGCGGTCCGCCATCTCGAGCAGCGCGCTCCCATTCCCTCGCAAGCGCATCGTGGTCAATCTGGCGCCGGCCCACATCCGCAAGGAAGGCACCGGATTCGACCTTCCGATCGCGCTCGGAATACTCGCCGCGGACGGCGCAATCCCACTGTCAGTGCTCGACGGCGTCCTACCCGTAGGGGAGCTCAGTCTGGGTGGACGGGTTCGCGCGATCCGAGGCGCCCTCAGCTTCGCCGATCTCGCACGCCACTCGGGCAAAACCCTGATGGTGCCCAAAGCGTGCGCCGCCCAAGCTGCGATCGTGCCCGATGTTGACGTTGTGGGTGTCGACAGCCTCGACCAGGCCGTGGCCTGGCTGCGCGGAGAGTGGACGCCCCTTCCAATATCTCCGGTGCCTCGAGCCGCGCCGTCCGACGGCCCCGACCTCAGGGAGGTGCGGGGACAGGAGCGAGCGCGGCGGGCCCTGGAGATCGCCGCCGCAGGGGCGCACCACGTGCTGCTCGAGGGGCCGCCGGGGTGCGGGAAGAGCATGTTGGCACAGCGTCTCCCCTCCATCCTCCCTCCGTTGTTGGGCGCGGAGGCACTGGAGACCACGCGGGTGCACAGCGCTGCTGGGTTGTATGACTCGGCGGCGGTGGTGGCTCAGCGACCGTTCCGCGCTCCCCACCACTCGATCACCGTAGCTGGGCTCATCGGTGACCGAACCCTTCGTCCTGGCGAGATCTCGCTCGCTCACAACGGCGTTCTGTTCTTGGATGAGGCGCCGGAGTTCCCCCGCTCTGTCCTGGAGGTCCTGCGACAGCCGCTGGAGGACGGCGTCGTCCGGGTCACCCGCGCCGCCGGATCCGTAATTTGGCCTGCGGCGATCACCCTGATTCTGGCGGCGAATCCCTGCCCGTGTGGCATGCGGGGGAGCGCACGGCCCTGCGGGTGCACCGACACCGCGGTCGAGCGGTACCGCAGACGCCTCTCCGGACCCGTGCTCGATCGGATCGACCTGCACATCGAGCTTGAACCGGTCACCCCACGCGATCTCATCGAGGGTCCGGAGGGCGAGCCCTCCGACCGAGTCCGTGCACGCGTGTGCGCGGCCCGCGAGAGACAGCACCAGCGAGGTCAGCAAGCACCGAACGGGCGTATCGCCGCTGCGTCGTTGCTGGAGCACGCTCGGCTCCACCCGGGCGCACGCGCCGCCATCGTCGACGGGGCCACGCGCCGCAACCTCAGCGGACGTGCCTCCACGCGCCTGATCCGCGTAGCGCGCACCATCGCGGACCTGGCGGCTGCACCAGACATCTGCCCCGAGCACGTGCACGAGGCGTTCGGCCTACGCGTCACGTCCAGCGAACTCTAACGGCGGAATCCTCCGTCACAACCGGCACAACTCGTGCCAATCCCAACAGGAAGTCCACATGCCCACCAACACCACCTCCGCCCGCGAGCGCGCGCTCACCACCACGCTCGAATCCCTCGAGAAGCGACATGGCCGGGGAACCATCATGCGCCTCGGCGAGCGCCCGAGCGCGACCGTCGACACCGTGTCGACCGGCTGCCGCACGCTGGACGGGGCGCTCGGCATCGGCGGCTACCCGCGCGGTCGGGTGATCGAAATCTACGGGCCCGAAGCCAGCGGAAAGACCACCCTCGCCCTTCACGCCATCGCAGAGATGCAGCGATCGGGCGGCACCGCTGCGTTCATCGACGCGGAGCACGCGCTCGATGTCGCCTATGCACGCCAGTTGGGTGTCGACGTTGACGCACTGCTGGTCTCCCAGCCCGACGCCGGCGAGCAGGCGCTGGAGATCGCGGAGGCCCTCGTCCGCTCGGGTGCTGTCGACCTGGTCGTCATCGACTCGGTCGCAGCACTCGTGCCCCGCGCCGAGATCGAGGGCGACATGGGTGACAACCACGTCGGGCTGCAGGCGCGTCTTATGTCACAGGCGCTCCGCAAGATCACGGCCATCACCAGCCGCACTGGGGCGATGGTCATGTTCATCAACCAGATCCGACAGAAGATCGGTGTCATGTTCGGCAACGGCGAGGTCACCACCGGCGGCAATGCGTTGAAGTTCTACGCCTCGATTCGGCTCGAGATTCGTCGCATCGGCGCGATCAAGCGGGGTGAGGCGATCCTGGGCAACCGCACCCGGATCAAGGTGGTGAAGAACAAGCTCGCGCCACCGTTCCAGACCGTGCTGGTGGACGTGTACTACGGGCGGGGAATCTGCCAGGCTGCTGAGCTCATCACCCGGGCCGAGGAGGCAGGCGTGCTGAAGCGCTCCGGCTCCTGGTACGCCATGGGAGAAGAGCGCATCGCGAACGGGCGCGAGGCGCTCCGAGATCGACTGTCCGCAGATGCCGACCTCTTCGCGCGACTGTCGGCCACCCTCGAGCCGGTCGCCCAGGAAGCTGCCGTCGCGAAGTAGCTACCGCTGCCGCACCTCGAGCTCGCGACCCTCCAGGGAAGTGGGCTCGAGGGGCGTGTGCCGGATGGACGTGTAGCTGACCGTCAGGGCCAAGCGCTCGCCCAGCGGAAAGCGCACGAACTCGAGCGAGGCAATCGGCACCCAGCCGGGCCCGCCGGCCTCACGTGGCAGGTCCACGTGCAGCCCGGCTCGCACGGGATGCTGCAGTACCTCGCCGGTCAAGACAACGAGATCGTAGCCAGGATGGAAGTACGCACTCTCGACCTTGAACAGCCCTGTCGCCACCGCTCCCCCTACAATCCGTCCATGGCCACGACATCCTATTGCGTTCGGTGTCTGCACTCGTTCGAGCAAGATCTGGATCAGTGTCCGAACTTGGGTTGCCGGAACCCTCGGCCAGCCACCGGATGGGGGCAGCTGTACTCCGCGGGCGACATCTTCGACCGACACTATGTCGTGGATCGGCTGCTAGCCGTTGCCGGAGCCGGCATGACCTACCTCGCGCGCGAGCTGGACGACCCGAAGGCCGCACGCGTGGCGATCAAGGTGCTGTTCGCGCAGAGAGACAGCGGCCCGTACCTTCAACGCCTCGCGACCGAGGCGCAGATCCTCCAGAGCTTGCATCACCCGCACATCCTGGAATGCGTCGGCTTCGTACAACGCCGCGGCCGCTCTCCGTATCTGGTGACGCGCTTCGAGCCGGGCGGCAGCCTGTTCGATGTGATCGAGGAGCACGGGCCGTTACCGATCTCAGTGGCCATCACCATCGCCCAGCAGGTGGCATCGGCTCTCGAGGCAGCGCATGACCGCGGTGTCGTGCATCGAGACCTCAAGCCACAGAACCTCTTACTTCGTCGCCGTTACGACCGGACATCGCCGCATGTCGTCGTCGCGGACTTCGGAATCGCAAAGCTCGAAGGGACGTTCTCAGAGGGCCTTACCCAAGTGGGCACGTTCATCGGCACTCCCGAGTTCGCGGCGCCCGAGCAGTTCTTGGGTGAGCAGCCCGTCCCGCAGACGGACGTCTTCGCGCTGGGCGGGGTCATCGCGTACATGCTCACAGGCTCACCTCCGGTCGCCTTCGCTCACCGTGGAGATGCTGGCGCGTGCCTTCGCGACCTCCGCATGGCACTCCCCATCCGGCTGCCGGGGGCACCTGAGCTGGACGCTCTCCTCGCATCGCTGATGGCATTCGACTCTGGGCAGCGCGCCACAGCGACCGAGGCCTCCCGAGCCCTGTCGAGCGTCAGCCGAGCCGGCCTGCCCGGAGCAACCCCAGCGCCCCGCCCAGCCCAGCCCACGCCAGGTGACCTGGGCACGCTGATCCCGGCGTTCGCCGACGACCTGCCCGAACAGGCCCACGACCAACCCGACGAAGAGCCCGAGCACGACGCAGGCGACCCGCCACCGGTGCTCGAGTACGACCCCTTCGCGACGACTTCAGGTAGGATCCGCCTGGGAAACGGAGAGCCCACTTCGTGGCGCCCTACTGCGCCTGAACCACGTGCCAAGCCAGTAGATAGCGTCCTCGGGGAGGAATTCTGGGGCGTCTCGGCGCCCCCGCTGGACACTGCGGCTAAGTCCGCGGCGGCACTACCAATGTCGTCCGACTGGGAGCCCGAGCAACCCACCTCGCGACCCGTCGAGCCACAGATGGACACTCTCGCGATGCTTCGCGCCCTGGCCTGCACGCCATCCAACCAGCGGGCGACCTATCTCGAGGTTCTGGCCCAACGACCCGAACTGGCCGCCACGGTGGCGCGCGCCCGGTCTGGCCCCGAGGCCATAGGCGCGGCCCTGTGTTGCGCTGCCGGTGCATGCGACGTGAGCCCGAACGGCCTGCGAGCTTGGCTCAGTGCGCCCGATGAAGACGTTCGCGCCACCGGCGCGCTGGCTGCAGGCACGACGGCCACGGCTGCGGCCCTGCCGGCCTTGGCTCGGCTCATCACAGACCGCAGTGCGATGGTTCGCCGGCTCGCCGCGTACGGGGTGGCGCGCGCAGCGACCCGCCTCGACCGACCCGACTTGGTGCGGTCTTGGTTGCGGCCTCTACGGCATGACGCCGATGCCGACGTGCGTCATGCCTGGAGCGAGATCACATCGGCTCAGTGACCGAGGATCTCCGCCATCTTCCGCCCCATCGACGCCGGCGAGCGCACGATGTGCACCCCCGCGGCCTCGAGTGCAGCGAACTTGCTCTCCGCAGTCCCCTGGCCACCTGAGATGATTGCGCCAGCGTGCCCCATCCGGCGACCGGGAGGCGCCGTAGCCCCCGCGATGAAGGACACGACGGGCTTCGTCATGTTCGCCTTGATCCAGGCCGCGGCCTCCTCCTCAGCGGTGCCACCGATCTCGCCGATCATGATCACGGCCTCGGTGTCATCGTCGGCGTTGAACAGCTCGAGTACGTCGATGAACTTCGTACCGATGATCGGATCGCCGCCAATACCGACGCAGCTGGACTGTCCCAACCCAACATCACTGAGCTGCCCGACCGCTTCGTAGGTCAGCGTGCCCGAGCGCGACAGCACGCCGATGTGCCCCGGCGTGTGGATATGGCCCGGCATGATGCCCATCTTGCACTGCCCCGGCGTGATCACGCCCGGACAGTTCGGCCCGATCAGCCTCGTGGAAGAGCCCTCGAGCCTGCCCGCAACCGCGATCATGTCGCGCACCGGGATTCCCTCGGTGATCGCAACCGCAAGCTCGATGCCCGCGTCGATCGCCTCGAGGATGCCGTCGGCGGCGAACGGAGGTGGTACGAAGATCATCGACGCGTTGGCACCGGTGGCCTCGACCGCTTCCGCGACCGTGTTGAAGATCGGAACACCGCTGTCCTTGAACGTCTGGCCCCCCTTGCCGGGGACCACTCCGCCCACGACATTGGTGCCATACGCCATGCACTGCTCGGTGTGGAAGCCGCCAGCCCGCCCCGTGATGCCTTGCGTGATGACCCGAGTCTCACGATTCACCAGGATCGCCATCTACACGCCCTCCACGGCTCGGACGATCGCGTCCGCTGCCTCGTCAAGGTTGGACGCTGGCGTGATGGCCAGCCCGGACCCCGCCAGGATCTTCTTGCCCAGCTCCGCGTTCGTGCCCGACAATCGGACCACAAGCGGAACTTCGAGCCCGACCTCCTGCACCGCCGAGATCACGCCTTCGGCGATCACGTCGCACTTCATGATGCCGCCAAAGATGTTCACTAGGATGCCCTTCACAGCCGGGTCGGCCGTGATGATCCGGAACGCGGCGGCCACCTGCTCGTGGCCTGCGCCACCACCCACATCGAGGAAATTGGCGGGTTCAGCGCCCTTGAACTGGATGATGTCCATCGTGGACATTGCCAGTCCGGCACCGTTCACCATGCACCCGATGTTCCCGTCGAGCTTCACGTAGGACAGGTTCCACTTCCCAGCCTCGAGCTCGGAAGGGTCCTCCTCGTGAATGTCGCGCAACTCCACGATGCCCTTCTGCCGGTAAAGCGCGTTGTCGTCGAAGCTCATCTTGGCGTCGAGAGCGATCACATCCCCGTCGGCGGTGACCACCAGCGGGTTGATCTCGAGCATCGCGCAGTCGGTCTCCATGTAGGCGGTGTAGATCGCCTGCAGGCACTTGACCGCGCTGCGTACCTGCTTGCCCTCGAGGCCGAGCTTGAACGCAAGCTGCCGGCTCTGAAAGTCCGCCAACCCAACCACGGGGTCTACCCAGACCTTGAAGATCGCCTCCGGCGAGTCGTGTGCCACGTCCTCGATGTCCATGCCACCGGCAGTAGACACCATGAACACGACCTGATGGCATGCCCGATCGAGCAACACCGACAGGTACAGTTCGCGCTCGATCTGACAGCCGGCTTCGACGTAGACCGTGCGGACGAGGCGGCCGTCCGCACCCGTCTGCTTCGTGACCAACGTGTCACCCAGCATCGACGCTGCCGCGTCGCGAACCGCATCGAGGGATCGGGCGAGCCTGACGCCCCCCTGCCCTTCCGGGACCTCGTCACCACGAGCTGCGGCGCTGACGCCCTCCGCCGAGACCTGCTCGATGAACCGCCCTTTCCCTCGGCCGCCCGCATGGATCTGGGACTTCACGACCCAGATACTGCCGCCGAGGGCCTCGGCCGCCGCGACCGCCTCGTCCGGGCTGCCGGCCGCCTTGCCGTCGAGCAGCGGAACGCCGAAGCGGCGCAATACGCCCTTCGCCTGATACTCGTGGATCTTCATTTGGAAACCCCGATTTCAAGCGGCAGGCGAACCCACCGCCGGTCATGCGCCTCTCCCACCGGGAGGACGCGAAGCGAACACCGCGAGCAGGCCTCAGCGCGGAGGCTGATCTTGCGCGATGTACTTGGGCCGGTAGATCGGCACGCCCTTCCCGCCTCGGGCGCGCAGACGCTCATCGACGATCTGCGCAGCGATCCCGGTGATTCGGGACAGCCCGAACAACACCGTGTAGTAGTTCGAGTCCGACAGCCCGCACGCGTTGAGCAATGACCCCGATACGGCGTCAACGTTGGGATACGGATTGCTGACCTTCGGAAACTCCTTGAGGACCTTGACGGCCACGGAACGGAGGGTGACGGCGGTGCGGAACAGGGGGTCGTCGGGGCAGACTTCCTCGCCCACGCCGTACTGGATCGTGGCGCGCGGATCCTCCTGGCGGAGCACTGCGTGGCCGAAGCCGTAGATCTTCCCACCACTCGCGAGAGTCTGTCGGACGAACGCCTCGACATTGCCCGCATCTGACGTGCCGACCTTGCGAACGAACTCGAGGCAGTCCTGGTTCGCGCGTCCGTGGAGCGGCCCGGACAGGCCACACATGGCTGCCGCCAGAGATGCGTACATGTCTGCAGCACCGCTCGCCACCGCCTTGCCGGTGAACGTCGACAGGTTGCCGCCCCCATGGTCCATGTGCAGCACGTAGAAGGTGCGCAGGAGCCGCGTGAGCTTGGCCTCGTCGACCCCTGGCACTCCGAGCATGTGGACGAAGTTCTCCACCAGCCCGAGCTCGGGACGCGCCGGGATGGGGTCGCCCCAACCGTGACGCAGACGGAAGATTGCAGCGACGAGCTCTGGGGCCCACGCGATCACGTTGCGCGCGTCCTCGACGTAGTCCCCGGTCTTGCTCGTCATGCCCACGAACACCAGGCCGCTGATCAGCCACTCCATGGGATGCCCCTCTCGGGGCAGGCCGCGAAGGAGCTCAAGCACCTTGGGATCAATTCCTGAACGCGCCCTCAGATCCGCCTTGAACGACGCAATCTCTTCCTCGGTCGGAAGCCGGCGCTCGAGCAGCAGGAAGGCCACGGCCTCGGGATCGAGATCTGCCAGCTTGTTGATCGGGTAGCCGACGTAGGCCACCCCGGTGTCGGGGTGGACAGCCGACGTGCGACACGTGCCCACGGGGTAACCACGAAGACCGCTGTTGAGGTGATTCGTCGTGATGGTAAAGAGAACCTCCGCTTCCTCGGACATTCTGCCGTCTCCCGTATGCACGTTGATCGCGACTCGCGTGGGTCGCGGGGAGTTGGGCTTAGTCCCCTCACGGGCGGCGGGCAACGCACCCGCTCGCTGCTGGGACCAGCGACCGATGGAACGAAGATCAGGTCAGGAATGAACGGACCTTGTCAGCCATGTCGGTCTTCTCCCACGGGAACATGTCGCGGCCAAAGTGCCCGTGCGCTGCAGTCGCTCGGTAGATCGGCCGCAGCAGGTCCAAGTGCGCAATCAGGCTCGCAGGCTTGAGAGGGAACAGCTCCCTCACCGCAGCCTCGAGCCGTTCGTCGCTCACCGTTCCCGTGCCGAAGGTGTCCACCATCACCGAGACCGGATCGGCTACGCCGATCGCGTAGGCGACCTGAACGCTGGCGCGCGTACAGACGCCAGCAGCGACCAAGTTCTTTGCGATGTACCTGGTCATGTACGCGGCCGAGCGGTCAACCTTGGAGGGGTCCTTGCCGGAGAACGCGCCGCCACCGTGGGAGCCATGGCCGCCGTACGTGTCGACGATGATCTTGCGGCCGGTCAAGCCTGCGTCACCCATCGGACCGCCGATGACGAACCGACCGGTCGGGTTGATCAAGAACGCGGTCTTGTCATCCAGCAGCTCAGCCGGGATGACCTTGCGGACGACCTGGTCCACGATGCCTTCGGTGATCTGCGCGTGCGTCACATCGGGGCTGTGCTGCGATGACACGACAACGGCGTCTACCCGGACAGGCACACCATCGCGGTACTCCACCGTGACCTGGGTCTTGCCATCAGGGCGGAGAAACGGCAAAGTGCCGTCTCGCCGGACCGCCGATAGCCGCTCGCTCAGCCGATGGGCGTAGTAGATGCTCATCGGCATGAGGGCGGGCGTCTCGTTCGAGGCGTAGCCGAACATCATTCCCTGATCGCCGGCGCCCTGTTCCTGGAACAGGCCTGCCCCCTCATCGACGCCCTGGGCGATGTCTGGGCTCTGCTGCTCGACCGCCACCATCACAGCGCACGTGCTGCCATCGAAGCCGATGTCCGACGAGGTGTAGCCAATGTCGCGCAGCGTCTCGCGAACCACCGCCGGGTAGTCCACGTTCCCGTTCGCGGTGATCTCACCAGCGAGCAGCACGAAGCCCGTCTTCACGCAGGTCTCGCACGCTACGCGAGCGTTGGGGTCCAACGCCAGGTGAGCGTCCAGGACAGCATCGGAGATGTTGTCGCAGACCTTGTCCGGGTGACCCTCGGTCACGGACTCCGACGTGAAGAGGTGGTTCCTGGTCGCCATTCGGGATGCCTCCGTACGTGCGGGCACCCGGAGGTGCTCCCGGACCCGCTGAAGGCGCGGCCTTATCCGCGCGACCCCACCTGCACCACCGCTACTCCTCGCCGTCCTGGTCGTACACGAAGCCGTCGCTGGGCGGCGGCACCTTGTGACGACGCTGGTCCCGACGACCCTTTCGACGCCGAAGCTGTCCCTCCATGGTGTGGAACAGGCGATCGAGCGCCGTTCGCAGATCCGGATCCTCGTCCTTGGCGGTGAGAACATCGCCTTGCGAAGTCACCACCAGCTCGACAACAGCGCTGTTGTGGTCGACTTCGACCACAAGGCGCCCGTCCGCTGCGGGATCGAGGAATCGCTCGAGCTTCTCATACAGCGCCTCGGCGCGCTTCCGCACCTCGTCGCGTGGCCGGATGTTCCGGAACGACACCGCCAGCATCCTGTCTCCGCTGCTTCACGATTGATGAACTAGAACAGCTGCTTCCGGTTGGAAGACGGGAGAATCCCCAGCTGCTCCCGATACTTTGCCACAGTGCGCCTAGCCACCGAGATCCCCTCGGACTTTAGCAGCTTGGCGATAGCGCTGTCTGACATGGGCCGCTTCTGATCCTCTGCAGCCACCAGCTGCTTGATCCGATCGCGGATCGCCTCGGCAGCCATGTCCTGGCCCGTGTTCTGACGGACCGCCGCCGAGAAGAAGTACTTGAGCTCGAAGGTGCCGTGCGGCGTGTGCACGTACTTGTTGGTGGTGACCCGCGACACCGTCGACATGTGCACGCCGACATCGTCCGCAACGTCCTGAAGCACGAGCGGTCGCAGTCCCGAGGCGCCAACATCAAAGAAGTCCCGTTGGAACTTCAGGATACTCTCCATGACCTTGCGGATCGTCTTGCGGCGCTTGTTGATCGACTTGATCAGGAACTCGGCGCCGCGGAGCTTGTCGAGCAAATACTCCTGATCCTGCTTGGAGGCCTCTCGCAGGATTCGCTGGTAGTACCGGCTCACTCGGAGATCGGGCATCCCGTCTTCGTTGAGGACGATGTGCCACTCGCCATGACGCTGCTCGACGTAGATGTCGGGCGTGATGTACCTAGGTTCATCGCTGTTGAACCCTCGTCCCGGCCGTGGCTCGAGGTCTTGGATCATCCGGTGGTATTCGACCACATCTTCGACTTCCAGCCCGAGCGCCTTGGCGATGGCCTGGTAGTTCCGTCGCTCCAGGTCGTGGAGATGGTCTCGGAGGATCAACGGGAACGTGTCGTCCTCGGGGAAATGGTGGCCCGCTTGCAAGATCAGGCACTCCGACAGATCCCTCGCGCCCACGCCGAGCGGGTCCAGCGACTGCACGATCTCGAGCGCCTCGGCCGCGACTTCATCATCCACGTTGGCTTCCGCCGCTAGATCCTCCAACGGCACTGCGAGGTAGCCGCGCGTGTCCAGGTTGCGCACGATCAGGTCGGCACAGCGTCCCTCGTCTTCCCCCACCCGCAGCATCTTCAGCTGAAACACGAGGTGGTCTGCCAGGGATTCGCCGTAGGTGAGGTTGGTCTCGATGGGAGGGAGATCGTCGTAGATGGTTCCGCCCTGCATGGAGGCTCCCCGCGGGGAATCGCCCATCTGTGCCAGGAACTTCTCCCAGTCGATCGAACCTTCGTCGCCGTTGCGCTGCTCCCGCAGCTCCGCTTCTTCCTTCGTGGCTTTGTCCCGAAGCTCGCGCATGGATTCGGCGTTGGCATCGCCCGCCGAGTCGGGAACCGCCTCCAGCGTGGGGTTCTCGAGCATGGCCTCTTCGATGTGGCTGGCCAGTTCGACGGTGTTGTACTGGAGGAGCTTGATCGCCTGCTGCAGTCTCGGCGTCATCACGAGACTCTGGCTGAGCTTTTGCTCCAACCTCAGGTCGAATCCCATACTCCCCCTGGCCGAGCATCGCGATGCTCCGCGCACACAACCGCACGTCGCTGACGCGCACATCCGCCCAACGTTCCGTAGAGCGATGAACGGCGATCTTCCTAGGCAACGGCGCCGCCGCTGCTCTCCATGTCCTGATTATATGCCAGGGGACGCTGGTGTAAAGCCCCCATACGAGAAGGGAGCAAGAACCGTGCCTGGCCAACGCGTACTGGCGCGCTCAGCCCTTCAGGTCGCGCACCTGCTCGCGGCGCCGCTCGATCATCGCTTTGGCGAACGACGAGAACAGCGGATGTGGCCGCAGCGGTCGGCTCTTGAACTCTGGGTGGTACTGACACGCGAGGAACCACGGGTGGTTCTCTAGCTCCACGACCTCCGCGAGCACACCGTCGGGCGAGGTACCGGAGATCACCAGGCCCGCCTCTCGAAGCTGGCCATGGTAGCCGGGATGGACCTCGAAGCGATGCCTGTGCCGCTCGTGTATTGCCTCCTGGCCGTAGACGCGGCGGGCCAGGGTGCCCTCGGCCAGCTCGCACGGGTAGGTGCCGAGGCGCATTGTGCCTCCCTTGTCCACGACATGCCGCTGCTCGTTCATCAACTCGATCACCGGATGTTGCGGGTCGGAGTCGAACTCACGGGACATCGCACCCTTGAGCCCGATCACGTGCCGCGCATACTCCACGACGGCGAGCTGCATCCCCAGGCAGATCCCGAAGAACGGCACGCCTGACTGCCGCGCGTATCGAATCGCTGCGATCTTGCCTTCAGTGCCCCTCTCTCCGAACCCACCCGGAACCAGGACGCCATCGAGCTCCGACAGCGCGGCGGCCGGATCTTCGGCATCCACGGTCTCTGCGTCGACAAACACCAGCTCAACCCAACAGTTGTGGGCGAGACCACCGTGTCGGAGGGCTTCGTTCAGGCTCTTGTACGTGTCGCTGAAATCAACATACTTTCCAACGATCCCGACTCGAACTCGGCTCTCGGGTCGCTGTAGCCGCGCGACCAGGTCGTCCCAGTCGTCGAGCTGTGCTGATGCCGCCCACACACCCAGCTTCTCGAGAACGCGGTCGTCCACGCCTTCGGTCTTGAGCGCGGACGGCAGCATGTAGATGTGCTCGACATCCTGCACCGCGATCACGTCCTTCTCGGACAGGTTGCAGAACAGCGCGATCTTCTGCCGCATCTCCTTGGGGATGGACCTGTCGGCACGACAGAACAGGAGGTCGGGCTGAATGCCGAGCTGAAGGAGCTGCTTGACGCTGTGCTGCGTGGGCTTGGTCTTCAGCTCACCGGCCGTCTTCACATAGGGAACGAGCGTGAGGTGGATGTACAAGACGTTGTCGGCGCCCGCGTCGCGACGGAACTGCCGAATCGCTTCGAGGAACGGGAGGCTCTCGATATCCCCCACCGTTCCGCCAACCTCGATGATGGCCACGTCAGCGTCCACGACGGCGACGTGGATACGGCGCTTGATCTCGTCGGTGATGTGCGGGATGACCTGGACGGTTCGCCCAAGGTATTCGCCACGTCGTTCGCGCTCGATCACGGACTGGTACACCGAGCCAGTGGTGAAGTTGTTCGCCTGCATCATCCGAACGGACGTGAACCGCTCATAGTGCCCGAGGTCCAGATCACACTCGGCGCCGTCATCCGTGACGAACACCTCGCCGTGCTGGTAGGGCGACATCGTTCCGGGATCGACGTTGATGTACGGGTCCATCTTCACGTTCGTGACACGCAGCCCCCGGGCCTCGAGCACTGCCCCCAAGGCGGCCGCAGAGAGGCCCTTGCCCAGCGACGACAGCACGCCACCCGTGATGAAGATGTACTTCTTCCGCATGCACCCACCTCAGTCGACGATGCCGCCGCCGGTAACACAGCCAACGCGAACCAAGACGAAAACGACCCGGCTGAGGGCCGGGTCGGATCGTGGTGCAGTTCGACGATCAGCGCTTGGAGAACTGGAACCGCTTGCGTGCGCCAGCGCGTCCGTACTTCTTGCGCTCCACCTTACGCGCATCTCGCGTGAGGAGCGAATGGGGCTTCAACACCGCGCGATTCTCGGGGTTCAGGTCACACAGCGCACGGGCGAGGCCCATGCGGATGGCGCCTGCCTGACCGGTCAGGCCACCACCGCGAACGGTGATGTACGCATCGAAGCTTTCACGGGTCTCCGTGAGGTCGAGCGGACGGGTCAGGTCCATGATGAGCGTGGGCCGCGGGAAGTACTCTTCCAACGGGCGCTTGTTGACCAGGATGCGGCCCGTGCCTGGACGCAGAAACACGCGGGCCGCAGAGGTCTTGCGGCGGCCGGTGCCATAGTACTGAACGATATCGCTGGGCATATGTTCCTCAGAAGACCTGCGGCAGCGGCGCGGGCTGCTGCGCCGTGTGCGGGTGGTCGGCGTTGCCGTAGACCTTCAGCTTCTTGATGATCTGGCTAGCCAGTTTGTTCTTCGGCAACATGCCCTTGACGGCCTGTTGGATCATCCGCTCAGGATCATCCTGTCGAACCGTTCGTGCGTCGATCGAGCGGAGCCCACCCGGGTAGCCAGAGTACCGGTGGTAGTACTTCTGATCGAGCTTGCGGCCCGAGAGCTGGACGCTACTCGCGTTGACCACGATGACAAAGTCACCAGTATCGACATGAGGCGTGTACTCGGGCTTGTGGCGGCCGCGAAGCACCATGGCGATGCGGGTAGCGAGGCGTCCGAGCTGCTGCTCGGAGGCATCGACCACATACCAATGACGTTCGACCTCACCCGGCTTGGCAGAGTAGGTTCGCATTGAAGTTTCACCAGTAAGGGCGCAAAGGAACAGCTGCCTCTACGCGAACCCCCGCGGGGTATTCGGAGCCCGATGCGCTGTCAAGGGGCGCTACTGCGCCGTCTCTGCCGTCTGGGCTTGCTCTGGGTCGAGGAAGCTACCTCCCTCGCCCAGGAGATGATGCTGGAAGTAGACATCGGCGGTCCCGTTCCTTCCGTCAGTCCACGCCGAGAAGACCTCGCCGTTCACCACCTGAAGATTGACCTCGATCTTGTAGCTCTCGCCAGGCGCCATCGAGTCGATCCGCAGATCCTCCTCGCCCCACGTGGCGCCGCCGTCTGCGGAGAGGTTGTAGTATAGGTCGTTGAACCCTAGCTCCGCACCCGATGCCGCCTCAGCGCGGGAGTCCTCCCACGCGACCACTACGGTTCCGCTGCCGTAGGCAACCCGAGCGTTGATCGAGTTCGAGAATCCGGGCCCGTCGGACTCGATCCTCGTCTCCTCCGCCGCCGGCACGCCGGAGACAACCTTCCGGTAATAGATGTCGTACCCGGTGTTCCGATCGTCATGGTAGGCAACGTGAGCCACCGGACCAACCACCGCGAGGTCGGCGTACAGGCTGTTGTAGAAGCCCTCTGCCTCGCCATCGACCCGCTGGTCCTCGACCAGCCAGTCACGGCCACCGTTGGCAGAGTAGTTCAGGTACACGTCTCGACCGTCGCCGTTCCGATCGTCATGCCACACGACGTAGATGTTGTCTCCGTCTACGCCCATGCGTGGGTTGAAGCTGTACCCCTCGCCGGGCGCATCCCCGACATCCAGCCGCACGTTGTCGAGGAACGATGTGCCCGCGTTGTCGGATCGGGAGAAGTAGACGTCGGTGCTGCCATTCCGAGCATCCTCCCACGCGACGTACACGTCACCGAACTCCGTGGCTGCGATCTGTGGCCACGCCGAGTGAGCCTCGCCCACTGCATCGGTGTCCACGCGAACGGGCTCGCGCCAGTTCTGGCCGTTGTCCCCGGACGACGCCACGTAGATGTCGTACGCGCCATTGAGACTGTCGAACCATGCCACGTACAGATCAGAGCCCACAGCGACGATCTGGGGCCCGAGGCTCATCGTCAGGCCTTCGACGTCCGTCTCCAACAGACTGTCTTCGTCCTGGAACGAGTTGCCATCGTTCAGGCTGTAGTTGAAGTAGATCTGATGGTTCTCGAGCTCGCCGTCGCGGTCGTCTTCCCACACGACGAACACACCTTGTTCGGTGCATGTGAGCGCAGGCGCCTCTGCACGCCCCTCCCCGTGGTTGACCTTCACCGGCGAGGCCAGCCAGGAGTTTCCGCCATCGAGGCTGCGGTTGAGCCACACGGCGCTGGCGCCGTCGCGATCATCAGCCCAGGCCACGTAGACCTTGCTGGTGGGAGACACGCACATGACCGTGCCCGTGCTCTCGGTCTCGCTCGCCTCAGGCGCCATATCGATGCGCGTGTCAGTCGTGAACTCGGGCGTCTCGCCTTCTGGCGTGCACGCAGACATGAGCACTACCACCGTCATCCACCAAGCGCGCATGCTTCCTCCGGCGTCAGGAGCTCAGGCCATCGAAGGCCATCCGAGCCGACCATGACCTTAACCGCCCTTCGGCTTACCCGCTTGTCTCCTGGACCGCGTGTACTGCGTGCCGCTTGACTCCGGGTGGGCGCGTGGTAACGGGTCCGACTCTCGGAGGAGCCATGCCCAAGAACCCGAACCTCGGCAACCGCTACATCTGCTTCAGCTGCGGAACGAAGTTCTACGACCTGCAGCGCCCGGCGGCGCTCTGCCCCGAGTGCGGGACCGACCAGGTCGACGCACCGTCGCTCAGTCCCACCAAGCGCCTGACACGGTCGCGCAACACGACGCCAGACCCAGAGCCCGTGGTCGAGGAGGAGAACAGTGACTCCGACGACGATGAGGACGAGGAGGAAGAGGAGGATGACAACCCCCTCGAGCTCCTCAGCCCAGCAGCGGGAGACGGCGACGAGGACTGACCCACGCGTCCGTCCACAGTGACGAGGTTGGCGAGCCGCCTTCCTCGGGCCGGGGCGACGGGACTGGGCCGCACGATGCGGGCCCCGTCTCATTCCCCAGTCAGGACCGCAGCCGCTTCATACCGGACCGACACCAAGCTGAGCCCGCCTGGCGGCGCTGTGCGACCTGCCGCGTCGCGCCGGCGCGCGGCGACCACATCCCTCAGCCAGGTGCTCGGGCGGCGCCCAGTGCCTACGTCGTTGAGCGTGCCGGCCAAGATCCGGACCATGTGCCTGAGGAAGCCCGTGCCCTCGATCTCCAGGTGCACCTCGTCCGCCACCCTGTCTACCCGGCACGCTGCGACGGTACGGGTCGGGTGGACCGAGGAACATCCGGCGGCCCGAAAGCTGCTGAAGTCGTAGGTTCCCACGAGGAAACCCGCTGCAGCGTCCATGGCGTCGACATTCATCACCCGCTTCACATGCCACACACGCCCTTGGCGCAGTGACGAGCGGGCAGCGCGATCAAGAAACCGGTACCGGTACAGCTTGCGGTGGGGCCAGCGCCGCGGATCGAAGTCGGCGGCGGCAGGCGTCGCAGCCCAACAACTCACGTCGGCCGGAAGTAATGCCCCAAGCGCCCCGACCACCGACCTCGGCGAGCGGACACGCTCAGTGTCGAACCGCACGACCTGCTGGTGCGCATGCACGCCAGCATCGGTTCTTCCTGCGGCGTGCACGCGGACAGGATGTTGTAGAAACCGCCCGAGCGCCTCTTCCACAACGCCCTGAACGGTCCGAGCGCCAGGCTGGAACTGCCAACCGGCGAACTCCCGTCCGTCGTACTCCAGGTCGAGCCGCCAGCGCACGGTTCAGTAGTCGAGCTTGAAGCCCACCGTGACCATGGACGCGGTGAAGTCGAGGCCTCGCTTCACGGGCTGTCCCCACGGGTATCGCCGGGTATCGATGTTCTGCCTGCGAAACTCGATCACGAGATAGGAGTCGTTTATGCCCGTCTGTGCTTCGAGAAGACTGGCGCGACCGTGATGGATCGTGTCGAGCAGGAGGTTGATGCCGAGGGCCCAGTGGTGCCCCAGCTTGGCCCCTTGCAGCTTGTCTTTGCCGCCCGCGCCATCGTCGGTGAGTTCACTATAGATGACATAATCGAAGCCATACCTGGCGAATGGCACGATCAGCTGCTCATCCACAATGTGGATACGACCCGTGACGCTGGTGAGAAAGGGAAACCACGTCAGCATCGTGCGGTCGCTGCTCTGCCGGCCCTGAAGGTCGACTCGCTGAGCGAGCTCCTGGAAGAAGCCAACACCGAGATCGAACTCCAGCACCCTACCGATCTGGGGACCGAACTCCATCTGAAGGATGTTGTGCGGATTCTCCTTGTAGACGGTGTCGATCGGATTGTCGGATCCATTCGGCTGCGGCAGGAAGTTGACGACGCCGTAGCGAAGCTCGAAGTTCCCTCGCTGCGGGGTCATGTCGCGCCAGGGCTCCCGGCCGCGGTCCTGCGCATGTGCGGTCGCGCTGCCCAACAGCACGGCGATACCGAGGAGCGCCGCCAGGGCGCCAGTAGACCGACGCCTCACCGCCGCCATCGCCAATACCGCCAGACCCCCGAGCCCACCGAGCGGGCCCGTTCCGCCGGTGGAGCACGGCGTGCCGCCGCGCTCATCTGCCAGCTCACCCGCGGTGAACGAGGGACGAGGGCGTCCTTTGACTACGTTGCTCAGCGGGCCCACGAGCCCTCCCTGGTCGGTCGCGCGGACCGCAATGTAATAGGTCGTGTAGTTCTCGAGCGGCTGGATTCGGACGTCAACCCTGGCGCCGCCGGTAGACTGAACCACAATGGGGGTTTCAAGCTCCGTCTGACCGTCCCAGGCCGGCCCATCGTCATCGCCGTACTGACCGGCATCGAACGGTGTCTGGGACACGTAGACGTCGTAGTGCTCCAGATCCGCATCCGAGATGCCTTCGAAGCCGAGCAGCAAGGCGCCATCCGCGAACCCGACGTTGTCGTCTGTGAGCGTCGGGGGCTTCGGCGGGTTGTCAACCGCAACGGACACCCGCGCGTGTCCAGTGAGCCCACGCCCATTGGTGGCCACTGCATAGAGGTGGTTGTCTCCCTCTTCCCAGTCGAGGTCAACGTCGACCTCGACGGAGACCTGCTCATCCGCCGCTGCGGACCCGTTCGCGAGCCGGACGCCGGATCCTGTTCGGTCTCCACCGCGGTACAGCGCCCAATCCGAGCTTTCGTCGACCTGCAACTCCACAGTGACGAGGTCACCATCAGTGGCCGACATGGGATCCGCCGTAAGCCGGGCCGGGTACACCCAAGGGCGGGCTGTCGTCACGTGGATGTTGCCGCCTTCGCCACCGCCGAACACGTAGCTGTCGCGTGCAACTGAATCCTGGATGTTGTTGTCGGCATCTGGAATCTCGAAGATCGGGGTTGGGTCTGAAATGCCTCCGTTGGACATCTCCCAGATCTTGATCTCTTGCCCGGTGACCAGGATCCAAGGGTCGTTGGCATCCTCACTGGCGGTGACAGCCTTCGGGGAGACGAGGCCGTTCAGCAGGAGGGCGAATTGGTTGGAGATCGCGGAGAACTCTGCCAGGATGCCGGCTTCGTCCACCGCATAGAACCCCCCGTTCAAGCTGGGGGCGATGTCCTTCACGTTGATCGAGAGCGCCAGCACGCTGGGCACCGTGGGAGGGGTCGCTACGCCCAGC
The DNA here is from genome assembly GCA_047609825.1 of Myxococcota bacterium. Taxonomy (GTDB): domain Bacteria; phylum Myxococcota_A; class UBA796; order UBA796. The sequence goes on from JBLFXJ010000040.1 coordinate 24,046, forward strand.
TGCACCCGCGAGACCTCGTGACTGCGGTGCGCGATGAACAGCGTCCCGTTGTTGACCAACCCCTCGACGAAGTTGGACCAGGGGAGCGCAACCGGAAACCCTCCGAGCGCAGCAGAGTCTACCGGGAAGACCCCGGAGTTCGGATCGACGACATGGAGCGTCGCGGGAGTGGTTGCGACGCTTACCGCGTACAGCAGACCGGCCCCTGACTGCTCGTGGTACCAGATCCCGGAGAGGGAATCCGCGACCTGCACCACCACTGCCACGCCATCATCGTCGGTGATGTCGGTGAGCTCGCCATCGGCGTACACCTGCCCGCGGATGGTGCCGTCGCCGCACGCGACCCAGATCTCATGGCCACCGTCGTCGCTGGGCGCAAGGGCGACCCCGGTCACCTCTCCGCACGGATCAAACCGGCGAATGGACCAATCCTCAACGTCCATCAGCCATGCGTCGAGCTCGGCCCGGCTGCGCCCGACCAGCAGGCCTCCGTCCTCAGAGAGGACCAAACGCTCGATCTTGCCCGCACCCACGTCTAGCCGGGCGGGTGTGCCGTCCGGTGGAACGGCCAAGGCCAAGCTGCTCGCGAACCACCACCACATCAAGCCATGCCTCTCACGCTACCTGTTGGTTGAGCAAGGATCGTGCCGGCCCTGTGCGAACGCGCGGCGCCTGGTCGCGCCGCCATCCCCGCCGAGGATCCCGGATTGACCTGACTCAACCCGACCGGCGCCACCGGTCCGTTCTGGCGCGGGCCGTCCGTTTCGAGACAAGCTGTCATCTGTCGCGGCTCCCTCTGGTCCGAGTCGACAGAGTGTCACCCACGTTGCTGAAGCAGCGCGCCGCCAGCCGCTACAGCTGCGGTCGCCCCCGTGCGGAGGTTGTCCATGGATGCCCACAGATGCAGGGACCGAGATGCCTCTGCGAGCCTCAACCGACCCACGTGCGCGAACGGCTTGCCATCCACCCGGCGCGGGCGGGGAATCGACCTGAGTGCCCCGTGCTCGGGCAGTTTTACACCGCCATCCGCCAGGATCCGGGTGACGAGCTCCGGCAGCAACTGCTGGTCCGTAGTAATCACGATGGTGCCGCCCACGCCTGAGAACACAGGTACGCGAACCAGGGTGACATCAGGCCTGTGCGCGCCTGGAACGAGGGACCGAACCTCGTCGCTGGCCCGGGCTTCCATGTCGGTCCAACCGTCGGCGCGGATGGTCCCCTCCGCAGGTACCAGATCGAAGGCCAGGCCCTCGGGAAACACCCGCCGGCGAGGCGTCTGACTGTTCAACAACGCGACGACCTGACCCGAGAGCTCGGCGATACCGTCGCGGCCCGCCGTGCTGGCTGGCTCCAGGACCGTCGCTGTGACGCGGCCGATCACACCTGCCCTTGCGAGCGGCCCGATGATCGACGCGATGAACATCGCCGCCGCTCCAGGGAGGGCGACCGCATCCATCTCCTGCAGCTGCTCCGGGTTGACCCAAGGAACGACCAAGGGCCCAAGGCCGGCTCGCGCGACTTCACCGGAACAGTCCACGACAGCCACACCCGCGTCGATGGCAGCACGAGCCAGTGGCAGCGAGACCTCGGCCGGCGCGGCGAGGAACAGCAGGTCGAGGTCATCCACGTCGTCGACATCCGCTAACTCGACGGCGACGCGCTCTCCGCCCCACTCCACGTGTGTTCGCGTGGTCGAGGCACGCCCCAACGGCACCAACTGCCCGGGGCGCCAAGCCACTCTATCGAGCACACTCACCAGCTCCGCGCCCAGCGCGCCCGTCGCTCCGACCACTCCGACCCTGTTCGGCCTCACCATCTGCGCTCCTTCGTCCTTGACTACGTCTGGGCGCACGACCTCGAGGTCAATGCCCTAGCGGATTCGCCCACGCCGCGGTGGCTTGGCATCCGGAGCGCGTATGTACACCGGCGAGACCGACTCGGGTGCCCCACCAGCGCCCGCCGCTATCGCATGCCACGCGCCTCGCGCCAGCTGCCCGACGCCGGGATCTGTGGCGCGAGCTGCTACCGATCCTCCCGCAGCCTCGACCACGGCGGCGTACACCACCGCCCCCTCACCTGTCGCCACGAACGGATCGGAGGACCACGCCCCAGCGGCGCCCGGCGCCACGTCGGCCGGGCCTTCGAGCAGGACCTCGCCGTCGTAGAGAGCGGCGTACACGCGTGACTTCCTCGCATCGAGCAACACGAGTACCCGGCCGTCGCTGTCGGCGGTCAAGCGCCGATGCAACAGCGAATCTGCGGTCCACACCGGCACTCCCAATGCGAATGCGAGGCCCGCGGCCGCGGAGAGTCCCACTCGAAGGCCGGTGAATGCACCGGGCCCGTGTGCTGCCCCGACGCCGACCACATCATCGAACGTGCCTCCAAGCTCCGCACAGACCTCCAAGGCCCACGGCACAAGCCGCCGCTCCGCGCCCCGGGCGATGCGCTCGGTTCGCACCGCCACAGCACCTGCGGTCGCCGCCGCGACGCCGATCACGGGACCACAGGTGTCGAACACCACGACCATGGGAGGTCCTGCCCCGTGCGCCCTACCCATCGAACAGCCGGGAGATGTCGACGACGGTGACGGTGAGGAGGAGCGCCGCCATGGCGAGAACGCCCACCATCTGCACCTTCTCACGGAGCTCGAGCGGCAACGGCCGGCCCCGCACGCCTTCGATCGAGTAGAACAGGATCTGCCCACCGTCCAGCACAGGAACTGGCAGGAGGTTCACGATGCCGAGGCTGAAGCTGATCTGCGCCATCAGCCGCACGAAGGTGAACACTCCATATTCAGCAGACTTACTCGCAATCGTGAAGATCGCCACCGGGCCGCCCACCGACTCCTTCAGGGAGGTTGCGCCGGTCACCACGTTGCCCAGCATCTTCATGGTGCTGGCGAAGATCGCGTAGCCTTCCTGACCCGCACGCTGCATCGCCTTGGGCGGGCTGTAGTAGATCTGCGTCTGGCCGCCCTCCACGTAGGCATCCTGGTACCGGTAGATGCCCATCAACGGCTTGAACACGACATTGGCGCCGCGCAGGTCTCGCTGGATCCGCGGGGTGAACGACAGCTCGAGGACCTCACCACCCCGAACGACCTGGACGCGCATCGCCCGAGGCTGGGCATCTGGGCCCATCTCTGCCACTGTGGCTCGAACCAGATCCTCGACATCCATCCACGACCTGACGGGGGCGCCGTCGATCTGTAGCAGGCGATCGTCGGCCTGAAGCCCAGCTTCCTTCGCGGCGCCATCATCCATCACTTCACCGATGAACACCTCGACCGGCACCAGCCCCCATGGGTTCGCGAGTTCCGCAGTGTATGGCGAGCTCCAAGCTGTCGGAGTCAGCGTGAGGCTCTGCTCGACACGGACGATGGCACCATCCTCACGAGTGGCACGCTTGATGTCCAAGCGGTGGGTGGTGTTAGAGTTCAGCAGCGTGACCAGCTCCCCCCACGATTGGACCTCTTCTCCGTCTACACCCACGATCGCATCGCCAGTCCGCAGCCCGGCCAACGCCGCGGGCGACGATGGATCATCGACACCTACGCGGGGAGACACCCGTTCCCACCGCAGCCCGAGCCGGCGCATGTCGAGCATGCCCGTGTCGTCGAGGCCAAAAGTCCCCGCTGGGACAGTGAACACGACGCGCTCGCCCCCCCGGTCGGCCACGATCTCCATGGGTTGGTCCACGTGCTCACGCGCGGCATAGTCGAGGTCTGACCAGCTCTCCAGCGCAGTGCCACCAGCCGAGACAAGGCGATCGCCCTCCTGGATTCCCAGCGATTCAGCCAAACGACCCGGCAACGCCCGGCCTACGGTGGTGTCGGCGCGCGGTTCGCCCAACATCATCACGCCCGTAAGGAGCACGAACGGCAGAGCGAGGTTGGCGGCTGGGCCGGCAGCCATCACCAGTAGCCGCTGCCACACGGGCTTCCGCATGAAGCTCTGTTCGGGCGGGCACCATGCGTCCGAATCTTCCTCACCGAAGGGATCGGCACCAGACATCTGGACATATCCGCCGATCGGAAGGGCCGACAGCCGGTAGTCCGTTCCCCGCCACGACACCCCCCACAGCCGCGGACCCATGCCCACGCTGAACACGGGTACGCCTATCCCGAACCACTTCGCGACCAGCATGTGGCCAGCCTCGTGGATCACGACGAGGACGCCGACCATCACGATGCCTGCGAGGATGGTCGTCAGCATGCTCACCCCTTGACGAAGACAGCGTATCCGTACAGCAGCGGAGCCACGAAGAGGACCGAGTCGATCCGGTCCAGCAGCCCGCCGTGCCCCGGGAGGATCCAACCGGAGTCCTTCACCTCATACGCACGCTTCAACAAAGATTCGGACAGGTCGCCCAACACGGCAGCGAGGCTCAGTCCGACCCCGAGCACCACGCAGTCAAGTGGTGTGAGCACGGGCAGAATCACCGCTCGGATGGCGAATGCGCCAGCGACCGCGAGGCCGACTCCTCCCGCCACCCCTTCCCAGGTCTTCTTCGGGCTCACGCGCGGGTACAGCTTGTTCCGGCCCAGGAACCGGCCCGCGAAGTAGCCGCCGGTGTCGCCGCACCAGCTGATGGCGAGCACGAGGAATACCCACCCGAGCCCGTCCTCCAGGCGTCGAAGCATGGCCAGGGTGCCAAGCATCCCGATCCAACTCATCCCGAGCGCATACCGCCCGAGCGCGTCGGCTCCCGCCCGTAGCGTAGGGCCCGGGCGCAGGGTGACGAACGCCATGGTTGCGGGCAACGCAACACACCACACCCCGACTGCAGCGTCAGCCCCGGCCATCAGGAGCGCGCCCACACCGCCACCCGTGCCTGCGACAAGCCACGCAAACGCCACGCGGCTGTCGCCTGGAAACGCCATCCTGGCGTATTCATCGAGGCAGAGCAGCAGGCCGACGGCGACCCAGACGTCGACGGCGATGATGCCGCCCCAGATGACCGTGGGGAGAAGCACCGCCAATCCCACGACGGCCGCCAGCACCCGGGTGATCACGAGGCGTCCTCCGTCTGTCGGCCCGTCTTGCCGAACCGCCGCTGCCGCTTGCCATACGCGCGAAGGGCGTCGAGCAGATGGGGGCGGCGGAAGTCCGGCCAGAACACCTCGGTCACGTAGATCTCCGCGTAGGCGAGCTGCCACAACAGAAAGTTCGACAGCCGCATCTCACCGCTAGTGCGGATCAGCAGCTCGGGATCGGGAATGCCCGTCGTGTACAGGTGGTCGCTCACCATCCGCTCGTCGATGTCGGCGGGATCAACTCTCCCTGCCGACACATCCTCTGCGATCGCCCGTACCGCCCCGATGATCTCGGCGCGACTACCGTACGACAAAGCCAAGGTGAGCAGCAGGCCGTCGTTGTCGGCGGTGCGACGAGATGCTTCGTCGAGCAGCATGCGCACGAAGGATGGCAACCGCTCGAGCTCACCGATTCCCTGCAGTCGCACCGAGTTGCCCATGAGCTCATCGGTCTCAGACTCCAGATACCGCGCCAGCAGCGCCATGAGCGCGTCGACCTCATCCTCTGGCCGACCCCAATTCTCCGTCGAGAAGCTGTACAGGGTCAGGGCCTCGATGCCCAACTCCCCACACTCGCGAACGATGTCGCGCACAGTGTCGGCACCGGCCTCGTGCCCTCGCACACGGGGCAGGCCCCGCTGCGTCGCCCACCTCCCGTTGCCATCCATGATGACGGCAAGGTGTCGGGGCACTGAGATCGGAGGGTCGTCGTCGTGCATCAGATCTCGAGGACCTCGTCCTCCTTCCCCTTCACCAGCGCGTCGACCTTGGCCACGTATTTATCGGTGGACTCCTGCACTTTCGTGAGGAGCCGGTGGTAGCCATCTTCCGAGATGTCGCCCTCCGCCTCCGCGACCTTGAACATCTCGTTGTAGTCACGACGTACGTGACGGATTCGGACCTTCGCCTCTTCACCATCCCGCTTGACCTGCTTGACCAGGTCTTGGCGGCGTTCCTTGGTGAGGGGCGGGACCGGCAGTCGGATGAGCTGACCATCCGACGATGGGTTCAGTCCCAGCCCAGCCTGGATTATCCCGCGCTCGATGTCGGCAATGGTGGTCTTGTCCCACGGCGTGATCGTCAACAGGCGCGCATCGGCGGCCTGAATCGTTGCCAGCTGATTCAGCGGCATGGTCGCACCGTAGGACGCCACCAACACCTGAACGCCCTCGACGAGCTTGGGTGTTGCCCGCCCGGTACGAATCGAGGCCAGATCTTGCTTGAGCTTTTCGATGGCGGCGACCATGTCGCCCGTCATTTCGTCGAGGTACTCGTCCATGGGAGCCTCCGAGCGGACGGCTTCGTAACCGCTTCTCGTCTCGAATGGGCAGGCGCCTGGCGTCAGCCTACGCGGGTGCCGATGTCCTCGCCACACACGACGCGCGCGATGGCACCACTCTGCATGCGGAACACGACGATGGGCAGGCCATTGTCCATGCACAGGGAGATGGCGGTCGAGTCCATCACCTTGAGGCCGCGCTGCAACACGTCGAGGTGCTTCAGGTTGTTCAGGCGGACAGCATCCGGGTACTTCGACGGATCGCGGTCGTACACACCGTCGACTTTCGTAGCCTTGAGGATGACCTCGGCGTGGATCTCTGCCGCCCGTAGCGCCGCTGCGGTGTCCGTGCTGAAGTAGGGGTTGCCCGTGCCACCGGCGAAGATGACCACCCGCCCCTTCTCCAGGTGACGAATCGCCCGCCGCCGGATGTAGGGCTCCGACACCTGATGCATGCGGATAGCGCTCATCACCCGAGTGAAGCAGCCTCGCTGCTCCAGCGCATCCTGCAGCGCCAAGCCGTTGATCACGGTGGCCAACATGCCCATGTAGTCAGCGTGGGCACGGTCCATGCCCTGCGCCGCACCCGCCAGCCCGCGAAAGATGTTGCCGCCACCGATCGTCACGGCCGTCTGAACCCCGAGGGCTTGGACGTTGTGGATCTCCTCGGCGAACTTCGCCAAGGTGTCGGTCTCCACGCCGTGCCCGGCGGACCCGCCGAGCATCTCGCCCGACACCTTGATCAGAACTCGGTCGTACTTCGGCGTAGGGGGCATGGGTGGCCTCGGGTTCGGGTCAAGATGCAAAACGGGGCGGCATACGCCACCCCGAAACACTCAGCCGTTGCCCACTTGGGCGGCTACTTCTGCGGCGAAGTCGTCCTTCTTCTTCTCGAGGCCCTCGCCAAGTACATACCGACTGAAGCGTCGCACCTTGATGTTCTCGCCGATCTTGGCGATTGCATCCGTGATGATCTCACCGACGGTCTTCTTGTCGTCCTTGACGAACTTCTGCTCGAGCAAGCAGTAGTCCTCGTAGAACTTGCCCATCCGGCCCGCCACGATGCGGTCGGCGATGTGAGCGGGCTTGCCCTCTTCCATCACGCGCTGCTTCTGCACCTCGCGCTCGCGCTCGATGGCGTCAGCGGGCACTTCTTCCCGGGTCACGTACTCGGGCGCCGCGGCAGCGATGTGCATCGCGATGTCCCGACACAGGTTCTGGAAACCCTCGTTCAGGGCCACGAAGTCGGTCTCGCAGTTGACCTCGACGAGCACGCCGATCTTGCCACCGGCATGGATGTAGGAGACGACCAGGCCTTCGGTGGCTGCGCGGCTCGCCTTCTTGGCAGCGCTCGCGACACCCTTGGCACGCAGCCAGTCGATCGCCTGGTCGATGTCGCCATCGGTCTCGACGAGCGCCTTCTTGCAGTCAAGAATGCCGGCGCCGGTGCGCTTCCGAAGGACCTTGATGTCAGCTGCGGACATGATTTCCTCGTGATGTTCAGAAGAACTGGAGAAGGCCTACGCCTCGGCTGCGTCGCCGGGGCCATGGCGCTTGATGACCTCGACATCGCTCGCCGGCTGCTCGCCGGTGTATGCGTCGGCCTGGGAGCGTCCGGTCGAGACCTGGCGGCCTTCGATGCACGCGTCAGCGATGGCCGCGGTGAACAGACGGATCGACTTGATCGCGTCGTCATTGCCCGGGACCACGTAGTCCACGCCGCTCGGATCGCAGTTGGTGTCGCACAGCGCCACCACGGGGATCTTCAGCGTGCGGGCTTCCTTGAGAGCAATGTGCTCCTTCTTGGGGTCGATGACGAACAGCACCGACGGGAGGCCCTTCATGCCCTTGATCCCGCCCAGGTTCTTGTCCATCTTGGCGATCTCGCGGCTGAGCGTGAGGGCCTCCTTCTTCGACAGCACGTCGAAGCGGCCCTCGTCGCGCGCCCCTTCGAGCTTCACCAGACGCTCGATGGACTTCTTGACCGTCTGCCAGTTGGTCATCGTGCCGCCGAGCCAGCGGTTGTTCGCGAAGTACATGTCGCAGCGACGCGACTCTTCTTCCACGATGTCGCGCGCCGCGCGCTTCGTGCCCACGAACAGGACCGTGCCGCCGTGGGCGACGGTCTGCGTGATGAACCGGGTAGCATCGACCAGACCACGCGCAGTCTTCTGCAGGTCGATGATGTGGATGCCGTTCTTTGCGCCGTAGATGTACGGGCGCATTTTCGGGTTCCAGCGCCGGGTCTGGTGGCCGAAGTGCACACCGGCTTCGAGGAGGTCGCGGAGACTGATGTTCATTGTTGCTCCAGGGCGCGCGAGCACCCCGTTTGGTTTGACTTCCGCCGGAGGTCGCGCCCGACCCACAACAAGCTGTGGGCACCGGGGACGCGCCAGTTCGCCGGCGTGGTTGGATCCTCAAGCGCGAAGGCCTGAGGTGGCCCGGGATTAGCACTTCGGCAGGCGGACGGCAACCGCTCTGCGCGCACCGGGTCCCGCTCGACTTCAGGTCGCGGCGGGAGCCTCGTAACCTGCTTCGTAGCAGCACTTCTTGAACTTCTTCCCGCTGCCGCAAGGGCACGGGTCGTTCCGGCGGACGCCGTACAGCGCCGCGAATGCGCGGGCCTCGTCGCCAGGCTCTGGGACCTTCGGCGGCGGCGGCGGAGCGGCGGGGGGCGCGACCACGGGCAGCACCTCGGGAATGCCGGCATCGGACTGTGATGACCCGGCGCCGGCCGCGCCTCCGCCGAACAGGTCGCCAGCGGCGCGGGGTGCTGCGCCAAGCTGCACGCCGCTGCCTTGGCCGTCACCGAGCAGCCTACGAGCGGTTCCACGGCTGGGAGATGCCGCAGCAGCCTCCGGGAGTCCAGGCTGTGCCAAGAAGACCCTCTTCAGCACTTCCTCATCTCGCATCGCAGACATCATCAAGTACATCTGCAGCGCTTCCCGCTTGTACTCCAACAACGGGTTCCGCTGACCATAGCCGCGCAGGCCCACGCCCTGTCGCAACCGGTCGAGTGCCAGGAGGTGGTCCTTCCACAGCTGGTCGGTGAACTGGAGCACGAGCATCCGCGCGTACTCGAGGAACACCTCCTCACCCATCTTGTCGACCTGGGCGTCGAGCAGCGCGCCTGCCTCCGTGCGCATGCGGGACCGGAGCTCCTCCCTGGAGTGGTCCCGCAGCTCCTCGTCGGTCTCGTCGTCCCAGCTCACGCCGAGGACCCGCTGGAGGTTCTCGCGCAGCTTCGGAATGTCCCAGTTCTCGGGATGCATCCCCTCCTGCACGAAGTCGTCCATCATGTCTTCGATGACGCTGTCGATGGACTCCTCGACCATCTCGCGGATGCCTTCGTTGCCCAGCGCGCGGCGCCGGACCTCGTAGACGCCCTTGCGCTGGTAGTTCATCACGTCGTCGTATTCGAGGAGGTTCTTCCGGATGTTGAAGTTGTACCCCTCGACCTTTCGCTGCGCGTTCTCCACGGCGCTCGTGATCCATCGGTGCTCGATCGGCTCGTCGTCCTGGAGCCCCATGCGCTCCATCCACACCGTGATCTTGTCGGAGCCGAAGATCCGCATCAGGTCGTCTTCCAGGCACAGGAAGAATCGGCTGCCGCCAGGGTCACCCTGCCGACCCGAGCGGCCGCGCAGCTGGTTGTCGACGCGGCGGGACTCATGTCGCTCGGTACCGATGATGAACAGGCCACCGACATCCTTCACCGCCTCTGCCTCCGCGGCGCAGTCGATGAGATGCTTCTCCAGCGCGGCCTTGTACTCCTCCGGCTCGGCCTCGGGATCGTGCAGATGCGCCGCCATGGCCTCCGGGTTGCCTCCGAGCTTGATGTCGGTGCCACGACCCGCCATGTTCGTCGAGATCGTCACGGCGCCGAGACGGCCAGCCTGGGCGACGATTTGGGCCTCACGTCCGTGGTTCTTGGCGTTCAGGACTTCGTGGGGGATGCCGTCGTTGCGGAGCAGCCGCGCCACGATCTCGCTCTTCTCCACCGAGGTGGTTCCGACGAGCACGGGCTGGCCATTGGCGTTGCACTCCTCGATGTGCTTCTTCACCGCCCGGAACTTCTCCATCTGCGTCTTGAAGACGATGTCTTCCATGTCGGCGCGCGCGATGGGACGATTGGTGGGGATCACGAGAGTTTCGAGGTCGTAGATCTCGGCGAACTCGGCCGCCTCGGTAGCGGCGGTGCCGGTCATTCCTGCCAGCTTGTCGTACATCCGGAACAGGTTCTGGAATGTGATGGTCGCGTAGACCTGTGACTCCTGCTCGACCCGGACCTTCTCCTTTGCCTCGACCGCCTGGTGCAGACCGTCGGACCAGCGGCGACCATCCATCAGGCGGCCCGTGAACTCGTCGACGATGACGACCTTGTTCTCGCGCACGACGTAGTCGCGGTCGCGCTTGAACAGGTAGTGGGCCTTGAGGGACTGCGAGACGTGGTGGAGGACCTCCATGTTCGCTGGGTCGTACAGATTGTCGACGCCGAGCTTGGACTCCACCTTCGAGATGCCGTCATCGGTCAGCGTGACGGACTTCCCCTTCTCGTCGACAACGAAGTCGATCTCGTTCTGCAGGAGCGGCACGACCGCGTCGATGATGGCGTACAGGTCGATCGAAGCATCCATCGGACCCGAGATGATCAACGGCGTTCGGGCCTCGTCGACGAGGATCGAGTCGACCTCGTCGATGATGGCGAAGTTGTGCCCCCGCTGGACCATCTCGCTGATCGAGAACTTCATGTTGTCGCGCAGGTAATCGAAGCCGAACTCGTTGTTCGTGCCGTAGGTGATGTCGCAGGCGTACGCGCGCTTCTTGGACGCGGCAGCGCGGTCGGTGGTGAGCACCGAGCCGACCGACATACCGAGGAAGTTGTACACAGCCGACATCCACTCGGCGTCACGAGCCGCGAGGTAGTCGTTGACCGTGACGACATGCACGCCCTTGCCCGACAAGGCATTCAGGTAGACGGGGAGCGTGGCGACGAGGGTTTTGCCCTCACCGGTCTTCATCTCCGCGATCTTGCCCTGATGCAGGACCATTCCGCCGATGAGCTGGCAATCGTAATGGCGCATCCCCATGGTGCGCCGACCCGTCTCGCGGACGGTGGCGAACGCCTCGGGCAGGATGTCATCGAGCGATGCACCGTTCTCGAGCATCTGCCGAAACACCGGCGTCTTCCCGCGGAGGTCG
>JBLFXJ010000041.1:0-35318 GCA_047609825.1 Myxococcota bacterium
CGCCAGGACTGGATCCCGAGCGCCGGGCGGATGAGGTCGGACGCCGCGGCGCGCAGCACCTCAGCCTCCACCACACGTCCGCCGCGGAGGAACACAAGATCCACCACACCGGTAGCGTGCACCCGAGCCCCGACCACGAAGTGCTGCTCCACCCGGAGCGCGCGGCGATGAAACGCGACCGCTCGGGTGTCGACCACGAACCCGACAAGCGGCCTGAGCTCGCGCCGGTATTCAATGGACTGACGGCCTACGACGGGGGTGATGCGCTCGGACAGCAGGGTTGTGAACAGCCCGCTGCGCACGATCCACGCCCAGCGGGAGAGCTCCATCACCTCGGCATAGGCCGCCTGGTTCATGTGGCGGTTCAGGTCGACGTAGCGGGGCCAGACCCGATGGGGAAACCGGCCGACACCGGCGCGAGGACTCAGGGATGCGCGGAGCCCGGTGGTGAGGAGCCGACGCGCGGAGACGGTCATGCGCCGTCGCGGTGGCGGAGCCAGGACACATAGCCGCGCACCTCGTCGGCCTGCACCATCGTGAGCGGAGCGCCGTCATAGGGCAGGAGCTGACGGGTGGCTGGGGCCTCGGCCCCTCGGTCTCCATGACCGGCCGCCGCGAGCCGGACCGCGCCGTCGAGCCGGGCCAGCGCACCGCGCACCGCCTCGAGATCTCCGCCGAGCAGGCGGTGCACGCGCTCGCCGAACACCTGATACCGATCGTTGGTGTCCGACAGTGCTGCCAGGCCTGCTGCGTTCAGCGCGATGCGGAACGAGCGCCGATCCGTGGGCATCGCAGTGCGCTCGAGGTGGCCGCGCTTGTCGAGCCGCTTGATGAACGCCGACACGGTGGACTGGGCCACGCCCGCCTGCTCGGCGAACACACTCGGCGTGCAGGGCTGGATCTGGCCGAGCAGCGAGTAGGCGCCGAAGTCGGGAGCGCCGAGGGGAGAACCGGCCAGGAAGCGGTCCATCGCTGGGCCGAGCGACTCAGCGAGGCGGTACACCTCGAGCACCACAGTCGGCCGCCAGACCTCGGCATCGTCCGCCATATCGCCTCCACACGTCGCCGGTGGACGCTAACGCGGAGGACACAGGGCCGCCCTCAGCGACAGCCCGCTGCGTGGAGCTGCGAGCCGACCATCCGGGCCTCGGTGGACATGCCGTACAGCGCGAGCTCGCCCGAGCGGATGGAGTGCCACAGGCTCAACCGCAGCTCGAGCAGCTCGACCAGCTGCTCGGGTGCCAGGCTGCCCCCTGCGAGGCGCGCCTCGACCTGCTCCAGCGACACCCGATGCCCTCCGAGGGCGCTCTCGGCAGACGTGGACCGACTCTGTACGGAGACGGCCTCCGCGGAGAGCTGGGAGCACCGTGCGCTCGGAGCTGCGGCCGGCGCGCCGCTGATGCGGAAGTCCTGGGCCTGGGCCACGGAGGTTGCGCCGAACAGCATCGCGAGGAGAGTGAAGGTCTTCATGCAAAGCATGTTGCCCGCTGAACGTCGCTCGGGACATGACATCATTCTCTCGGGCGCCCGCGGCCGGAATGCGGATCGGGACAAGCCAGGTATTTGCTTCACTTTCGCTGCAGGTCGAGCGACTATCCACTCACTGACGCAGGTCGATCCGGGACACTGCCGCGACGTACATGTCACGCGCTCGGGCCTGGGACCATCGCTCGTCGTCCTTCGCGAGCAGACCCATGGTTCGCCGGCGGGGGTCGCTGTTGGACTCACCGGTAGATTATGGTGGAGCATGCGAACCCTCCCATGCCTGTTCCTGCTCGTCGCCTGTGCCGGACAGGGGGCCCTCGAGGTCGACGACGACCCGACCCGCCCCGGCGCGTCCACCCCGCCGACCACCTCCCCCACGACGCCGACCCCCGGCACGACCGGTGGTACGGGAACGGGCACAGGAACGGGAACGACGGCTTCGGGCAGCCTGCAGCTGACCGCCGACGCCCGGGTCATCGACCCGAAGCTCGCGGGCGACCCGACGCTGGTCGTGCGGGTCAGCGGCACCTGCACCGCCGTGCCCGACGCCGTCGATGCCGCCGGCACGCCCGCAGCGCTGGCCGACATGGGCGGGGGCGTGTACCGGTTCGAAGGCCGAGCGGCCTCCGGCGAGCCCCTCCAGCCGGGCCCCGTCACGGTCGACGCGATGTGCGCGGATGGCACCGTAGCCGACCCACTCGAGCTGTGGGTGGCCCGCCTGGGTCCCGTCGCCATCGACTTCACCGGCCCCTCGGAGGGCACCGGCGGCCACGTGTCGGTGGCATGGCACAAGACCGACCGGTGGGCCGCGGGGCTCCGACCCCTGTGGGATGGCACACCCGAGTGGGCCAACGGATTCGTCGACGGCTCTGCGGGCGACCTCGACGACGACGACGGGATGCCCGCGCCCGCGCCGATGGGCTGGGCGCAGACGCACTTCCCGCCGTGGGGCGCCGCGGCGCCCCCGTCGGTGGGAGATGGCTCCCACAGCGTGCCGGCGGCGTACATCTCGGGCACCACTCCGTGGCTCGTGGTGACCCCGGGGACCACGGCGGTGGGTGCGGACGGTCAGCCCCAGCCCGCGCTCGGAACCGAGGCCGGCGCGCCGGAGCTGCGGCTGGCGCCAGACGGCTGGCTGACAGAGGACCGCCCGTGGGCACCCGGCGACCCCCTGGTGCTCGAGGCGGCCGCACCACTCCCCGACCTGCTGGGCCATCACCACCTGGCGCTGACCTGGCGCTGGGAGGCGCGACTGGGGGATGGCGACTGGGCGCCGGTGCCCGGGCATGCGCTGACCGAGCACCCGTTGTACCTGCTGTATGACGCGCCCACGCTGCAGGACGGCACCGGCCACGGAGACGCGCCGCCGCTGCCATGGTTCGCCGTGCTCGACGAGCTGGCCACAGCACTGGACGGCGTTCCGCCCGAGCCCCACGCCGTGCTCGACGGCATCCACGGCTACATCCACTACCACCCCAACGTGTTGTACAACCCCAGCGTACGCGCCTACAGCGCCTACGAGGGCGACTACGTCTACTGGGACCGGATCACCTTCGACCTCACCTCGTGGCTCGACCACGCCGAGGGCTCCGCCCTGTATTGCCACTCCGTGTCGTGCCTGTTCTCGGTGCTCGCGGGCTCCGTCGGCGTGGCCACCGACCAGATCATCGTCGGCCACGACTTCCGCACGCACCTGCTGAATGGGGCGGGCACGGGGGAGTGGGAGTCGTTCTGGTTCTACAGCCACAGCGTGGTGTCGCCCGACCTCGGGGCCACGGTGTGGGACGCGGCGGCCAGCTCCGATTCGGACGGCGACCCCGACGCGCTGCCCGCGTCGTTCTCGCCCAATGTCGGCCTGCCACTGGACGACTACCTGGCGGGACTCACGGCCTACCCCATCGACATCGTCAGCTGGAACGACTGTTTCGTTCGCTGACCGTTCGTGGTGCGACGGCCCACCCCGCGTGCGCTAGTCGTCCTGTCCGCCCGGAGCCGCAGCCATGGTCGCGCCCCCACCGCCTGCGCTGCTCCCGCTGGGCATCTGTCCCACCTCGCTCCGCCGGCTGGTGTCCCTCGCCGCCCCCGTGGTCGGGCTGAACGTGCTCACGGTGCTCTCGCTGGCGGTCGACACGGCCATGCTCGGGCGCCTCCCCGATGCGGCCACAGCACTCACCGGCATGGGGTTCGCAGCCCAGATCGTGTTCCTGCTGATGACCGCCGTGATCGGACTCACGGTCGGATCGGTCGCGTTCGTCGCCCGCGCCCACGGCACCGGCGAGCACGACCGGGTGACCGTGCTCGTGGGGCAGGCCTGTCTGCTGGCCGTCGGGCTCGGACTCGTGGCCGCGGTGGTGGGCAATGTGCTCGCGCAGCCGCTGCTCGTGGGGCTCGGTGCGGGCCCCGCCGATCTGGACGCCGGCCTGGCCTACCTCCGCCCGATGCTCGCCGGCGCGTCGCTGAACTACCTCGGCATCATGCTCGGGGCGGTGCTCCGCGGCGTGGGCAATACCCGGCTCGCGTTCGGCGTCGCGGTGGCGGCGAACGCGGTGAACTTCATCGCAAACTACACGCTGATCCTCGGCAACTTCGGATTCCCAGCCCTCGGCATCCAGGGGGCCGCCTTCGGCACGCTGATCTCCCAGGCCGTGACCTGTGTGCTGCTGGTGGGGTTCGTGGGCACTGGCCGGGTGCACGGGATCAACCTCCCACGGCGGTGGCCCGGGGTGCACTTCGCCCCCGACCTCGCCCGTGTGGGGTGGCCCGCCGCACTGGACATGCTGATCCTCAACGCCGGCTTCCTCACCATCATCGGGCTGCTGGGACGCATCGATCCGCTGGCCGTAGCCGCCCATGGCATCGGCATCCGCATCCAGGCTCTCGCGTTCGTGCCCGGCATGGCGATCTCGCAGGCCACCGGCGCTCTGGTCGGTCAGTCCCTCGGCCGGGCCGACGTGGACGAAGCCTGGCGGATCCTGCGCTCCTCGGTGGCCCTGTGCTTCGTGGTGATGACCACCCTCGGCATCCTGATCATGCTGGGTAGAACCTCGATCCTCATGCTGTTCGACGTGCAGCCCGGCACTGAGCTGGGCGACTACGCGGAGCAGTGGATCCTGCTGCTCGGCACCTGCATGCCGTTCGTCGGCGCCTACATCGCCTGCGTCGGCACGTTCCAGGGTTCCGGCGCCACCCGCACCAGCCTGCGCATCAACGCCGCCGCCACCTTGCTCGCCCAGATCCCACTGTCGTGGTTCCTCGGTATAACTCTTGGGCTCGGAACTTTTGGCGTGTGGGTCGCGTTCCCGCTCAGCTTTGTGGTGAAGCTGATCTGGGGAGGCATCGAGGTGCGGCGCGGCGCCTGGGCCACGGTGGGCGCGCGCGTATGAGCCGGTCCCGCGACGGGATGCAGGGCGACGGATAGGTGGACGACATGCGAACGCACGTGCCCGAGACCGCAGTGCAGACCCTCCGGGTGAACGGCCTCGACCTGGCCTACCTCGAGGCCGGTGAGGGCCCGCTGGCGCTGTTGTTCCACGGCTTCCCCGACACGGCCCACACGTGGGACGACCTGCGGCCCCGGATCGCGGCCCTCGGATACCGCGTGGTGACGCCGTTTCTCCGCGGCTACGCCCCCAGCGCGTCGCCACCGGACGACGACTACGGCGCCGAGACCCTCGGCCAGGATGTACTGGGTTGGATCGAGGCCCTGGGCGCAGACCAGGCGGTGGTGGTGGGGCACGACTGGGGTGCGATGGCGGCGTACTCCGCCGCTTCGCTGGACCCGAGCCGGGTGTCGAAGCTGGTGACGGTGGCCATCCCGCACCCGAACACCCTGGCGCTGAACCCCATCAAGCTGTGGGGAGCCCGCCACTTCCTCACCCTGCGCCTGCCGGGTGCGACCGGCCGATTCGCGGCGAACGACTTCGCCAGCGTGCGCACGATGTACGAGCGCTGGTCCCCCGCCCACGACTGGCCCGAGAGTGAGTTCGAGTCGGTGAAGAACGCCTTCGCAGCGCCGGACGGCGCTCATGCCGCCCTCGGCTACTACCGCTGCCTCACGCCAGCACCACCGGCGTTCCTCCGGGAGAAGATCCGGGTGCCCAGCTGGGTGATCGGCGGCGAATCGGACGGCGTGGCCACCGCATCCGACTTCGAGCGGAGCACGCGCATGGTCGACGCCCCGTGTGAGGTGCGCATGGTGCCCGGCGGCCACTTCCTCCACCGCGAGCACCCCGAGCCGTTCTTCGCCGTGCTCGCCGAGGCCCTCGGCCGATGATCGTGGTGCTCTGGCTCGCGTGCACGCCGGCCCAGGTTCCGCCCGTCGACACGGCTGCGTCGGCCACCGTCCCCTCCGGGTCCTCCTCGCCGCCCACCGGCACCCACCACACGCTGCCGGGGCACGACGACTGCCTCCCGCAGGGGCAGGCCGTCGACGACGCCACCTGCCTGGCCGTGATCGCAGAAGACGGCCGAAAGCCTGGTGAATCGTTCGACCGGAGCTGGGCCTCCCACGACGATCCCGACCCACGGGTGGACGACCCCGATCTGGCCTGGCTGGAAGATGAGATTCGGCGGTGCACCTGCGCTTGCTGCCACCAGAGCACCCTGGGCGCGCCGGGCAGCTACTTCTGGGACTTGGACTTCGGACCGGTGTGGATCGACAGCGCGAGCGACTGGTCGCTCAACGTGCTCGCCGGGAACTACTACAGCGAGAACCAGTTCTTCCCCGCCGAGACCGCGGCGGAGGTGCGAGCGGTCATCGAGGCGGAGCTCGCCCGGCGGGATGCGGCGCGCGACGCTGACTGATCACGGAAGCGCCAGCACGACGCCGGAGTAGGTGAGGTACCAGCCGTCCACCACGCCCGAGGGCGTGCGCACGTCGTCGGCGAGGAATGGAGCGAGCGCCGGCTCGACCACCATGTCGGCGTCCACCGGGTACACCGTGGTGTAGGTGTAGTCCCAGTGTTCGCCGTACAGCGCGCCGGTGTCGACCTTGGCACCGATCAGGCGGTCCCGCTCCTCGGGCGTGGTGAACAGCGGCAGCCAGTCCGCCGTCTCGGCCGACACCTCCCCGAACGCCAGTCGCCAGTCGCCGCTCTCGATGAACCCGTACGGGTCGTCGCGCAGGGTGCCCGGGTACAGCGCGCAGTCGGTGACCGGGGCGGAGAGCGCCAGGTCCCACCCGATCCACATGTCGTCGGCCCAGTCGGTGCGCGGCGAGCCCTCGAGGCGCCAGTACATCGAGCAGTAGTTGGACGGATCATCGACACCCGCCGCGATGTCGGCCGACCAATCGGCATTGCCGAGGCGGATGTTCAGTGACGGCGCGTAGGTGTCGGGCCCGAGCATCGCCGGCTGCAGCGTGTTGTCCTGCACGCCGACGTACAGGTCGAACATCACGCGATCCGGCCGCAGACCGCAGTCATCGCTCGGCAACAGGTCGATCACCGCGACCTCTTCGGAGATCACGGCTTCGAACTCGCCGAGGTAGACCGCCTGGACCCACACCGTGAGCGGGGCGACTCCGCAGCGCACGGGCACCGGCAGCCGCGCCTCGCCATCCGCATCGGTGTCGGCCCAGCCGAGCAGGCGGGGCCGCCGGATGTCGAGGCACGCACCCAGCAGCACGTCCGGACAGCTGACGCCCGGTCCGGCGGTGCTGTACACGAAGGCGATGGGGTCACCGGGCTCGGCCGATGCGGTGAGCGCGGCCACCGCACCCTCGAACACCTCGGCTGGTGCGTCTACGTGGAGCACCTCGGGCACCGCGCCGCGCTCGACGGGCAGATCCCACGCTGCGGCATCGAGGAGCTGGGCCCGGTAGCCGAGTGCCGGGAGGTCGTCGGGCGTCGGGGCGCAGCCGAGCAGCGCGAGCAGGAGGAGTGAGCGCAGCATGGGACGCCTCTGGAGAGCAGGCACCGGGGCAGCCCGACGCGGTAGGATCAGTCCAGCTCGATGAACTGGGCGTCGGTGAGGAAGTACCAGCCGGGGGCGATGCCGTCCGGCGCGGGGATGTCGGCGCCGAGGACCGGTCCGGCGCCGTCGGGCACCTCCATGGTGGCCGGGTCGACGGGGTAGGCGAAGCTGTACACGTAGTCGTGACGGTCGCCGCCGAGCCAGTCCGTGTCCATCTTGCCGCCGGAGTAGTACGGGCGGGCGGGCCCGGTGACCTCTTCGAGCCAGGTGATGGTGACCTCGCTCTCGGGCCCGATGGCGAGTCGGAACGGGATGTCGTCGAAGAACTCGAGCGGATCGGGCCACTCCACCGGATCGAGGGCGCAGTCGCTGCTGCGGGAGCCGAACACCGCATCGATGCCGTACCACATGCCTGGCGCCCAGGGAGACCGCGGGCTGGCGTCGATGTTGTACCGGAGCGTGCAGTAGTTGCCGGTGTCGTCGAAGTCGCCGCTCCAGATGTCGGTGGCCATGCGAATCGCGACCGCGCTGGGGTAGAGCAGGCCGCCGGAGCGCACGGGCACCACCTCACCCTCGGTGTTCACCCCCCAATACGCGTCGACCTGGAGCTTGGAGGGCGTGAGGAAGTCAGCGTCGCCGGGCAGCACATCGACGGACTCGGGGTCGGAGATGATGCTGGCTGGGCCGTCGACGTACACGGCCTGGAGGAACACCGTGGCGCCGGCGGTGCCCAGCGGCACCACGACGCTGTATCGGGCCACACCATCGGCATCGGCAGGCACGGTCGCGAGCACCCGCGGATCGCGGAGGTCCACGCACTCGCCGCCGAGCAATGCGGGGCAGGTGACCGCATAGCCGCGGGTGGTGTAGATGAAGGTGATGCGGTCGCCGGGGTCGGCGCCGCTCACCTCGAGCGAGAGCCGGGCCCCCTCGGTGATCGAGGCCGGAGCCGCCAGATCGAGGAAATCCGGTGGAGGTGCGGGCTCGGACTGCGGCGCCTCGGCGAGCACCTCGGGGTGGTCGAGCTGGAGCCCGACGGACCAGGGCTCGGCGTGGGGCGCACAGGCGGCAAGTGCGAGCAGCGCGAGGAGATCGGCGCGCATGGACACCTCCGGCCGCAGGATACCCCATGGTCCAGGCCGCAGGCACCCGTCCGGCCGCACCCGAACCCCGAGCTGCGCGACGTGCGACGCCCCCTGCCATCCCTGAACGCGCTCCGCATGTTCGACGCGGCCGCGCGACGCGGAAGCTTCACCCAAGCCGGCCGCGAGCTCGGGGTGACCCAAGGGGCGGTGAGCCATCAGATCCGTCAGCTCGAGACCCACCTCGGGTTCCCGTTGTTCCACCGTGCCGGGCGCGGCGTGGTGCTGACCGAGGAGGGGGCCGAGCTCGCGAAGGCCGTCGCGGAGAGCCTGGACCGGATCTCCAGCACGCTGTGGCGAATCGAGCAGCAGCGCACCAGCGGGACCGTGCACGTGAGCGCTTCACCCTCGTTCGCCGTGTGCTGGTTGGTGCCCCACCTCGACGCGTTTCAGCTCGCACACCCGGAGATCGACGTACGGATCTCGGCGACAGACCGCGTGGTGGACCCGGCGCGGGAGGGGTTCGACGTGTGCATCCGGTATGGCGAAGGCGGCTACCACGACCTCGAGGTTCGGCAGCTCACCACCGACCGTGTGTTCCCGGTGTGCAGTCCGCGCCTGTTGGACGGCCCCGATGCGTTGCGGCGACCCCAGGACCTCGCACGATTCCGGCTGTTGTCCGACACGGTGTTCGCCGACCGCAAGCCAGAGACGGACTGGGAGCGGTGGGCCCGGGTGGCCGGCGTGGACCTGTCAGCGTCGGCGCGCACCCGATTCAGCCACGCGAGCATGGCGATCACGGCTGCGGTGGCTGGGCAGGGCGTGACGCTCGCGCGCTCGAGCCTCGTCTCCATCGAGCTCGCCGAGCAACGACTGGTGTGCCCCTTCGGCCCCACCCTGCTCAGCCCATTCTCGTACTGGATCGTGGCCCCCGAGGGGCGGATGGAGATCCCGCGGGTGCATGCATTCACCACGTGGATGGCGGACACGATGGCAGCCGGCGGACCGTGAGCCAGGTTGTCCACAGGGGGATCGCTGTCGGCTGGGAACTCGATTGCCCAAGCAGCGCCAGATCCAAGACGACCACAACCCGCCCGGCCGAAGCCGAGCGGGTTGCGTAAACACCTGAGCCCATGGTGGAGACTCCCCTCCAGAGGTTTGCGTCTCTGGTTCCGTTCCCTCACCAGCCCGCCGAAGCGTGCAGACTGAAGGATGACTCCCGACGTTGGACCGAATGTCGTGGATGCTGTTGCCACAACCGCTGCCAGCTGGCGCTCGTTAGCCTTCGCGCCTGCCCTCCGCGTCGTTGCCCGTCTCCGGACTCGACCTCGAGGACCTTACAGCGGCTGCCCATCGAGTTGTCTTGTGAACAGCTCGGGACACCCATCACTCGTTACCCTCGCCTTCGAAGTCCCGGCACCAGAACGGCGTTTTGTCGTCATTTCGTGCCGAAGCACTCCATCCCGACGCATCGCGCCTCTCCTGGGGTTGGCCTTTGTCGCCTCGCATCCGATGTTCCTGCGTGTGTCCACTCCCACGACCCTCGAGAGGGCCGCTTTGGCCAGAGAATGCCAATCCCCTGGTCTCGTTCCGTCCTCGTGGTTTCACTCCACCTCGACGGCTTTCTCCACACGCGGGTTCCAGAGGTATTGCACTCCAGTACCGGACGAGGTTCGCCTCGTTTCACCGCCACACCCGCTCCGTCGGACCGATCGCCTCAGACCCCGGAGGATCATCGGCTGCCGCACGTCCTGACGTTCCGAGCGAGGCTGCTCCTCGCGACGCAATCGTCCCCTCGAAGACCACTCCTCATCGACAGCGCCGAACCACATCTCTGCGCATCGGCTGCCCTCCTGCGGTTTCGAGAGCCCGGACTCACCGTTCACCTGCACGGCCTCACAGCCAGCGAACGCCTATCCAAACTCCCCGCCACTCCAGGGCTTTACTCCATCAATGAAGTCGGCCTGCCCACGCCGCGGTGAAGCGACGCAGACTCCTCATCTCCCATGGGCTTCTGTTCCTCTCCAAGGTCCGGTCGGGGCCTTTCGGCCGCCGCCTCCGTCTGGTTTGCCACTCGCGAGCGAGCAGCGCGCCGATGACCACCCGTAGGCGCTCACCGTCAACCGAATCCCCCCCTCGGTTCACCGTTCGCACCGTGGTGCGCCCAACGCCGATCTGGGGTCTGTCCGGAGGATCCGTCGTGCACCCCGCGTTGCCGCGGCGCACACAGACCTTCATGAGGTTTCTGACGTTCAAAGAGCTTGCCGCCGACGATCCCTACCTAGGTGTGAACCATCGGCGTGGGGCTCTATTGTCGGTCGACCACCGGGCTCCGGTGTTCGCAACAAGCCCTTGCAGGGGGCGTGCCAACCCCTGCCGGCACAGTGGATCCTGGACAATAGAGCGCATCGATCCACAGTTGGGTAACTCACTTCCACACGAGACCCGGCCCAACCCTGCCCTGTTTTCCACAGATCAGCCGGTTAGAAACTTTCTGCCTACTAAACACAGTTTCGGGCAACATTTTACCGATCGGTAGCAAAATGCCCAACCTGACGAAGACGCCTCTCCCGGCTAGTCTCCTGACGTGAACAGACCTCGCGCGCTGCTGCTCCTGTGCCTCTCCCTGGGCTGCGCTGGCGACAAGTCGCCGCGGCCGGGCGCCAGCGACGACAGCGCGACGCCGATCACGCCGACGCGCGTGTTCGTGGACGCTGTGTGGTCGCTGACGCCCGAGTCGACCCGCAGTCCGCAGCACCACGTGACCCTGGCCTCCGGAGCCGGCCAGCTGGCCGCGACCTGGGACGAGGAGACGCTCCCTCCCGGCGGCTACCTGCGGCTGTTCACGCCGGACGGGGCACCGGCGACCGAACTCCAGCGCTTCACCCGCTGCCCAGAGGATGTGCCCTGCCGGCCCGACGTGGTGGCGACGGCCGACGGGTACTGGGTGGGCTGGGCAGACGATGCGGGGGTACACGCCGCCCGGTTCGACACGGCCCTGAACCGGATCGGCGACACGACCACGCTGCAGGCCACACCGGACGGCCAGCGACTCGAGGCCCCCGATCTGGCGCCGGCCCCCGATGGCGGTGTGATCGCGGTCTGGTTCAGCAGCGACCGGCTGGAGGGCGGTGAGACGGCCCGGTACCGCCTGTCGCGGGTGCGCCCCGACGGCTCGGTAAGCCCGTGGACGGAGCTGGATGTTGGCCTGTCTGGCGGCTCTCCCCCCGACGTAGCCCCGACCGTGGCCGGAACCGCAGTGACTTGGGTGACCCGCGAGCCCGAGGGCGAGGCCGGGGTGCGCAGCACGGTGTGGCTGCTGGAGCTCGACACCGAGCAGCGGGAGCTGAGCCGCACCGAGGTGTGGACGTCAGCGACGGTGGTGACCCGACCGATGGTGGCGGCCGACGGCGACGATCGCGCGGTGGTGTGGCGGGAGGACCGGCCGGAGCGCGTGAGCTGGCTCCGCATGCTTCCCAGCGGAGTGCCCCCGCACCCACCCACCCTGTTGCTGGATGGTACCGCCGACAAGCCGGTGGTGGAGCTCATGCGGGGTCTGGCCGTTGTGGCGTTCGATGTGTTGCCTGCGCCGGCCAGCGGCACCGTGTTGCTCCAGCCATTCGACCTGGCGAGCGGCACGCCGCTGCACGACGCCGTGCCCGTGTGGGGGGGGGGAGGGAGCGAGCAACGACCGGCGCTCACCACCGACGGGCGCTCGCTCTGGGTGGGGTTCCGCGAAGAGCCGGAGGGTCCCGCCACTCCCGGGAACATCCGGGTGGCGCACGCCCGGGTCGAGTGACCCCCTTCCGGCCGCGGATGGTAGCGTGAGCCATGTCCACGCGACTCGTCCGGCGACCCCTCCCAGCGCACCTCGATCCTCGCGATCGGGGCGCGGTGCGGTCGTGGCTCATGGACGCCGTGCGTGAGGAGATCATGCTGGCCGGGGGTCCGCTGCCCCGGCTGGTCCGGGTGACCGACACCGCGGTGGAGACGCTCGACCTGGACCGGCTGTCCAGGGACGATCCGGCATTCCACCCTGGCGCCACCGTGGCGTTGCTCGCCCGCGGCGCGCAGCAGGTGATGGTGGTCGCCCGACTCTCGGCGCCGGACCTGCCGGAACAAGCGCTGCTGTTCGACGCCGGCGCCGACACGGCCGCCCGCTGGTGGGCCGCGACCCTCGCCTACCGCCGCGACCCCACGACCGGCCTCTCCACGCCGACCCGCGACTGGGCCACCACGCCGGAGACAGACCAGCCCGCAGAGCTGCCCGAGGTGCTCCGCCCGTGGGTGACGGACGCCGGCGGCGGGCGACCCGCGCGATTCGCGCCACCCGATCCGATGTCGGAGGTACTGGCCGCGTTCGGCTCGCTCCCGGCCCGCGCCAAGGTGCCCACCGATGCGCGCACACTGACCCACCTCGCAGCGGCGTTGACCCTGGAGGACCTGCTCCATGGGCGAATCCGCGGATCGGTCGTGGTGCGGGTGGCGGGCCGTGACTGGGAGTCCTGGGTGGTGGGCGATGACCTGTGCGTGCAGCTGGACGACGCGATCCGGGCCATCGCGAACCACGGCACTCGCGCCGAGGCGGTCGCGCTGATCCACCTGGCCCTGTACGACGACGTGGATCCTCCGCGGCCCGGCCTGCAGTGCGTGGCCCAGCACGGCGACGAGCGCCTGGAGAGCTGGTCGATGCTCACCCTCCCAGACGGCCCTGGGGGCCCGATGGCGCTCGGCGGCGGCGAGCGGTGGCGTCATCTCCCGCCGGCCTGCGACGACGGCTGGCTCCGACCACCCGCCAGCCCCATCGACCTCATCGCCCTTGGCTGCGCCGACGCCTGACGGCGAATGCGCCCACGCCACCCACGCCGGCGAGCCCGCCGAACCCGACGATGGCCCAGGGCGTGACGGCGATTGCGGCTAGAGCGGCGCCCCGGCTCACGGTCGCCAGGGCGCGCACCGAGCCGTCCAGGGTCTCGCCGGCCTGCTCGACGAACGAGGTGACCGTCGAGGGACGCCGGGTGCTGACATCGAGGGTCATGGTCGCGAGCGTGACCTGACCATCCAGTGTGCGGAGGCGCGCCTCCAGCGCCTCCACCTCCCCGCGCACGCGCGACAGCTCCCGCTCCACCGCGAGCACGTCCACCAACGAGCCGGTGCCAGCCCCGAGCAGCTCCGCGAGCCGATCCTCGGTGCGTCGCAGGTTGCGGAGTCGGGCGTCCAGATCCACCCACTCCGCCGTCACGTCCACGGCGTCCAACGCCAGGCTCCGCACGCTGGCCCGCTCGTCGGTCCACCCCACCGCGGCGTCGAGTGCCGTGGCCGGAACACGCAGTACCAGCCGACCCCACTGGACGCTGCCGCCCGCGTGGTGCAGGTCGAGCTCGGCCACATGTCCCCCGTGGGCATCGAGCCATGCCCGAAGATCTGGCTCGAACGTCGCATAAGCCTCCACCTCAACCGAGATCTGCGCCGTGCGGACTTGCTTCCGCTCCGGGGTGGCCGCGGCCTCCCCCCCGCGCGCGAGTCCGGCCAGGCTGACCGCGGAGGCGCTGGTCGGGGCATGCACCTCGACCGGGGGTGCGGACTGGCCGGCGCAGGCGAGGGCGAACAGGACGGGGACGATCGTCTTCATGGTGGCTCCGTGGTCCAGTGCGGCGCCAACGGGCGAAGTTCCAGCGGCTTACAGTGCCCCCCAGGCTCCGCGAGCGGGACGGCTCCGTCGCGCGCATTGACCCCACCATCCACCACTGCGATCATCCGCCCATGAACGAACTTCCGGTGCCAGGCACCGAGCCCCGGACGGGGGTGTACCAGAGCGTCCCCGACTTCCTCGAGCACTGGTCCCCCAAGATGTTCGTGCGCACCGCCGCCGTCTCAGGTGCGGTGCTGCTGGTCATCGGCTGGCTCTGGTGGCCGTTCTGGCTGCTGCTCGTGCCGTGGGCAGCGCTCACCTGGCGCGGCTGGGCCGACATGAACCAGACCCATCACGCGATCCTGCGAAACTACCCGTTGCTGGCGCACTTGCGGTACTTGCTGGAGTCGATCCGACCTGAGATCCAGCAGTACTTCGTGGAGTCGAGCTCGGACGGGCGGCCGTTCGACCGCGAAGACCGCGCCGTGGTGTATCAGCGCGCGAAGAACGCCCCCGACACGGTGCCGTTCGGCACCCGCGACGACTACTACGCGCTCGGCGCCGAGTGGCTTCGTCACTCGCTGTACCCGACAGCGGTGACCGACGTGGCCCACAGCGTTCTTGTCGGTGGCCCGCACTGCACCCAGCCCTATTCGCTGTCGCTGCTGAACGTGTCGGCGATGAGCTACGGCTCGCTGTCGCGCAACGCGATCATGGCGCTGAACCAGGGTGCACGGATGGGCGGCTTCGCCCACAACACCGGCGAGGGTGGCATCTCGCCGCACCACCTGCAGGGCGGCGACCTCGTGTGGCAGGTGGGCACCGGCTACTTCGGCTGCCGCACGCCGGAAGGCGGCTTTGATCCTGGAAAATTCAGAGAGAACGCCGCGCGTGACACGGTGAAGATGATCGAGCTGAAGCTGTCGCAGGGGGCGAAGCCGGCGCACGGCGGCATCCTGCCTGCAGCCAAGGTCACGCCCGAGATCGCCCGCATCCGCGGCGTGTCCATGGGCGAAGACGTGCTCTCTCCGCCCGCCCACACCGCCTTCCAGGGCCCGTACGGCCTGGTCCGATTCATCCAGCAGCTGCGCGAGCTGGCGGACGGAAAGCCGGTCGGGTTCAAGCTCTGCGTGGGTCAGCCGGCCGAGTTCATGGCGCTGGTGCACGCGATGGTCGACCTCGACATCACACCCGACTTCATCACGGTGGACGGCGCCGAGGGCGGCACCGGTGCCGCACCGATGGAGTTCAGCGACCGCGTCGGCACACCCCTCGTGGAAGGGCTGGCGTTCGTGCACGACACGCTGCGGGGCGCCGGCGTGCGGGACCGCATCCGGCTGATCTCGGCCGGCAAGATCGCCACCGGGTTCCACATGGTGCGGCAGATGGCGCTCGGCGCCGACGCGTGCAACTCGGCGCGGGCGATGATGTTCTCCCTGGGCTGCATCCAGGCGCTCAAGTGCAACACCAACCACTGCCCCACCGGCATCGCCACCCAGGACGCGGAGCTGATGAAGGGGCTCAACGTATCGAACAAGGCGCTGCGGGTGCAGGCATTCCAGGCGAAGACGGTGCACGCCGCCCTCGAGCTGATCGGCGCCGCTGGGCTCCAGAGTGCCGTCGAGCTGCGTCGGCATCACGTGGTGCGACGCTGCACCACAGCGGGCGTGCACGACCTGTCGGATCTGTACCCGCGCTGCCCGGAAGGCGCGCTCCTCGACGGCACCGCGCCGGAAGAGTTGTTGTTCCATTGGAGCCGCGCCCGGCGGCAGGCCGACGAATGGCAAGCGCGCGCGTCCACCTGAGCGAGGAGCCGGAATGCTGCTGCTCGCACTGCTCGGTTGCGCCGCGGAGCCTGACGAGGACACCGACCCAGCCGCGTCCACGGCCCACCATCTGGCCCCGTCAACCACCGTCGCCGGGCCGGTCACCGCGTTCGCTGCGTCGTCCTCCGGGGTGTTGATCGCGCATGATCGCACGATCACCCGACTGACCGAGCCGCCGACCCAGGTGTCCACCGAGGGCCTCCCTCCCGGCCGGCTGGTGTTCGTCGGCGAGCTGGGCGGCAACGAGCTGGTGTTCGTGCACGGCAAGGGCTTGCACCGTCGCACCGCGGCCGGATGGGGACTCGCCGATGCAGGGCTCGACAACCCGCTGCTCGGCCTCGCCGGGAACGACGCCCGGCCCACGCCCATGGCGGTCGCGGAGGGGCCGGATGGGGTGGGGTGGCTCGCGACCGTGGGCGGACTGTTCCGGTCGGACGATGGCGGCGGCGGGTGGGGGTTGGTGGACATGAGCTCGAGCGGGAGCCTGGCGCTGCTGTTCACGGACGTGGCGGTGCTGGACGACCGGATCGTGGCCACAGCACAGGTGCCCACGGGGATCATGCCTGCGGACTTCGACGGGCTGCTCGCGGGGGCGGTGTTCTCGAGCGAAGACGGCGGCACGAGCTGGACCGACATCACGGGCGACCTCGGCTCGGACCACGCCACGGCGGCGGCCTTCGGCGAGGACGGCCGGGTGTACGTGGCCACCCTCGACCAAGGCGTGTTCGCCCTCGGCGACGACGGCTGGAGCCCGCTGGGAGGGCCCAGCGACGCGGTGGACGTGGCCGTGGGGAATGGCGGTCTGAACGTGGCTTCGGCCAGCCGGGGCCTGTGGCGGCTGGACGCAGATCGCTGGACCGCAGCCGGCTCTGGGCCCGCCGCCGGGATCGGGCCCACCACCGGCGTGACCTGGGGTGGCGAGGTCGTGGTGTCGACCCCTGGCGACGGCGACTCAGCGCCGAACAGCGCAGGGGGTACCGTCCACATCGCCATCTCGCACCACATCAACTACTACCACTCCTACCGAGGCGACACCCCGGACGACGATGGCTTCGGCCAGGACATCGACGTGATGCGGCGCACCCTCACCTGGCTCGAGGCGCACCCCGAGGTGCGGGCCGACTGGGACAGCGACAACGCCTGGACCACCGACCTGTGGATGCCCCAGCACGCCCCCGATGTGCTCGCCCACCTGCAGGAGCGGGTGGGGGATGGCCGCGACCAGGTGCGGCTGATGAGCTGGAACAACGGCGCGATGGCGGCGTCCACCGCGGAGGAGTTCACCGAGGCCGTGCTGCGGGGCCGTGCGAGCACCCAGGCCGCCATCGGGCCGATGCAGGCCGGCGTGCAGCCCCAGGAGTGCATGTTCAGCCCGGACCACCTCAGCGGGTACCCCGCGCTGGGGATCGACTGGGTCACGTTGTTCTACGCCGCGAACGGGTTCACGGCCCTGCGTCAGGACGTGGACCTCGCCGGCCACGAGGCGTTCAATCCGGTGACCCTCCACGACCCGCTCGAAGGCGGCGAGATGACCGCCGTTCCCGTGTGGCACCACGCGGACGTGCTCGACCACGGAGGCCTGGCTGGCTGGGCCCAGCAGCTGCACGACAGCCACGCGGGCGACACCCTGCTGGTGGTGCACTTCGACGCCGACAGCGAGACGTGGGAGAACTTCGACCGCGAGATCGCGGCGGCGCGGGCGCTGCCGTTCGTGGAGTGGAGCACCATCGGCGACTACCTGGCCGACCACCCGCCCGTGGCGCGGCACGTGCTGCCCGGCGATGTGGCGGACGGCACGGGGGATGGGTTTCAGTCGTGGGCCGAGAAGGACGCCAACCACCGCCTGTTCGCCGTGGTGCAGCAAGCGCGCGCTGCCGACGCATCGGCAGCGCTGCTCGCGCCGGACGACCCCGAGGTGTCGTCGCTGCGGAGAGCGGCCTTCGACGCCCGGCTGCTCGCGTTGGCCACCACCAACTACGGTCTGGCCGCACCGCTGCTCCATCCCGACCGGGCGGAGAGTGGCAGCGCGCAGGCCCGCACGGCTCGGGTGCTCGCCGCGGAGGCGCTGACCGTGGCCGCCTCGAGCGTCGGCGATCCAGGGGATGTGCTGGTGATCAACCCACGGGAGAGCGGCGGGATCACCCTGCTTCGCGACCATCGCCTCGCCGCCGAGTGGGTGGCTCCGGGGCGCCTGCTGAGCCTGGTCGACGCCGACGGAGCCACGATCCCCGCTGCCATCGATCTGTCGGAGGACGACGGCGAGCTGTACGCGACCGTGACCGCGGTGGTGGAGGTGTCGCCCGGGGGCGTGGAGTCGTGGGTGCGGGCGGAGGACGGCGGGCCGGCCCTCGGCGAGCTGACCGACGCGGACGCGCCGACTGTGCCGAACCTCCTCCCGCCGTTCATCGACTGCGCCGACGGCGGCCGCGTCGCCGTGCTCGAAGGCCGCACCGCAGAGGTGAGCCCACTGCGATACCGCGCCTCCACCATGGAGTCCTGGTCGATCGACATCTGCGGACTGGGCAGCGGCACGATCACCCGGCGCCTGTCCCGTTGGCAGGGCTTGCCCGGCGTGGTCGTAGAGGTGGACGCCCAGCTCGGCGAGACCGGACCGGAGCCCTCGCTCCGCTCGGTGGTGCTCACGCCGCTGGACTGCCACGGCGGCATCGACACCCTCACCTGGCGCACCCCCGGTGGCACGATCCGCACCCGGGATGCACGCCGCGACGTGGAGTCCTGGAACGGCCTCGCGGCGGATGGATACGCCATCGCCGACTGCGCCGACGGGACCACCATCGCGGTGGCCCACGACACGCGGGTGCGCAGCTCCATCGCCTTCATGCCGGTGCGCAACGAGGGCGGAGAGGGGCTGCTGGCTCCGCTGGGCACGATGTGGGCCGACGGCCCGTTCCACGAGGCGCGCCGCACCGGCGGACTGGGCACCGGCGACCGCGTGGTTCCCATCGTGGGCAGCCAGTTCCGGCCCGCCGCCCCCGACTGGGCAGGCACCCAGGTGCTGTACCGCTTGCTGGTGCACGACCAGGCCGACCACGCGCTGCTGGACCTGTTCGCGCACGGGCCGGTGGTGGCGTTGGTGGAGTAGGTATGTACACAGTACGCATCCTCGGCGAGGTGCAGGTGAGCGGGTCGGACGGGCCGCTCGCCCACGTGCAGGACAAGGGGCGTCAGGTCGTGGTGCGGCTCGCGTGCGCCGAGCGCGGCGCCGTCACCCGATCCCGGCTGGCCTCGGATCTGTGGCCAGACCAGTCCGAGCGCGCGGGGCGACGCCGGCTGTCAGAGACCGTGAGCCGCCTGCGCCGGGCGTGGGGGCCGCGGGTGGTGGTGGCGGACGGCGACACGGTGCGCCTGGAGGCGAGCTGCGACCTGGCCCGATTCCGATCCGCACTGCGGGTCGCTCGCTCAGCGCCGCACAACATCGACGCGCTCGAGGCCGTGCGCACATCCCACCACGGCGAGGTGGCCCCCGGGGTCACCGCCGAGTGGATCGATCCGGTGCGCGACGAGGTGGACGAGGGCCTGGACTGGGCGCTGGGCGGGCTGCTCACCGCGCTCCGTCAGGCCGGCCGGCCATCGGAGGCCGAGGCGGTGGGACGGCAGCTGCTCGGACGGGACCCCCTCCGGGAGTCGGCGATGCGGGAGCTGCTCCAGGTGCTCGCGGTGCTGGGCCGGAGCGGTGAGGCGCTTCAGTTGTTCGCGCGGTTCCGCGACCGGCTCAGACGGGAGCATGGGGACGAGCCCGACGCCCCCACCCTGGCGCTGGTGCGCGAGCTCAGGCGTCAGCCCGACGGACCCGCGCCGATACCCGCGGCCCACCGCCTGCCCCTGGTGGACCGCGAGGACGCCATCGCCACCCTCAGGGTGTTGTTGGAGCGGTCGCAGCACGGGACCCATGCGCCGATCGCCCTGGTCGGTCCGTGCGGGAGCGGGCGCACGCGAATGCTGGAAGCCACCGCACGGGCCGCGACCTGGCGCGGGTTCTGGGTGATCCGGTGCGGGCGCGCTCCGTTCGCGGAGTCGGTGCGGCGGGCGATGGACGTGTTGGCCCGGGAGCGCGCCCACGGTTCTGCCGGGGGCGAGCGCGAGGCGCTGGCGCTCGTCGAGGCGATGTGCGCCGAGCGACCCGTGGCGGTGCTGGTGGACAGCGAGCCCCACCCCAGCGTCACCCGCGCGGCAGAGGCGCTCTCCCGGCAGGCATTCGTGGTGCGGGCGGGTCGCTGGCCGGCGGCCGATGTGCAGGTGCCGCTGACGCCGCTGTCGCTGGACGGCGTTCGCACGCTCGCCAGGGAGATCGTGGGAGACGCGCGGGAGGCCGAGGCCGTGTACCGCTGGTCGGGCGGGCGGGCCGCGCTGGTCGTGGACGGCCTGACCGGGGGGCAGCCCTGGCGCAGCGCGTGGCTCGACCGCCGCTGGCCGGGCGCGCTTCACCCCACGGATGCGGTGGAGGCGGGCTGGCTGGTGCAGACGCCCGGCGGACTCCGGCCGGCCTGCCCCGCGATCGCCGAGCGCCTCGACCCCACCCCCACCCCGCCGCCGCGCCCATCGCCCCCCGCCCCGACCGGCGACCTGGCCGAGGTGCTCGGGTCCGACCTCGGCCCCGCTCAGCGCTCCCAGGCCGCGGCAGCACTGGCCGAGCGCCTACGCGGTCAGCGGGCCACCGCGGCGGCCCGGTCGGTGCACCACGCCATGCTCGCCCATGCGGGCGCGTGGCCGGAAGAGCGCGCCCGACACGAGGCGGGCCTGTGTGCCGTGGCGCTCGTCGAGGACGACCCGGTGCTCGCCGCGGAACACCTCGCGCGGGGCGAGGCCACGGGCGCGCTGCCCGCTGACATCGCGGCGAACCTGGCGCAACGCATCGCCCTGGCCGCTGGCGACCCCGCTGCGGCCAGCGGCCCGGACCCGGATCTCTGCGCACGAGCGCTGGCGGCGGACGGGCACACGCTCGCCGCGACGGCCCTGGCTCGGGACCCCGAGCTGATCGCCGAGCTCGCCGCCGGCCGCGGCTGCGCGCAACAGGCCCGGGAGGCCCTGGACCAGGTCGCCGCCCCCCCTCGCTGGCTGGTTGCGCGGGTGCTCGCAGCCCAGGGCCGGCTGGGCGACGCCCGTGCCGCGCTGGAGCTGCGCGCCGGGGATCCGGTGGAGGCAGCCTCGACGGCGATCCTGCTCGGCGACATCCGCGAGTCCACCTTGGAGGTGGGCGCCGCCACGCTCGACGCCGCGCTGAGCCGGCGACCCGAGGCACTGCGGGCGCGCTGGCTCGCCCGGTGGGCCGACCTGGCATGGGCGGTGGTCCGGCACCGGGGATGGTGGCCGCCACACTGGCCGCTGCTCCCCCACCAACGCCGTCAGCCGGTGCGAGGGCCGCTGGGCGCCGCCGTCACGGTCGTGTGGGCGCCCCGTCCGCACCACTCGCCGACCACCCGGCGCGAGGTGCTGCTCGAGCTGCTGGCCCAAGCCCACGACCAGGGGGCCGACCCGTCGCCCCGGGATCTCGGGGCAGCCCTCGCCGTCGACCCCCGCACCGTGCGCCGTGACCTGGACGCCTTGTCGCAGGGATGACCGCATCGAGGGCTGCTGCTGACGAACTGTCACACCCGAGCGCAGAACCCCGGGCCCCGGCGCCTCGACAGCGGGCACCACACTTGCATGGTCCTTCCCGGAGGTAGTCATGGCCCAGGTCGACACCCTGCTCCGCATGCTCAGCCAGCACCAGGGTGATGAGCTCGTGCTCACCCCCGGCGAATCCCCGCGTCTGCTCCGTGCCGGCGGGCCCTTGCGGCTGTTCTTTCCGCAGGTCGACGTAGAGATGTACAATTTATTGCTCGGCGAGCTGGTGACCGATGAGCGGCGCACAGCACTGGATGCGGGCGAGCAACCTCGGTTCGACTACGCACCCGCCGGCATCGGCGCCTACGACGTGCAGCTGACGCCCCGCGGCGCTCGATTCCGGCGCCGCGAGGAGGTGCGCCCGGAGCCCGAGCCCGAGCCCGAGCCCGAGCCGGAGCTGCCCGCGCCGTCATCGGTCCAGCGGGCAGCGCCGCAACCCGAGGCGCCGAGCCCCTCTCCCCGCCTTCCCCCCCGCGTCCCCCGCCCCAGCCGGCAGCTGGAGGCGCTGGTGGAGCACGCGCTCACGCTCGGTGCATCGGACCTGCACCTGGCCGACGGCGAGCCGGCCACCGTGCGGGTGGATGGCCAGCTGCGCCCGCTGGACGGAACCATCGGCGACGTGTCCACCCTCCTGGCCGACCAGCTCGACGACGCCGCTCGCGCCAGCCTCGACGCGGGCGCCGGGGTGGACCGGGCGATCCTCCTGGGCGGCACCCGCCTCCGGCTCCACCTCTACGCCTGTGACTCCGGGCTCGCGGCCGCCCTCCGCGTGCTCCGGCGCCGTGCGCCTCGCCTCGCCGAGCTCCGGTTTCCCGTAGACATCTCGTCCCTCGCCCACCTCCCGCACGGGCTGGTGATCGTGACCGGCCCCACCGGGTCGGGCAAGTCCACCACGCTGGCCGCCCTGGCCCAGGAAGCGCTGCGGGCCCGGCGCGGCCTGCTCGTGACCCTCGAAGACCCCATCGAGTACACCTACGAGGTGCCCGGGCGGGGGGCGCTGGTGCGCCAGCGGGAGCTGGGCCGCCACGTGCGCGACTTCCCGACCGGCCTGCGCGACGCCCTGCGCGAAGACCCGGACGTGCTGCTGATCGGCGAGATGCGCGACCCGGAGAGCATCCAGCTCGCGCTCACCGCCGCCGAGACAGGCCACCTGGTGCTCACCAGCTTGCACGCGCGCACCGCGCCGTCCGCCGTCGAGCGCATCGTGGATGCCTACCCCCCCGAGCGGCAACACCAGATCCGGGTGCAGCTGGCCGACGCGCTGCGGGCGGTGGTGGCCCAACGACTCGTGCCTCGGGCGTCCGGCGAAGGCCGGGTGCCCGCCCTCGAGATCCTCCGGGGCACCCACTCCGTGGCTCACCTCGTGCGCGAGGGGCGCACCGCGCAGCTGGTGAGCGCCATCCAGACCGGAGCGGCGGACGGCATGCTGCCGCTGGACCGGTGCCTCCGCGACATGGTGCGCCGAGGCCAGATCACCGCAGACGTGGCCAAGAGCGTGTTGGGCGAGTCGCCCGGCCTTGGGGATCGGGCCCCCGCCTGACCGTGCTAGACCCAGTGTCGTGTTCACCTTCCCGCCGATGCACGAGACCGCGCACGCGCTGCACCGACTCCTCGCCGAAGAGTCGGAGCCGGTAGAGCTGACGGTCACCCTGGGCGCCGTGCCGGCCGATCTGTCCGGCGTCTTCCTCGCGAACGGCCCCGGCCGAAACTTTCGGGAGGACCGCTTCTACGGCCACCCCCTCGACGGGGATGGCTTCATCACCCGCGTGAGCATCGCCGACGGGCGGGTCACCTACCAGGGCCGCTGGGTGCGCACCCGGGAGTTCGAGGAGGAAGAACGCGCCGCGCGGCCGCTGTACCGCAGCTACGGCACCAACCTGCCCGGCGGCATGCGCGGGAACGGCTTCCGCCCGGTCACGAAGAACCCGGCCAACACCCACGTGGTGTCGCATGGGGGCCACACGCTGGCCCTGTGGGAGGGCGGGTGGCCTCATCGCATCGACCCCGGCACGTTGGCGACGCTGGGGCGATGGGCCGCGGACGGCGCCTTGGTGAATCGCGCGATCGATCGGTGGCTCACCCCGGAGTTGCCGTTTGCCGCGCACGCTCGCCTGGATGATCGCACCGGCGAGCTGTGGGGATTCGGCGCTGTTGGCGGCCTGCGCAACCGCATGATGCTGTGGGTGATCGGGCCCGATGGCACCCTCAGCACCCGGCGCGAGCTCGCACTGTCGGGCCTGCCGCTCGTGCACGACTTCGTGCTCACCCCGACCTATGCCGTGTTCGTGCTCCCGGCGGCGCGCAGCAGCCTCACGCGAATGCTGCTCGGCCTGGCACCCCTGTCGGACACCCTGCGTGTGGTGGACGCACCCGGGGCCGCGCTGCTCGTGCCCCGTGACGGCGGCCCAACGATCCGCCTGGAGGTGCCGCCCGGGGTGGTGTCGCATTGGATTCACGGGTGGGAGGACCCGATCGGGCGGGTGGTGCTCGACGGCGTGAAGTACCCGCAGGTGCCAGCGCCTCCGAGCGAGGCCTTCGCCCCGGGTCAAGCGTGGCGGAACGTGGCCCGCCCCACGCGACTGACCCTCGACCCGGGGAGACGGACCGCACGGGAGGAGCGCCTGGCCGACCACGCCATGGAGTTTCCGCGCACCCTCGCCCGGATTGGCCGCCCGTACGACGTGGCGTGGGGGGTCGGCGCGCCACCCGACCGGCAGCACCCCTTCCTGTCGTGCACGGTTCGGCTGGATCGCCTGGCGGGCGTCACCCACTGCCGCGACTTCGGCCGGGCGACGCCGAGCGAGCCGATCCCGGTGGCCGGTGCGGACGGCCTGCCCCAGTGGGTGCTGCAGACCCTCCACCGTCCCGATCGAACCGAGCTGCTGGTGCTGCGCGCCGACACCCTGGAGACGGAGGCGGTGTTGAACCTCCCCGTCGCGCTGCCGCCGCGGCAGCACGGGAGCTGGGCCGGCGCCTGATTGTCAGCTCCCGTCGGTCCACACCTGCCGACCCCGGACCCAGGTTCGCGCCATCTGAGGTGCGTCGTGGTCGAAGATCAGCGACGCGAGAACCCCCTCGGCGGAGGTGACCCAGGGCGGCGGGCGGAACAGGCACGCGTCGGCCTCAAAGCCCGCCTCCACCGACCCGATCCTCGTGAACCCGAGCGCTTTGGCGCCGCCGCGGGTGCCCGCCCAGAGCAGCGCCGCGGGCGAGAGGGAGAGTCCCTGGCGTAAGGCGTTGTCGTAGGCCGCAGACAGGATCCGAGGCACCCGGAACGACCGGCCTGCGGCCACGTCGGTGCCGATCGCCAGCGGGATGGCGCGCTCCTGTACCGCCCCGAGGGGCATGCCGCCGCTGCCGAGGAAGTCGTTGCTGTCGGGGCAATGGGCCACCACCGCACCCGAGGCCGCGAACCGATCCCACTCGTCATCCGACAGGTGGATGCAGTGGGCGTACACGCTCTTTTCTTGGAGCAACCCCGCATCTTCGTAGATCGACAGGTAGTCCGGCGCGTCGAACCGCTCCCGCGCCACCGCACACTCGACCACGTTCTCAGCGAGGTGGGTGCTCACCCACAGCCCACGACGCCGCGCCAGCTCCCCCGCCCGGCGGAGCATCTCCGGTGTGCAGGACAACGCGAACCTCGGGATCACCGCCACCTGCAGCCGGTCGTCGTGCCCATGCCACCGATCGGCCAGCGCCTCGAGTGCGGGCAGCGCCACATCGGCGGGCAGCGTGAGGGCTGCCGGGCTGTGCGCATCCATCAGCACCGGGCCGGCGATGGCCCGCAGCCCCGACGCGGCCAACGCGGTGAACAGCGCGTCGGCCGCCGCCGGGTGCACCGAGCCGTACGCCATGCACAGGGTGGTGCCCGCGGCGGCCATCCGGTCAACGAAGTGGCGGGCGACGAGGGCCGCGTGGGAGGGCTCGGCGAACCGCTCCTCCTCCGGGAATGTGCTCGTGGCGAGCCAGTCGAGCAGCGGGCCGCTCGCCGAGCCCACGATGCGGGTCTGCGGGAAATGAAGGTGGGCGTCGACGAAGCCGGGGATCAGCACGCCGGGGCGGAGGTCGGCGTCCACCGGGCGGCCGTCGTAGGGCCCGACCTCGGTGAACACGCCGGCCTCGATGCGCACCACGGCATCATCGATCCAGGTGACCGCGTCGGGGGAGCGGGGGCTGAGGACGCGGGCGCGCCAGGTGGTCATGCGTCCCCTACAGGCGGGTCTCGAGGAACGGGAGGATCGTGTATGGGTCTTCCGGATCGAAGAACAGGATCGTGCCATCCGACCCGACCAGGAACGTGGTCGGGTAGAACGCCAGGCGCCCCCAGGCGCGGAACAGGGCGTCCGGATCTGCGAGCACCGGCACGTCGACCCCGCCGTTGTACGCGTCGGACCAGGCGCGGCAGTCGTCGCCGGACGGCGGGCCACCAAAGCCGTCTTCCTGGTGAATCACCACGTACTGCAGGTCGCCCGCGGCGATGGCCGGTGCGATGGTGGGATGGTCGAACACCCACTCGGGCCCGCCGGTGAGCCACTCGTAGAACGAGGCATCGGGAGGGGCCCAAATCGCGCCGATGTGCACGAGGACCGGAACGTCCTGCCCGAGCAGGTCGTACAGGTCCACCGTGTCGCCGTACTGGTCTTCGAGGAACGCCCGGGGGAGCCGGCCCCCCACCTCGAGCACGCCGCCGAACCCCGGGTCGGGCACCGCGTCGGCGTCGGGGTTGCACGGCCAGCCGCCGACGTAGTCCCTGACGCACCCTCCGGCGCCCGGCTCGAGCATCACGCCGTCCGAGGTGGACGCGGGCGGACCGGCCGTGGCGGCCTGCAGGTACACCGGCGACGCAGGCAGGCCTGGCGGCACGTCGACGTACAGGGTCGCCACGCCGTCCGCATCCGCGGAGGCGGAGCCGAGCAGCGTCACGGGCCGGACCAGGTCGAGGCAGAGGCCGTCGAGCAGGGCGGGGCATGGCCCGGCTCCGAAGCCGCGGGTGCTCGCGGCGAAGTAGACAACGTCGCCCGGGAGCGCGCCTTCGACCTGGAATGTGGCGAGGGCACCCGGAGTGAACCCGGACACCGCCAGGTCCATGCTGCCCGGGGGCGGCAGCGGGGCGAGGTTGACCGACGGCGCTGGCGTGGGGGCAGGCGGGGCGTCCGTGGTGGAACACGCCACCAGCAACACCAGCATCGGTCCTCGAATCCTCATCGGTCCTCCGCACGCACGCGCACCGCGAACCCTACACCCACGGGCCCGGAGTCGCACCTGCTGTCGATGCGGAAGCCCCAGCACAATACGGGACCGGTGGACCCCACAGCGCCGTAGGTGAGCCTTCGATGCACCGTCTGAAGTGGCTGCCGGTGCTGATCGCCCTCGCCGCCATGTCGCTCGCGGCCTGGGTGTTCCGTCCGTCCACCACCCCTGACCCCATCGCAGAACGTACGGTCACCCGCCCCCGCCCGGTGCCGCGCCCCCGGGTCGCGTCCAGGCCGGTTCCGCTGCCGCCGCCCCCACCCGTAGTGCCCGTCGCCCCTCCGCCCCCACCGGTCCACGAGCCACCGGAACCGCTACCCATCGACGCCCGGGTGGCGCTGAACCGCTCGGCGTGGGACGCGATGGTGGAGATCCGCGCGGCCTGCCTGCTCCCCCATGTTCAAGCCACGGGCGAGGACGCCGAGGTGGTGGTGCATGTGCGGGTGCTGGACGGCCAGGTGACGGACCTGAAGCTCCGCCCGCTCACCGACCTGCCCGATGACGTGGTCCGGTGCGCCCACGACACCGCCTGGGGCGCCGACTGGCACTCGGACGACACGCTGGAGGGAGAGGTGCTACTCCAGCGGAAGATCAGCGTATATCCTGACTGATCAGCTGCTCGGCTCACGGCTCTGCGAGGATCCGCGCGTCGGTGACCCAGGCCAGGTACAGCGCCTTGAGGATCTGCTGCATCGCCACCACGGCGGGGTCGGAGGAGCGCTCGCCGAGCCGGAGCCGGGTGCGCTCGCGGCGGGCATCGGGCGTGCGGGCGCCGGCCAGCCGCCGCAGATCGGCATCCGTGAGGTCTTCCGGCGTGATGCCGTCGATCTGGATCGCACCGAACCACAGCGCCATGCCGAGGCAGTTCGTGGGCTCGAGGAAGTCGCTGCCGCCGAGGAGCAGCGCCTCGAACACCTGGTTGCTGTCGACGGAGGTGTTGAAGATCCACCCCTCCTTCACCACCTGCGAGATCGGGCGGCTGGACTCGAACAGTCCATCCCGGCGGTAGGGCGCCATCGCGCGGCCGGTGAACCCGCGGGAGCCCAGCATCTGGGTGCAGAAGTCGGAGCCCAGGGTGCCGCCGGACCTGAGCCGCCCCATCAGCCACGCCTCCGACTTGGCGGCGATCGGGTAGGAGAGGTGGACGAAGCACCCATACGACGACTGCCGCACCCGCGCTGGGCAGTTGGCGCAGTCCGCGTCGTACTTGTCGAGGTCTTCGGTGCGCTGGTCGGCGTCGTACATCGACAGCACACGCGGGCCGCTGCCGTCGTCGTACAGCGCCTGCACCCGCGCCGGATGCAGGCCGCGCCGCTCGGCCTCAGCCGACATCACGTCGGTGAACTCGCGCACATCGAGCATCGCCTGGATCGCCATGCAGCCATTGAGCGGGTTGCCCATGCCGTGCCGCCGCTTGGGCCCGCACTCCATGTGCACGAGCACCGACGCGCCCGCAGCCGGCTCCACGTCCACGTCCGTGAGGGGCCCCACCGGCCGCTCCACCCGCTTGGTGATCGCCTTGGCGTCGGGATCGAGCCACTCGGCGGGCGCGAGCATCGTCTTCTCGCCGTCGGACCGATCCATCCGGGTGCGGGCGGTCGTGAGGCGGTCCATCGCCGCCTCCTCCACCTCGGTGGCGCTGCGCAGCCGGGTGGGCGCGCTACCGAGGGGAGCCTCCATGTAGGTGGAGGTGCCCGTGCGACGAGGGGCCGCGCGCTTGGGCGCCGGCGCGATCCGAGGCGCCTGGGTGGGACCACCGCCGGTCCGTCGGGGCGGCTCGGCGGAGGGCAGCACCCGCACCAGCGGGGGCGTGTCAGCCGGGATCGGAGGACAATCCTCCCGAATCGCCATCAGATCGCTCGCGAGGTCGAGCACCCGCTGGTACCGCGCCGCCGGCTTGTAGGCGCAGGCCTTGACCACGATCGCCACCATCTCCGGCGGCACATCCTCCAGGACCTCCGGGTTGGTGTCGGCGACGAACAGCTCCATCGAGATCCGACCGGTGAGCAGCATGAACAGGGTGGCGCCGATCGCATACACGTCGGCCCGCACATCCACGTTCTTCGCGTCGGCCCGCTGCTCCGGCGCCATGAACCCGAGCGTGCCCATCACCGTGCCGGTGCGCGTGAGGCTCGCCTCGCCATCCCGCCCGGCCTGCGCGATGCCGAAGTCGGTCACCATCACCCGGCCCGCGGCGTCGACCAGCAGGTTGTGGGGCTTCACGTCCCGGTGCACCACCCCTCGGCTGTGCGCCTCATGGATCCCGCGGCACAGCTGCAGCACTACGTCGAGGGCCATGCGCAGCGGCATCGCGCCGTGCTCGTCGATCCAGTCCGAGACGCAGCCACCCTCGGCCAGCTCCATCACGATGTACGGCACGTCGTCTTCGACGCCCACGTCGTACACCCGGATCACGTTCGGGTGCTCCAGCGCCGCCATGGTCTGGGCCTCGGCGCCGAACCGGGTGCGGATCTGAGAGCGGCGGCTGTACTCCGGTGCGAGCAGCTTGATCGCCCGCCACACCCGCAGCTCGTGGTCGTAGGCGCGGTACACCGACGCCATGCCACCGGAGCCCAGCGAATGGATCAAGGAGAAGCGTCCCT
Source organism: Myxococcota bacterium (assembly GCA_047609825.1). Taxonomy (GTDB): domain Bacteria; phylum Myxococcota_A; class UBA796; order UBA796. The sequence goes on from JBLFXJ010000041.1 coordinate 29,420, forward strand.
TCCGCAGCGACGACGGGTGGGCTGGCGGCATCCGCGGTGGGTCCTCCTGGGGCACGGCACGCCAGGTCGACGCACTCCCACCGATTATCGCGGGCCGCAGCACGAGCGGCAACCTGCAGCCGTCCGCGATCGGCGAGATTCGTCGCCCGCCGACCGCACCCGCTCGACGCAGCCCCTGCACGACGGGGTGGACCCGGCGCGCCCGCCCGCGCACAGCGCGATCTGTGGGTCGCTGGATTACGGGACGCCCGGGGGGATGGATGACAAATGGGGCCTGGGTGCTGCTGGCGCTGGTGGCTTGCGGGGTCGACAAGCCGGACGGAACCGGCGCACCGGCCACCGACGCGGACACGGACGCCGACACCGACGCGGACACGGATGCCGACACAGACACAGACACAGACACAGACGCCGACACTGACACCGATGTCGACACCGACAGCGCGAACACCCAGTCGACCGCCGACACTGGGCCGCCCATCCACACGGGCGACACCTCCCCGCTGGACTCCGGCACCACCCCCGACACGGCAGCTCCGGCCGGTGGCACCATCTGGGCCGCCGCCGGGCGGGGCTCCGGGCGCCGGCTGTACCGGCTGGACCCGGGGTCGGGCGAGGTGGTCTCGAGCCCGCTCCTGCGGCCGTACACCGATCTCGCCGTGGACGACGCTGGTGGCCTGTACGGGGTGGTGGCGGCCAACCACCGCGACGGGGGCCAGGTGTTCCGAATCGACCCCGAGACCGGCGTTGAATCCCCGCTGTTCGCCGTGCCGTTCGATGACGAGCACGCCCTCACCCTGCTCCCCGACGGCACCTTCCTCGCGGGCGAGGAGGACGGTGGCTGGGCGGTGCTGGATGGCGTGGGCACCGTGCTCGACCGCGGCTCCACCCCCCTGCGATTCGACGTGTACGGCGCAGCGCTGACAACTGGCGCCGCCGGAACTGCGTGGTACGCCGCCGGCGATGCCGTGTACACCTGGAGCCCGGACGGGTTCGCGCTCCGCGCCGAGCTCCGCTCCGACCTGGTGTCGATGAACGGTGGCGGCGCGGCCTGGCATGACGACACACTGCTGCTGTCTGAGGTGGACGCAAAGCTCGAGTCCACGGCGTTGTGGGCGGTGGACCTGGTGGACGGCACGGTCTCCGCCACCGGCTGGACCTTCCCGTCCTCCGAGATCGACGCCATCGTGAGCACCACTCCGTAGCACTGGCATGGGCCTTTCGGACGGTGCACCGCGCACACGCCACCGACCTGACGCCTCCGCGCGGACCGGACTCCACACCGCCGACGGTGTACGCTACGCGCGCCGCCCGGGGAGATCGATGCTGCTGTTGCTGCTGGCGTCCGCGTTGGCCCAGGACTGCGACGACCCCGATCGCTCGCTGGATCGGGCCGAGCGCAGCGTCGCGTCGTACTATCTTGTCGAGGCCGCCAGCGAGCTCGAGGCGGCCGAGGCGGCGTTCGCGTGTGGGCCGCCGGCCACCGCGGGGCAGGTCGCGCGCCTGCTCGCGGCCCGCGGCGCCATCGCGTTCCTCCGACAGGGCGGACCGGAGGACGTTGCAGAGAGCACCGGCGCGTTCGCCCGCGCCCGCGCGCTGGCACCCGACAGCTTCCCCGAAGACTTCGGACCCCTCGCACGGGAGGCTTGGGCTGCCGCTCCGGCGAACGAGGCCACCGGAACCGTGGAGGTGCGCAACATCGCGCGTGGCGAGTGGGTGCGGATCGACGGTGAGGTGATGGCGTCGCCGGCCGAGGTGCCGGTCGGCCCTCACCTGGTGCAGGTCGGCGCGGGAGACCGAGCGAGGTACGCCGCACAAGCCTGGGTGGAGGCGGACGGGTCGGTGACCGTCGGGCCCCCGGCGCTCGCCGTGGCCCCCACCGCCTCGGCGCCGCCCGATGCCGCCGCCTCGGCGCCGCCCGATGCCGCCACCCCGACCAGCGTACCCGGCGGCGCGGCCGGCACCAAGCGCGTCGTCGGCATCTCCACAGCGGGGGTCGGCCTGGCCCTGCTCGGCGGCGCCACCGTGTACTACCAGACCCGCCTGCGGGGGAAGGAAGACGATGACGCGCGAGCCGCCTACTTCACCACGTGGGTCCCGTTGACGGGCAGCGGCGCGGCCCTCACCCTCACGGGCACCTTGGTCGCCGCCCTCGCCAGGCGCCCCCGCGGCAGGAGGCGCCGATGACACCCCGCGCCTGCGTACCGCTCGCCGCGGTCACTGCCTGGCTGGCCCTCACCCTGGCCTGCGCCCCGCCCGGCCCCACTCCGGCCGACACCGCGACGCGCGCGCCGACCGGCCCGACGGGGACGGGCACCACGCCGTCCGGCACCACACCGTCCGGCACGACGGGGACGGGCGCGACGCCCTCGGGCACCACGCCCACCGGGACGACACCGTCCGGCACGACAGGGACGGGCACGACAGGGACGGGCACGACAGGGACGGGCACGACAGGGACGGGCACGACGCCGTCCGGCACGACCACGACCGGACCACCGGTGTTCACCGCAATCGTCGACCTGCAGACCGGCGCCGTGCCCGAGGCGACCGAGGTGTGGGTGACGGGCACCGTCACCGGCGCGTCGGTGAACGGCGCATTCATCCAGAATCCGGCTGGCGGCCCCTACTCCGCTGTGTGGCTCTACATCGGCCCCGGCGGCATCGATCGCTTCGGAACGTTCCTGCCAGGCGATGTGGTGCGCGCCTACGGGCGATATGTCGAGTACGCCGGGATGACCGAGCTCGACCTGTCGGGCCCCGGGACCGTGCTCGAGGGCGACGCCACGGGCGGCGCCCGACCCGCGGCGCACACAATCCCCATCGCCGACCTCATCGCAGACCCCGAGCCGTGGGAGAGCGTGCTGCTCCGCTTCGACGACGTGCGGGTGTCCAGCCCCGGGCTCCCGTACGGAGAGTTCGAGGTCACATCCAATGTCGACGGCGCGGTGTTCAGGCTCGACGACCTGCTGTGGCGAGCCGACGTGCTGCCGCAGGACACCGAGCTGGAGTACGTCCAAGGACCGCTGAACTTCGCGTTCGAGGTGTGGAAGCTCGAGCCCGCCGGCCCCGAGGACATCGTGATCCGGTGAGGCGGGCGGCCCGCCGAGCCGATCGGGCATCGGCGCGACGGGAGCACCCGCGATCGCTCACGCCGCCCGGGCGCGGGTGAGCCGGGCGCACAGATCGGCGATGGCGCCCATGCCGTGCAGCCCGTGGGCCGCCTCGACCTCGCCGTTGTAGTTGGTGGTGCCGTTGATGTCGTAGGTGTACCGGTTGCCCTCGTCGTCTTCGACGAACTCGATGCCGGCCACCGCCAGGCCCTCCGCCGCCATCAGCGCCAGGTACTGCCGCACCAGCGGGTCGTCGGTGGTGATGTCCTCCCGGCGGGAGAACGTGCCGGTTCCACCTACGGGGCAGAACGCCTCATCGGTCTGGCAGGCGTCGGCCGGGCACAGCTCGAAGCCCCCCTCGGTGGACGAGCGGATGGCGTAGAGGAGCTCGCCATCCACCAGCTCGACCCGGGTGATGAACCCGCCCCGGGGCGCGATGTACTGCTGGAGGAGGGTGATGCCGCGCGGGTCGGCCTGGAACTCGGGCCCGTCGACGTAGGCGTCGAAGGCGTCGAGGTCGTCGAACAGCCGCACGCCGAGACCCTTCCCGCCCTGGTCGTGCTTGGTGATGAACGGCAGCGGCATGGTGCGGGCGGCGTCCTTCAGCCGCGCCTCCCCGACCACGGCGATGGTGTGCGGCGTGCGGATGCCCTGGGCCCGCAGCGCCATGTCCTGCCGCACCTTGCTCACCTCGAGGGCGAACGCCCGGGATCCGTTGATCACGGTGCGCCCGTGGGCCTCGAGGTGGTGCAGCAGGGCGGTGGCGTAGGTGACGCCGCCCTGGTGGCCCCGGGTGTGCGACGAGGGGCTCATCCGGTTGATGTACACCCCGTCAGGAGGCACCGTGGCCAGGTCGAGGGTGCCGCCGTCGAGGAAGTGGAGCTGAACGGGCAGCCCGCGCGCCTCCAGGGCGTCGGTGAGGGCGGGGAGCCAGTCTTCGTTCTCGTACAGGACGTGGATCATGGTCACTCCAAGAAACAAAACGGCCGCCGGGCGGATGCGCCGGGCGGCCTGAGTGCGGACGAGACCTGGGGGTCAGCGCACGGAGACCGGACCCGCGCGCGAGCGCAGGCAGGTACAACACGTACACGGACAGGTCTGGTAGATGAGGACACCTTTGGGTGAGTCACCGGAAGCCTAGCACGGTCCTGCCGACAGGCACGCAGAACTTGGTCCCCGTGTCGATTCGAGTCTCCGAACACGCCGCCGAGTGCACCGATGAGGGGGACTCCTGCGCCCCAACTCGTCTGCTCGCACGCACACGGAGGCGTCGATGCACCCCCTGCTCCGCTCGCGTACGGCCCGACCAGGACCGAGCGCGGGGCGGAAGCGAAGGGCCTCGGGTGCGCCCGCTGCTTCCGCCAGACGGTCGCCAAGGGTAGAGACGTCGCCTGTCTCCGGAGCGGTGATGCGGCGATTGTTGTTGGCCTGGGTGTTGGTTGTGGGCACGGGGTGCGCGCAGGAGGACGACTGCCGCGGCAACCAGTGTGGGCCGCGTAGCGACGAACCCAGCGGTCCCCTCCCCCCCACTGGCGGTGATCCCGACCTCGCAGGTCCGGATGAAGACGGCGATGGCGTGTCGCCGGCCGCCGGCGACTGCAACGACGCCGATCCAACGATCCATGCTGGCGCACCCGAGCAATGCGACGCGGTGGACCACGACTGCGACGGCCTCTTCCATGGCGGGCCCAACCTTCTCTTTCGCTACGACTTCGCCCTGGCGTTCCCCTACGTGACCAGCGACGGCGACACCGACTACGGCTGGTCGAGCCTGTGGTGGGGGCGCGCGATCCCGGACGAGGACCTCGAGGCCGACCCCTCGCTGGTGGATCAGCGCCCGTGGGTGATCCGCGTCGACGCCCCCCTCGACGGGCTGTTCGACGAGCGATACCGTTACGTGTACAGCATCCACGAGGGGCCCGACGCAATCATCGGGTACCGGGGCACCGAGGCGCTCCCGTATGAGGAGTGGACCCTCACCTACCAGAGCGAGCGCCTGGTGTACGCCGTCTACGATCGGACCCTCGACGGCGTGATCGAGGCGACGTGGAACCATGTCTACACCCCGAGCGGTGGCACCGTCGTCGACTATGACGAAGGCGCCGATGGCAACATCGATATCCGCGAATACACGGCGTTTGATGAACATGACCGGGTTGTGCTGTACAGCGAGGACTACGGGGCGGATGGCCGGCTCGAGTTCGAAGAGACCTGGGCCTACGACGGGTTCGACAATGTGACCCACTACACGCGGGACGACGACGGCGATGGCCGGCTCGACCGCGAGGAGGTCAGCAACTTCGACGTGTGGGGCAATGGCGTGTGGTTCACCGTAGACAGCGACGGCGATGGCGTGGTGGACACCCGCTGGGAGCACGACCGCGACGCCGACGGCAACTTGGTGGACTACCGCCGCGACGACGATGGCGACGGCGAGTGGGACTACCTCAGCGTGCGCACCTGGTCGGACGGCAGCCTGGTGCTGTACGTGCGCGACACCGACGCCGACGGCAGCCTCGACTACTCCAAGGCCTACACCTACGACGCGCTGGGCAACAAGCTCGCCTACGACGAAGACGAGGACGGCGACGGCCTGATCGACGTGGCCGCGCGGTACTCCTGGAACGACCAGGGCGAGCTGGTGCAATACACCCGGGACCACGGCGACGACGGCAGCATCGACTACCGCAGCACCTACGGGTACGACCTGGATGGGTGGTATTCGCACCGCCGCACCGACAGCGACATGGATGGCATCGACGACGTGGTCTACGACGTGACCTGCG
>JBLFXJ010000042.1:0-34690 GCA_047609825.1 Myxococcota bacterium
GGCGGTGGTCATGGCTGTGACGCGGCGACTGCCGAGACGTGAGAGCAGTCTTCGGGCAGGTGCGGGCATCTTCGACAGGGAACCCGCCACCCGGGCCACCGCGCTGAGGCTGTCGAGCATCCGCCCGCCGAAGAGCTCCTCCCCCCCGTCGCCCGAGAGCGCGATCCGAACGTGCTTTCGCGCCGCTCGCGCGAGAGCGAGCTGGAGGAGGGCCGAGGGGTTGCCGTCGGGGTGACCGAGCGCGGTCACGACTTCTTGGAACGCCCCCGCGAGGTCGGAGGTGCCGACGACGGTCTCATGGTGATCGAGACCGAGGAGGCGAGCGACCCGACCCGCGAACGCCGCCTCGGGGTGTGGATCGTCTGCGACGGAGACGTGGAAGGTAGGCAGCTCCAGCCCGTGGTCCCGGCCAGCCGCCGCGATGGCCGTCGAGCCAAGGCCCCCCGAGAGGTACAACCCGGTGGGCACGTCCCGTGGAACCCGCCTTCGAACTGCAGCATCGACGGCCGCCTGGAGCGAGCGGACGATCTGGGCGTCTCTCGGGCGCGGAGTACCTGGAGGGGCGTACGGAACTCGCCAGTACTGCCGGGCGGCGACAGACGACGCGTCGACGCGGACATACGCCGCCGGCTCTACCTGACTCACGTCGCGCACGAGCGTGCGGGGGGCGTGGATCACGGTGAACGAGAGGAACTCGGCCAGTCGATCCAGATCGGGCGCCCGGGACACCCAAGGCAGCGTGGTGAGCGCCGGCAGCTCGGAGGCGAACGCGATGCGCGCGCCCTGCTGAGCCCAGTACAACGGGCGAACGCCGAGCCGATCCCGGGCGAGCCACAACACCTGTGCGTCGCGTTCCCACAGGGCGATGGCGAACTCACCGTCGATGCGCTCCAGCGCGCTCGGGCCCCAGCGCTCCCAGGCGTGGGCGACCGCTTCGGCGTCGGTGCAGCCGCCGTGGTGGCCTGCCGCTCGGGCCAACGCCTCGTGGTCGTACACCCAGCCGTCGAGCAGGGCCACCAGTCTGGGGGTCACGACCGGCTGACGACTGGGGGTCGCGCGCACCCGCCGCAGCCGATGCGCGAACGAGGCGGGCCCTTCCGCCCACTTGCCTGCACCGTCGCGCCCCCGGTGGCCCAGCGCCTCCGACATGCGGTGGATCGCGCCGTGATCGGGGGCCTCGCCGTGGAAGTGTACAGCGCCCGCGAGCCCACCCACCTATCGCCTCCCGGCGCCGCGCCTCGGCTTGGGGGGAGGAGGACCCTTGCGTCCTCCGGCACCAGGCTTGCGGGGCGCGGGCGCGCCTACGGGGGCCTGGGCCTTGGGCAACGTCACCCCCTTCGGCTCCAAGGAGAAGGGCGAGCCCGAGTGCATCATGTTCCGCAGGAACACGCCCAGGAGGAAGAACAGGACCGCCACGCCCACCGCCTGCGGTGTCGTGGTCGGCACGGTGCGGGTGGTTCCGTCGGGAAGGGCAACGTGATATTGGAGCTGAAACCGTGTCTTTACGGTGTGTGGCAGGTTCTCGCCGATCGACGCCGGCGGCACCCCGAGGGAATCGACGGGCAGGTTCAACGCCTCGACGACGGCCGCCGGCCAGTTCCGCTCGTGGTGGGTGCCGTCGTCGGAGACGATCAGCACCGTGTAGCTGCTGGCATCATCGGTGCGAGGCACGCGAGTGCTCACCGCATGACCCCTCCAGGACACGAAGAAGCCACTCGCGAGAAGGAATACGAGCACGGTCAGCGGGATCAGGACCGCCAGCCAGCGCAGCAGCGCACGCACCTCGGGTCCGATGGACCACCTCCTGGAAGGCCGCAGCATAGCTGGTGGAGTGGGGAACGCCGCGATCCCGTGGTACCCAGCGTGCACGATCACGAATGACAGCCTGCTCATCGCTACCCATGACGACCTCCGCCCGCTGGCTCGCGCTGCTCGCCTTGCTCGTGCTCAGCGCCTGTGTGCCCGCGCGTCGTGAGGTCGAGGCCAACATGACCCGTCGGGTGCAGTTCGAGGGCAACGGCACCTCGCTGTCCGGCCACGGCGACTACGTGCTGCGCGGCCAGATGGAGCAGGAGTCGAGCGGGCTGTTCCCGCTGGTCTGGCCATTCATGTACCTGGCGAGCGCCGCGGAGCTTCAGCCGGATGCCCTGCCGCGCGACGCGTACCGACTGGAGGTGTGGTACGCGCACCACGGCTGGTTCGACGCACGCGTGGTCGGCTGGCACGGCACACGGGTGCGAGACCGCCGTGGGCGCGCCGCGGGTGTGTGGGATTTGATGGGCATCGTCGAGCCCGGCGAGCCGACCATGTTCGGGTCGTTCGAGATCGAGGGCCTCGAGGGCGCAGACGCCCTGTTCGCTCGCACGATCCAGCGCACCGGCGACGTTCAGGTGGGTGATCAGTTCAGCCTCGACTCCGTCCGTTCCGCCGAGGACGCGCTGCTGCACAAGCTGTACGACCACGCCTACCCCTACGCCAAGGTGTCGCGGTCGGTCCGGGTCTACCCCGAGAAGCGGCTGGCGGACGTGGCGTTCGAGGTCACCCGTGGCGAGCGCGCGATCTACGGCGATGTGTCGATCACGGGTACGGAGAAGGTGCCGAGCTGGCTGATCGAGGAACGTGTCGCGCGCTCCGGGCTCGTCGCCGGAGAGGGGTACAAGCAGTCCGACCTCGACCTCACCCGTCGGGAGCTGTTCGACCTGTCCACATTCGCCATTGTCAGCATCGAACCCGACCTGCGTGACCCCACACTGCGCGAGGTGCCGATCAGCGTTCGCCTCACGGAGTCGAAGTTCCGCACGCTCAGGTTCGGTTTCGGTGCGGAGTACGACTCGTTCACCTTCAACCCGCGCGTCTCGACCCGGTTCCGGCATGTGAACCTGTTTCGTCGCGTGATCCGCCTGGATGTGAACGGCTCCATCGGCCCGTCGTACAAGACGGTGCCTTCGGTCGAGACCGACGGGGAGAACAAGTCGTGGTTCCCGCCGCCTCTGGTGGACTTCACCAACCCCTTCCTCACCTACCGGGTTGAGGCCAAGGTCCTGTTTCCTCGGCTCGGCCACCCGGACTTCAACCTGGAGGCCGGCGGCGGGATCGAGCAGGAGCTGCAGTCCGGGCTGTTCGGCTACCGGCGTCCGTCGGCGGACCTGTCCGTCCTGTGGCAGCCACCGAAGCGCGGGCCGAAGGACAAGTTCCGGGTCATCCAGATCCGGGTCGGACCGCACATCGAGCAGTACCGCTACCTCGACCTCACCAACGACACCGAGGTCCAGGCCCGCAGGCTGTTCGGCAAGGGGTTCCAGAATCCGTACCAGCTGCTCACCTTCAACGAGGTGTTCACGTGGGACTCCCGGGATGGCACCCGAACCAACAGCCAGTTCCACACCCGCGGCAGCTTCGTGAGCATCGGCTTCAAGGAGTCGGTGCCCGTTGGCAATCCCGGCTTCTTCTTCGGTGGAGTGACCGGCGAGGTGCGTCGCTACGGCAAGGTGAAGCTCACCCGTGACGGCCGGGTCGGGTACCCGCTGGTGTGGGCATGGAAGGGGCGCACGAACGTCGTGCAGCCGTTCGGCGACAGCGTGGTGCCCTATCCGGAGCGGGTATTCCTCGGCGGGCAGGACAGCATTCGGGGCTTCCGCAACAGCCAGGTGGGGCCCTACGAGATCCTGTGTTCGGGCGAGGACCAGTTCATCCTGCCTCGCGGCGGCAACCTGTCGGCAGAGACCTCTGGCGAGCTTCGGTACGACTGGGCCTACGGCATCAAGCTGGCCACCTTCGTGGACGCGGGCATCCTGGCCGAAGACTGGGAGTCGCTGGCCCTGGATGACTTCCGGTGGTCCGCTGGCACCGGCCTCCGCTACGACACCCCGATCGGGCCGCTGCGGCTCGATGTGTCGTTCCGGCGGCTGTATCCGGAGGATCTTGCTGCCGATGCCTACACCAAGTGCCAAGACCGCACCGCGACGGTCGGCCGAGCCGGCCACGAGAAGGAGGTGCTCATGGCGCGCGCCTCCGACTTCTTCTCCAACTTCTCCAGCTGGCGCGGCACGCGTGATCGTCCACCGTTCGCGATGGTGTTCTTCCTCGCCATCGGAGAGGCCATCTGATGGCCTCGGGCACGCCCTGGCGGCGCCGACTGCTCCGGTTGGCGGCGGTGACGGTGGGGCTGCTCGGCGGAGCCGTCGCGCTGGCAGTGCTCGTGCTGGCGGTGGTGGTGGTGTTCCTCACCACTCCGTGGGGGCACCAGGTTCTGCAGGAACAAGCCATCGAGCGCGTGAACGGCTTGTTGGTGGACGGCGAGTTCTCCGTAGGTGCCCTGCGCACCGACGTGTTGAGCTTCGTGGAGATCGACGACGCCGCGCTGGTGACCACGGCTGGCGATCCCATCGTGCAGATCGGGCAGCTGGCGGTGCGCTACGACCTCACTCCGCTGCTGTCGAAGCAGGTGCTGATCACGACGGTGGAGCTGAACGGCGCGCGGGTCGACCTGCGCACGGACGACGCCGGCAACCTGGAGTTGCTGCACGTGCTGGGCCTGGATGGGCCCTCGGAGTCGCCCCCATCGGAGCAGCCGTGGGCGGGCCTGCCGGTGGATCTCGACGTGGAACAGGTGTCGGGCCAGGGCATCACGGTGGTGTACGGCACTGAGGATGTCGAGACCGTGCGGCTGGTCGGCGCGTCGGTTGTCGGCGACGTAAGGGGACGTGGCGACCGCATCGATGTGACGGGACTCCGCCTGGCGGGCCACCTGGCGACGCCGGGTCCTGCGCCCCTGATCGCCGAGGGCGCCCTGTCGTACTCAGGCGATGGGGTGGCGCTCCACGGTCTGCGGGTTCAGGTGCCCGGGTCCGATGTCACGCTCGACGGCGTCATCGGCGAGGAGCTCCAGCTCGACCTCTTGGTCACCTCGCTCGACCTCGAGCGCCTGGATCCAGTAGCGGGCAAGCCGGGGATCAGGGGCGTGCTCGGCGGAGATCTCCACCTGGCCGGCCCGTTCGATCGCGTGGCGATCACAGGGGCCCTGGCGGGTCAACAGGGCACTCGCGGTGCTGTGACACTCACGGGTTCGGTGGATCTGGCGGCGGATCGACTGGCCTACCAGGCCGACGTGACGGTGGAGGGTCTGCACGTGGCAGACCTGTACCCGGGAGTCGGTGCCGACGATCCGCTCGTCATCGAAGGGACGCTCTCCGTGGATGGCGTCGGTGTCAGCTACCCCGACGATCTGACCGTGAACGCTACGTACAAGGGTGGGCAGCAGGCCGTATATGGTCAGCAACTCGATGGGCTCGAGCTCTCCGTCTCGCTGGAGGGGGGCGTGCTCACCGTGCGCCCCACGAGCGTGCGGGGAATCCTGGGCCTGCTCGAGGCGACGGGCGACATCGAGCTGCAGCGGGGGCCGATGTCGATCCGCGTCACCGGCACAATCGAGCCGGACCGGCTGGCAGCGCTCGGCGTGCGTGGCGTGCGCAGCGTGGGGCGTCTGGACGCCACGATTCGGGGAGACATCCTCGACCCCGAACCCCGGTTGAGGATCACGGGCAGCGTCAGCTACCGCCAACTCCGGTACGAATCCGACGTGGCGATCAACGGCGTCGAGGCGATCTTCGATGTGCGCGTGGCAGGCAGCGACATCCGCGGCGACGTGCGGCTCACCACCGGGGAAGGAGAGGTGTACGGTTCACGGGTGGTGTCCACCTCCACCCGCGATCTGGCCTTCCATGTGCTGCCGGATGGCCATGTGTTGGCCTCGGGCACGAGCGCATTTGGCGCCGTCACGGTGCCCGATGTCGCGTCGTTCGAGGGTGGGAGCGTTGGGTGGTCCGTCACCATGCCACCCGCCGGGGCGCTGCGCGCGGACGCCCTGGTGCAGCTGCAGCCGCTCAGCATGAGCGACTTCCCGAGCTCGGGCGGTCGGGTCGAGGTCGCCGTCACAGGCGATCGGGTCACCTACGACGTGGCGCTCGGCGGTCAGGTGGGCCCGATGATCGAGGCGGTCGGCACCTTCGACACCGCGCGGTCCCGGGTGGAGGTCAGCCGCCTGTTGCTCGCGCCCACCCCGCGCGGGGAGTGGCGCAGTGACGACCTGCACTTCACGCTGGGCTCCGCCGGCATCACCGACGCCAGGATCGTGTTGGAGGGCAACCTCGGAGACATCGGCCTCGAGGGCCGGATCGGCACCACCGGGTCACTGGATGCCACGATCTCGGCGAAGCGCCTGCAGCTGGACATCCTCTCGGAGTGGTTCCCCGACCTCGTCGATGGGCTGTCCGGCACGCTCGATCTGTCGGCGCGCGTGGGCGGCGTGGCCAGCGCTCCGGAGCTCGAGGCGGAGTTCGGTGTCGCCGGACTGTGGTACGCCGGCCAGGCCCGCTGGCTGGACGTGTCCGGCACTGTCGACGCCCGTGACAACACGGTCCGCCCGGTGGTCGACGTCGCGGTGGCCGGTCAGCCTCTCCTGTGGTTTGGCGGGAGCATCCCCGTGACGCTCGATCTCGCCGCTCCGGGGCTCGATCCGACGCGCGCCGTGGACGCGACCCTCGCCGTCCGGCACGGCGCGCTCTCGCGGTTCGGCCTGGCCGTTCCGGCGGCAGGGGAGCTCCCTGCGGGGAACCTCAGCGCTGCATTGCGGGCGACCGGGCCACTGCGGGACCCGAACGTGCGGCTGGCTGGGGTGCTCGACCTCGGTGTCGATCGGTGGGGCGACCCGGTCCGGGCCGAACTCGATGTGGCTCGAACGGGCGGCAGGGTGGACGGGTGGATCGATGTCCGCCAGGGGTTCGCCTCGCTGGGGTCGGTCACGCTGGCTGGAGCCACTCGAATGGGCACCGTCACGACCTGGGCGCTCGAGGGCGGCGAGGAGCCTGATTTGGAGGACTACTCACTGTTTCTCGATGATCTCGATGTGCACGCCAGCCTGGACGGCCTGCCTCTGGCGGCGATCGGTCTGGCCCTGGGGTCGACCCAACACCTCGGTGGCCGCCTCCAGGGCGACGTGAGGGTTCGGGGGTCGCCGTTCACCCCCGAGGTGGAGGTGCGGGTCTCCCTCGAGGAGGGCGAGCTCGGCAGCGTGAGTCTGGCGAAGAGCACACTGGCCCTGTTGCCTGATGAGCAGGGGTATGGAATCGACCTCGAGCTGGCCTTCGCTGACGCTGGCGACTTCCGCCTCACCGGCGCCGTGCCCGTGATTCCGGACCTCCGCGAAGAGACGGACACCTGGGTCCGCGGCGATCTCGATCTGCTGCTCTCGGGCGCCGGGCTGCCCATCGCGCTCGCCGGGCTGGTCTCGGATGGGGTCCGCGAGGCCACTGGCTTGGTCGCGATCTCAGGTGCCATTCGGGGCTCCCCGGTAGACCCGGTGCCCGAGCTGACAGTCGCGATCGCCGACGCTTCGCTGATCTATGCGCCCTTGGGCCTGCTGCTGTCGAACTTGGACCTGGATGTCACCGCGACCCGCTCCGAGGTGGAGTGGGGGCTGCGGGTGCACACCGAGCCGAACCGTTCGCTGGCAGAGATCGAAGACGACCGCTCGATCATCGAGGTGACCGGGAGCGCTGGGCTGTCCGAGTGGGCTCCTCAGGCGATCGCGGCTAAGATCACTCTCCGGGATGGCGCATTCGTCAGTGGCAACACGTCGGAGCGCCTGCGGCTCGAGGGCGATGTCAGCATCGACGGTGACTGGCCTGCTCTCCGCGTCGCTGGCGACCTCGACGTGGTCGCGGGCCGGGTGTACCTCGATGCTGCGTCGTTCCTGTCCAAGGCACCCCTCGACCTCGATCCGTCCATGGTGGTCGACCGAGGGTTCGCGCAGCGGGCCCAGGCCGAAGATGCTGCCCCGCCCGTGTACCAGTCGTTCGATGTGGACCTCGCGATCGACCTCGGGAGGAACCTAGACTTCGACATGCTCATGCCATTCCTCGGCTCCTATGGCGCGCTGAGCGCCATCGTGAGCACCGTGGACATGGACTCACGCCTCGGCGGCACGCTGCAGGTCTCGATGGTGGACGCCGACCTGGGCCTGGTGGGCGAGCTCGAGATCGTGGACGGCACTGTGGGCGTGCTGCAGAGCCGGTTCGACCTGCAGGACAGCAAGGTGATCTTCACCGGCGCCGACTACACCGAACCCATCCTGGATATCCGCGCCGAGATGGCGGTCACGGGTGCAGTCGTGGGGATGCGCATCGAGGGCACGCCGTCCGATCCGGTGATCGAGTTCAGCAGCGAGGACTACCCCGATCAGTCGCAGATCCTGACGATCCTGCTCACCGGTCGGGCGCCGGACGATCTGGACGCTGACGGTGGCAAGCGCGCGGCCATGGCCATGGCGAGCATGGTGCTGAACAGCCTGTTCGGTGGCCTCGGGTCGTTCAGCATCGAGCCAGACGGCTCGGTCCGTGCGGGCGTGCCGGTGTCACAGACCGTGCATGCGACCACGATCGTGAACCCTGCGGCCACGCAGGGCGAAAACAGCTTCACCCTGGAGCTGGAGTGGAGCATCCTGCCGCGGCTTGTGGCCAGCGGGGCGGTCGGTAACGTGAAGTCGTGGGCGGATCTGTACTGGGAGTTCCGGTTCTGACGGGCCGTTCAGCCCTCAGTCGTCGTCTTCCCAGGTCCACAGGCGGACCGCCTCGGCGGCCGTGGCCAGCCAGCGGCCCCGTGTGCTGAAGCTCACCGCCGTGACCGGCGTGTTGTAGGCGCGCACCAGGTCGGGCCGCATGCGCTTGTCCTTACGGTCCATGCGAGACAGCGCAACGGCTCCCGTGCGTGTGCCCAGCCCGAGGTAGCGGGAGTCGCGGGACAGGTCGCCGGCGGTGAGGTCGGGCAGTCGGGTGGACTCGGGCGAGCCCCCGCTGTGGTCCCACACGCACACGCCCGATGTGGTGAAGCCGAGGATGTGCTGCCCCGTTGGCTTCAGTCGATGCACGGTGGAAGGGTGGTTGGGGAACTTCGCGTTCTTGCCGAACGGCACGATCACGAGGCCGCTGGGCGTGGAGCGGGCGAGCAGGGGCCGTCCCGACGCGTCGAGCGTCGCGATCACCCGCTTGGGGAGCCGCACGTTGCTCTTGTCTGTGCTGCCCTCGATCACGCGCATGAACCGCTTGCCATCTCCGGTATCGCCCGTGAGTACAATGTACTTTCCGGCGAAGAACCCACCGATTCCCGCCAGGAAGTCGTGGCGCCCCTCCTCCAGCAGCTCGCCCCGCAGTGTGCCCACATACCAGCGCCCTTGCCGACTGATCGCCAGGAACTTGGACCGGTCCTTCGCGATGGCGATGGTGGCGATCTCGCCGAGATCCGACATTACCTGTCGGGTGCCGAGCACGGGGTCCACGCTCATCAGATCGCCAACACGGGTGGCGATCAACAGCTCCTCCCGCCCAGGGATCCAGGCCAACGCCGACGGCTGGTCGACCGGCGGGCGCAGCACCGCCTCGAGCCCGTGGCGTTCGTGCAGGTAGTGAGCTTCCGTGACTTCTCGACTCATTACGTCCACTGTACCCGAACGCGGGGTTCCGGATGCGATGGGGCTCAGGTGCCTCGGCGATCGAACTGGATGTGCCGGCGTTCCTCGTCGGACACGGGGATCGGGTATCGACCCGTGAAGCACGCATCGCAGATCGACTTGCCAGCGACCTGCCGGAGCCCCGCGGCGGAGAGGAACGACACCGAGTCGGCGCCGAAGCGCTCTGCCAGGGCCGGCTCGAGGGTGGCGTCGTCATGCCGCGCGGCGACCAACTCGTCCTGTGACGGCATGTCGATGCCGTAGAAACACGGGTGTCGGACGGCGGGCGAGAAGATCGCCACATGCAATTCCGTAGGTCCCATGCTGCGGACCATCTGCACGATGCGGCGCATCGTCGTGCCACGCACGATGCTGTCGTCGACCATCACCACCCGCTTGCCTTCGAACACCTCACGGATCGGGTTCAGCTTGAGCCGATGTGCGGCATCCCTGGCCGCTTGGGTGGGCATGATGAACGTGCGCCCAGAGTAGCGGTTCTTGATGAACCCCTCACGGCACGGGATGCCGAGTCGCTCGGCCATGGCTTCGGCCGCCGGGCGGCTGGTGTCAGGCACGGCGACCACCACGTCGGCGCTGTGGCCCTTGGCGCTCCACTCGTCGGCGAGCCGCGTGCCGAAGGCCCACCGCTGGCCGTTCACCCGGCGCCCCTCCATGATGCTGTCGGGGCGCGCGAAGTAGATGTCCTCGAAGATGCAGTGCCGGATGGGGCGTGGTGTGACGGCTCGCGTGATCGGCTCGCGGCCGGCACGGAACAACATCACGGAGCCCGGTGGGATGTCGCCCACGCGCTCGAACCCGAGCACGTCGAGCGACACCGTCTCGGAGACCGCGGCCCACGCGCCCTCGGCGTTGCGGCCGTACACGCCCGGGCGCACGCCGTGCGGGTCGCGGAAGGCAACGAGGGTCTCGTGCCCGTCTACCTGGAGCACGAACACGACGCTGTAGGCGCCCCGCACCCGTTCGAAGGTCGCGGCGACGGCGCGCACCACATCCTCTTCGCTGTAGTCCACCACGCTGTTGCGGAGCAGCTCATCACCTAACACTGCGAGGATCGGCTCCGCATCGCACCGGCTGGTGAGCCGGATGCCACGCGCCTTCAGCCGGGCCTCGACCTCCGGGATGTTCGTGACGTTGCCGTTGTGGGCGAGAATCATGGTGGGGCGTCGCGTCATGAACGGCTGGGCATCGATCCGCCCACCGCTGCCCACCGTGGGGTAGCGCACATGCCCCACGCCCGAGGTGCCCTTCATCTCCGCCACGATCGCGGGTGGGATGGCCTGGGTGACCATGCCCTCGTCCTTGTGCACCCGCACGTGCCCGTCGTTCCACACGCCGATACCGGCAGCATCCTGCCCTCGGTGTTGCACGGCCTGGAGCCCGAGTGACAGCAGCGCGGCTGCGTCCTCGACGCCCGTGATTCCCACGAATCCACACATGTTCAGCTCCGTTCGCGCGCTGCAGGGGGGATGGGTCGCGGACTGGCGGCCTGCAGGGTGAGCAGTCCGATCAGGATGTGCGCCTGGTACCAAGCGTCGTAGTCGGCGCGGTGGACCTTGTCGGCCTCGACCGGCGGGAGGACAAGCCGCTCGGCGAGGGCCTCCTTGTGGCTGTCGAACCAGTGGAGGTCGAGCACGCCGCTCGCCAGCGCCTTGGTGTCCAACGCCTTGTACCCGAACGGGTTGGGCAGACCGTGTGCGTGATACCCATGGTTGACGAAGGACCAGTCGAAGGGGGCATTGTGGCCGACGAACACGGGGCTCGAGCCGGTCACGGTGTTCTCCTCGACCCACGACGTGAGCGAACGGAGTACGTCTTCGAGCGGCTTGCCTTCGATCAGCAATCGGTCGAAATCCAGGCCGTTCACGGCCATCGCGCGGGGGTCCATGTGCGGAGCGGTCGGACGGATCTCGGCGTAGAAGCGATCGCCGATGGTGAACGGCTGGCCGTCTCCCCCGCCCACCACGATCGCGCCCAGCGACACCATGTCGTACAGCCCTGGAACCGGGCCGGCGCACTCGATATCGACGCAGAACCATGTGGCCCGTGCCATGGTCTCTCCCCGGCTGAGACGGAACGCCGGGTACCGCGGGCCGGCGCGTGAGGCCAGTCGTCGGAGTGGGTGCGCTGATGCTCGCGGCTGTGCCGACCGTGCTCGCCTATGCGGCCCTCGTGGGGCTCGGGCTGCACCGCCATGGCGCCCCGATGGCGGTGTCTGGCAGTGCAACTATTCTTGCCTTTGGTCCTGTGTTATTGGCGGGATCGCTGGTCTCCGCCCACCGCCTGCTACTGATGTCTACGGTGTCGGGCGTGTGGTGCACATTGCTGCTGTTGGTGTTGCCCCTGTACTTCCCCGGTGAGCGGCGAGACGCCGTGGCGTCGGGGCTGGCGTTGATCGGGCTCGGGCGCTTCGAGGGTGTCGCGCAGCAGGTGGCCGACACCTTGCCGGATGAGCCACAGCTCGCGGCCCCCACCGCTCCCACAGCCGCGCTGTTGATCGAGCCCGCCCTGCCGCCGGCGACCCCACTCGGAGAAGACGAGATCGCGCTGCCGTTCGAGGGCGAGGGCAGGCGTCTGTCGGTGCCCGTCGTGTTCGGGCACGGGGGTGCAGAGCTCGACGCCTTCATGATGCTCGACACCGGCGCCACGTACACCACGCTTCCGTTGGCCACCCTGGCTGAGCTCGGCGTCGTGCCCACAGACGCCGATCCGGTGATCACGCTGCACACTGCGAATGGCGAGCGCGACGCGAAGATGGTGCTGCTCGACTCGGTCTGGCTCGGTGATCTGCGGATCGATGGCGTGGCGATCGCCACCTGTGATGCGTGTGCATCGGCCGACACGGTCGGCCTGCTGGGGCTCAACGTCGCCGGTGGGTTCAACCTCACCATCGACTCGGATCGCGGCGAGGTGGTGTTCGCCGCGAGGTCGAGCTTCGATCGGCACCTTGACGTGAAGCCGTTCCTCGATCTGGACGCCACTTTTCAGCGGTTCCCGGGGGGCCGGGTCGAGGTCGACGTGAACGCGACCAATCGCTCGCAGCGGGAGATCGGCTCCGCCGTCACCGGCATCCAGTGCGGCGAGGCGCGGTTCGGCGTGGACTCGGGCCCCGTGGCGCCGGGCGAGACGATTCAGGTGCGCCGCAGGCTGCCCGCGCACGAGCCCTGCTCGGCGTACGAGATTGGGCTGGATCGCGCGAGCTGGTGAGCGGCTCTATTCGTCTACGGTAGCGTCGGCGTCGGCGTCGTCAGGGCTCGCGTCGATGTGCACGTAGGTGTACTCGGTCTCGCCGTCGAAGTTCTTGGGGGCACGCCAGTTCTGGTCGAGGACCTCGGTAGCGACCCACAGGAGCATGTACACCTTGAGCGCCTCGACGGGGTCGAGGTCCTCTTGCACGTCGTCCGCGGCTTCGGTCTCGAACAGCGCCATGAGCGCCTCGTCGAGGATGTGGGGCTGAGCGCGCCACTCCACGCCACGGGCCCGCTCCGCGAAGCCCTCCAGGGGGAGCAACTCCATGGTCGCGGCCTGCACGCGGGCTTGGGTGGTGCGCACCTGCTCCCAGGTGCCGCTCTTCATGCGGCCGCCGACGCGGTCGAACAACCGCGCGATGGTACCGAGGAGGAACATGGCGACGCCGCCGCTCTGGCCGCCCAGATCCTCGGCGTTCTCCTCGATGAACTTGGAGAGTCGACGCTGGTTCTTGAGCACCCGGTGGAGGGCCGCCTGCTCGCCGGGGTCCTCTCCGACAGCCCGGGACCAGGCGTGTACATTTTCGCGTGAGATGTAGGCGTTGGGCATCACAGCTCCTCGGTTCGTTCGGCGAGCCACGCGGTGAGGTCGGCGACCTGCGCGGCGATCTGGGACGGCGCGGTGCCGCCGAGTGAGGCCCGGCGCTCGGTAGCGGCGCGGGGGTCGAGCCACGCGATCGCTTCGGCGTCGAACCGGGGATGGAAGGTCTGCAGCGTGGGCAGGTCGAGGTCTCCGAAGTCCTCCCCGCGTGCCTCGAGGTGGCCGACCACGCGGCCCGCCACGTGGTGGGCGTCGCGGAATGGCACGCCTCGCGTGGCGAGGAAGTCGGCCAGCTCGGTGGCGAGCAGGAAGTCTCCCGAGAGCTCAGTTTCGTAGCGGTCCTGGGCGAAAGTGAGCGTGCGGAACATGCCGGCGGTGATCCGGGCGCTGGCCGAGGTGGTCTCGAGGCCATCGAACAGCGCGTACCGGTCTTCCTGCAGGTCGCGGTTGTACGCCAGCGGCAGGCCCTTCACAGTGACGTGCAGGGCCTGGAGCGCGCCGATGACCCGCCCAGCCTTCCCCCGCACCAGCTCGGCGGCGTCGGGGTTGCGCTTCTGCGGCATGATCGACGAGCCCGTGGCGTAGGCATCGCCCATACGCACGAACGCGAACTCGGAGGTGGACCAGAGCACGAGCTCTTCGGCGATGCGCGACAGGTTCGACATGGCGATGGCGCACACGGAGAGCGCCTCGAGCTGATGATCGCGGGCAGCCACGGCGTCCATCGCGTTGGGCACGGGCCGGCGGAAGCCGAGGGCGCGCGCGGCGACGGCGCGGTCGATGGGATGGGGGGTGCCGGCCATCGCGCCGGCGCCGAGCGGGCAAGCATCCAACCGGCCGAGAGCGTCTTCGGTGCGCTCCACATCGCGGGTGATCGCCCAGGCATGGGCGAGCAGGTGGTGCCCGAGCAGGATCGGCTGGCCACGCTGCAGATGCGTGAAGCCTGGCATGAGCACGGCGCCGTCGGTCTCGACCCGCTCGACGAGGGCAGCGACGAGGTCGAGCAGTTCTGCGTGAACAGCGTGCAACCGCGTGCGCATCCACAGCCGCACGTCCGTGGCCACCTGGTCGTTGCGGGAGCGAGCGGTGTGGAGCTTCGCGCCGACCGACCCGACGATCTCGGTGAGCCGCGACTCGACTGCCATGTGGATGTCTTCGTGCTCGGCGGTGGGGACGAAGGCCCCGGATTCGAGCTCCTCGGCCACGGTGTCCAGTCCCCCAAGCAGCGCGTCGCGCTCGGCGTCATCGATCAACCCGGCGTCACGGAGCACCGCCACGTGGGCTTTGCTGCCGGCGATGTCCTCTCGCCACATGCGCATGTCGACGTCGAGACAGGCGCCGAACGCCACCATGTCGGCGGCCGGTCCGGTCGAGAACCGTCCGTCCCACAGCGCCATCAGCTGCCCCGCTCGCGGCGGACGTGGCCCCACGTGCGGTAGGACAGGCCGTACAGGCGCAGGAAGCCTTCGGCGGCGCTGCGGTCGAAGGTGTCGCCCAGCGAGTAGGTGGCCAGCCCATCATCGTACAGGCTGTACGGCGAGCGGCGGCCGGTGATCCGGGCGAGGCCCGCCGACAGGCGCACGCGCACGTCGCCGTTCACGTGCTGCTGGGTGGACTGCACGAACGCCTGCAGCGCCTCCCGGAGCGGCCCGAACCACAGGCCGTCGTAGATCAGGGTGGCGAAGTCTTGCGCCACCTTGGCCTTGTAGTGGGAGGTGGGGCGATCGAGCACGATGCGCTCGAGCTCGCGGTGGGCCAGGTGCAGCACGATCGCGGCGGGACCCTCGTACACCTCGCGGCTCTTCAGCCCCACGACGCGGTTCTCGACCATGTCCATTCGACCGATGCCGTAGCTGCCGGCGAGCTCGTTCAGTCGCTCGAGCAGGGTGACCGGCGGCAGGATCTCACCGTTGAGGGCCACCGGCAGGCCGCCCTGGTAGGAGATGGTGATCTCCGTCGATCCCTTGGGGGCCTCGCTCGGGTCCTTCGTCATGCGCCATACGTCGGCCGGCGGCTCGGTCCACAGGTCTTCCATCTCGCCGCACTCGATGGCGCAGCCCCAGATGTTCTCGTCGATGGAGTAGGGCTTGTCGCGGGTGATGGGCAGCTCGATGCCGCGGGCCAGGGCGTAGTCGATCTCCATCTCGCGGGTGACCAGCTCCCACTCGCGCAGGGGGGCGATGACGTCGAGCTGGGGGGCGAGGCACTGGGCCGCGACCTCGAACCGGATCTGGTCGTTGCCCTTGCCGGTGCAGCCATGCGCGATGGCTTCTGCGCCGACCTCTTCGGCCACCTCGACCAGTCGCTGGGCCAGGAGCGGACGGCCGAGTGCGGTGTGGAGCGGGTAGGTGCCTTCGTACAGCGCGCCGGCCTGCAGCGCCGGAAAGATGAACTCGGTGACGAAGCGCTCCCGCAGGTCGTCGACGAAGGCGCGGGAAGCACCGGTTCGAAGTGCCTTGGAGCGGATGCCTTCGACATCGACGCCCTGCCCGAGGTCGCCGGTGTAGGTGATGATCTCGGCCCCGTCGTACTTCTCGCGGAGCCACGGGATCATGCAGGAGGTGTCGAGGCCTCCGGAGTAGGCACAGACGATCTTCATGTGCGGCGTCTCCTTCCGCGCGGCGTGGGCCCGCGGACCCGGGCGCTTAACACCACGCCACCAGGTCAGGGCAGGCGTTCCCTCAGCCGGGCCGCGAGTCGGGCGCTGTCGGTGGGCGACCCCGAGGGGGTGAGGCGGTCGAACAGGTGCTCGGCGATCTGCGTTTCGCCTACCTTCGTTGCGATCACGCCGAGCACGAGCAGCCACTCCTCGTCCAGGTCGCCCCCGCTCGCCTCGTTGGCGATGGCCATGGCCCGTCGCGCCTCGTGCAGCCGTCCCTCTGCGGCCAGTGCGACGGCCAGGGTGTGCAGCCGAGGGGTGTTCCGGTCGCCGGCGACCGCGGACAGGGCCAGGTCGGTGATCCCGGGGCTGCCCGGCTCGACGAACAGCCGCATCCAGGCCAGCTCGTTGAGCAGCACAGGATCCCGCGGATCGCGGTCGAGGGCGGTCGTCGCCACATCGAGGGCGTCGGCCTCGCGACCGAGGCGCCACAGCACCTCGCCGTGCACGAGCGAGGGGTAGGCGACCTGGGCGGACATGGCGGGGATCGCGGACAGCGCCTCCTCGAGCCGCCCCAGAGCGATCAGTGCGCGCGGGCGCAGTCCGTCCTTCAGGCGGGGCGGGGCCGCATCCAGGGCCTCCAGCGCCTCAGCAGGACGATCCAGCGTGTCGAGGCAGGCGTACCGCAGGGCGGACACCCAGCCGGCGGTCTCCGGACCTGCGGTGGCCACGTCGAGGAGGTCGCATGCGCGCGCCGGGTCGCGGTCCACCAGAGCGGCCCCCGCGAGCAACCTGCGATCGGACGGGACCGAGGGATCGAGGTGGTCGGTCAGCTCGGGGTGGGCCAGCTCCGCGGCCGCCCAACGGGCCCACGCGGTGGCCCCGCGCCGGTTCCCAGCCGCGTCCAACGAGAGGGCGTGGGTGGCGAGCTCGCCCGGCTGCCCCCCGACCGCGCGGAGCTGCAGACCGCTGGGCATACGTGCCACATACAGCGCCTGTTCCCCGGCGAGGGTCACCCGCCAGCCGGTGGGTGCCGCCTCGACCTCCGACTCGGCGAGGCCACGGGCGAGCAGCAGGTCGAGCCGAGTTGCGAGGGGCGTGGGTGTGCCCAGGAGCACCCTGCGCGGACCGAGAACCTCGGAACGGACCGCTGGATGGTGCAGCGCCTTGTCGGGCGAGCGCTCCAGGGCCGCGTCGACGTAGGCCAGCCAGCCCACGGAGACCGGATCCCACGGCTGGAGCTCCACCTCGTCGCGGGTGCGGGCCGTTGCGAGGGCTCCAGGTGCGGCGCGGGTGGGGTCGATGGCGCCGAGCAACGCCGCGGCCGCGGGGTAGCTGCGCGTCTCGAGGGCGAAGCCCCCCGCATTGCGGAGGGTGGCGGCCCGATCCGGGCTTGAATCCGCGTGGCGGAGCGCGGTGGCCAGATCGCCCGACAGGGCATGCAGGACTGTCGTGAGCAGGTCGCTGCGGGGGGAGGGTGGCACACCGTCGAGGGCGGCGGTCGCACGGTCGAGCCGGCCGCGATGGAGCTCGAGCTCGGCGAGCTCGAGGCGGGCGTCGTCGCCCATCCCATGGAGCGTGGCCAGCACCGCCGCGGCGTTGTCCAGTGCCTCGGGATCGTCGCTCCACCAGCCATCCGGGCCGGTCCGCAGGGCTCGCGCCAGGTTGCGGAGCGCTGAACGGTCGGACGGATCATGGCCGAGCGCTTGCTCGAATGCGGAGATACTTCCTGCACGATCCCATCCTGGCCCGTGCTGCCGTCCCCAGCGATCGTGCATCCGGATGAAGCCGAGGGTGCGCCACGGCAGAGGGGCCTCTGGCGCGAGGGTCACCGCTCGGCGGGCCACAGTCTCGGCCTCCCCCATCAGATCCGCCGTCAACAGCAGCGCGGCGTGCTGGGCGAGGAGGTGGGCATCTCCGGGGTGGTCGGAGATCAGGCCACGGGCGGCGGCGAAGGCTGCCGCCAGATCCCCGTTGTGGGCTGCGGGCTCCGCCACGTGCTCAAGCACGACGGTGGCATACCGTCCCGCCCAGCTCTCCACCCGCTCCTGGAGGGAGTCCAGCGCATCGACCGGCACGATGCCGGTCCCCGTGTCCAGGGTGTGGGTGATCCTGAACCCATCCGCGACCGGGCTGTGCTCGACCGTCACCGAGAGCGCGCCGAAGGTCCACTCGCCGGTCTCGGGGGTGGAAGCGGCGCGGTAGCCGGGCGGCAGGTGCACGGTGTCGACGATGCTGATCCTGTGCGGTGGTGGCGCGAGCGGGGTGCGGCGTTCGCCGAGGGGACGTGGGAGGAGCAGGGAGAGCTCTTCGATGTCGAGTCGAACCACGCCGGCCGAGCCCGTGGTCTCGGCGAGCCTCGAACCCTGGACGGTGACCTCCCCGGCGAGGCGGGTGTCGGGCGGGCGCACGCCCTCGAGCATCCCCGGCTCACCGCGCCCTTCGAGGAGCCGTCCGTAGTGGGCCGCCAGCAGGCCTGGGGCCCGAGGTCCCTGATCTGCGAGGGGCTCCCGGATCAGGGTGGCGGGCAGGCCGTCCGCCTCGACCCGCACCTCGACCCGCGCCACGCCATCGGGCTGCAGGTGCCACTCACGGGCGAGGGCCAGCCTGTTCGCCCGGGGTGGAGCGATGGGAATCGTGCGCAGGGCGCTCTGTCCCCCGTCGATCACCAGGGCGCTCCGCCCTTGGAGGACGGTCGGGGTCTCGCGCACACCGACGGCCGGAGCGGAGGGGTCGAACCAGCGAAGCGCGGCGCCCCGGCGGCCGGGGACGTAGGCGATGGCGTGGTCGAACTGGTCGAGGCCGGGCAGGTCGTCGACGTCGAGGCCGGGGGTGCTGCGGACCAGCGCGAGGTGGGCGGGGATGCCGACGGCACGGAGCAGCGCCACGAACAAGGTCGACTTGTCCTTGCAGTCGCCGTAGCCGCGCTCCACCGCGACCGCAGGCGTGTGCGGCACGATCGCGTTTCGGCCGAACGCGACCGCCGTGTACCGCACCCGGTCCCGCGCGATCTGTCCCGCAAGATCGATGCGGCTGGCCCGGTCGGGGGCGGCTCGGACCTCAGCCACCAGCGCGTCGAGACCCTCGGCAGTGATCAGCGGCTCCATCAGCGCCGCATAGGTGCGTCCCACCTGGCTCCAGCTGCGCGCGGTGCTGACCTCCAGCGTTGGCCACGGCTCGCTGTTCCGCGGGCTGAACGGCTCGGGCTCGGCGAGCGCTGGGAGGTCCTCGCGGGTGATCCGAACGCCATGCACCCCGCGCTCCCGGATCCGGATGGGGGCCAGCTCGTGTGGCCCCCGCACTGTCCAGTCGAGCGGGATCGACGTGGGAGCCCGCACATCGACCACCAGGTTCGACACCGGATGCGCGCTCACGAGCGGCCACCACGCCAGCCGGCCCGCCTCGAAGAACGGCCGCTCGTCGGACCAGGTGATGCGCTCCTCGACGACCGCGCCCACCTCTACGCCGGGGAGGGGCGCCCGCAGTCGCCGGGCGTCGATGAACGTGGTGGACGTGGCCCCACCCGCGCCGGTCTCGCTGATCGCGTCCGGGCTCAGCGAGAACACCGTGCCGTCCTGCCGGATCACCCGGGCCTCGAGCACCGGGCGCAGCTGGTACCACGGCGCCCACTCGGCCTCGGTGTAGCCCCAGCCCGACACGGCACGGGGGTGTCGGATCTGGTACACGCGTCGGAAGCTCCAGGTCTGCCGGCCGTCGTCGTCGAACGTGACGGTGTGCTCCTCGAGCAGCTCGACCGCGTGAGCGTCGGTGTCGGGCTCGGTGGCATCGGCCGCAGCGAGCAGTTCCTCCGGTGGAACGCTGAACGCGGGGGTGTCGACCCACGGGTCGGTCGCTGCCGCGAGCGGCGCGATGAGCCACACCAGCACGACCACCTCCGACGCCGACGTAGCCGGTTGGTCGGGCTGGCGATGCGATCGGCGACACCTCGGGGTAGGGTGCACAATGTCGAGACCCACCCGCCGCTCACTGCTGATCGGAGCCGCTGGGCTCGCCGCGTGCGGCGCCGAGGGTGGGCGCCGCTCACGGCCGGAGCCGACGGCGGACCTCGATTCCGGTGAGCTGCCCGTCGATTCGGGCACGCCGTCCACCACGCCCACCGGCGATCCCACCTGGCTGGAGACCGCCGACACCGCGATGCCGCACACGGCGCCCGGACGCACCCGGCCCAATGTGCTGCTGGTGTTTCCGGACCAGCTGCGCGCCATGGCCTTGTCGGCGTTGGGGGAGCGCAACATCCGCACGCCCGTCTTCGATGCCCTGTGGGCCGAGTCTGCCGGGTTTCGCCAGGCCGTCACGCCAGGGCCCGTGTGCACGCCCGCTCGCGCGGCGTTGTGGACCGGCTGGTACCCCTACGCCACCGGCACCAGCGAGAACGACAGCTTCCTTCCGCAAGATGCGCCCACGCTCGCGAAAGAGCTCCGCGCCCTCGGCTACACCACCGGGTACGTCGGCAAGTGGCACCTGGCAGGAGGTCGGCAAGAAGGCCTGATCCCGCCCGACCACCGGGGTGGGTTCGTCGACTGGTTCGCCGGTCACAACATGGGGCACAACTACATCGGCGCCCAGTACTGGACCGACGGCACAGAGGTGGCCCAGCGCCCCGACCCGCCCGGCACGTGGGAGCCTACGTGGCAGACCACGCTCGCGCTCGACTACTTGGAGGAGCGGGCCAGAGAGCCGGATCAGCCGTGGTTTCTCGTGGTCTCATGGGGCCCGCCGCACCCGAACGGGAACTGGCCCGTGGACTGGACCACAGATGTGCCCCCCGACCTGTTCGAGCGCGTGGATGGCGAGGCGCTGACCTTTCGGGAGAACGTGCCCGAGTGGATCAAGGTGCCGAACCGCACGCCAGCGCTCGGCTACTCCGATCCGCACGGCGCCCGCCGGTTCCTCAAGGGCTACTACGCGTGCATCCTCGGCCTCGAGGCTGAGCTGCAGCGGCTGCTGGATCGGCTGGCTGCCCTGTCCATGCGCGAAGACACCATCGTGCTGTTCGCGTCGGACCACGGCGAGATGGCGGGCTCGCACGGTCGGTACAAGAAGGGGAACTGGCACGAGGAATCGGTCCGCATTCCGCTATCGTTCCGTTGGCCTGGCATGATCGCGCCGCGTGAGCTGGACACGCCCGCGACCCTGGTGGATGTGCTGCCCACCCTGCGGGTGATGTGCGGCGGCGATCCTTGGTCCATCGGGCATGGCCGGGATCTGTCCGGCCTGTTGCTCGAGGGCACGGAGCCCGCTGGCGACTGGACTGGCAGCTACATCGCCCGGAAAGAGTCCGGCCCGAACCAGCGCCGTGCGCTCCGCACGCCGCGCTGGAAGTATGGCGAGGCTCTCGGTTTCCCGGCTCTGAACGCGTTGTTCGACCTCGAGGCCGACCCGTGGGAGCAGGTCAACCTGTTCGACGATCCAGACCTCGGTGATGTGCAGGCCGAGCTGGCGGCCGAGTTGCTCGCTCGCCGTGTGGCGACCGGAGACCCGTCGCTGTGAGCCGAGTGCTCGTGTTCGGAGGTACGGGTTTTCTCAGCGCGGAGGTGGTCGACGCCGCGCTTCGTCGAGGCTGGGAGGTGACCGCGGTGCATCGGGGGCGCCGTGGCGTCGGTGCGCCGGGTGCGACCCACCTGATCGCCGACCGGGACGCGGCTCCGGACCTGCCAGGAGGGCCGTGGCATGCGGTGATCGACTGCTCGGCCCAGCGGGGCGCTCAGGTGCAGCACGCTGTGCAGGCGCTCGCCGGGCGGGTTGACCGCTACGTGCTCGTGTCCACGTGTTCGGTCTACGCCGAGCATCTCCCGGACGGGAACCATGAGGCGTCTTCCGTGGTTCCGCCGGTCGAGGTGGAGGCGGGGGAGATGCGCGACTACCCGGGTCGTAAGGTCGCTTGCGAGCGGGCGCTCGACGGGTGGGCCGATGCTGTGCGGGTGCGCTCCGGTCTGCTCGTCGGCCCCCGGGATCCGACGGAGCGATTCTCGTGGTGGGTCCGGCGGCTGGCCCGGGGCGGTCAGGTGCTGGCTCCGGGGGTGCCGGAGGGTGCGGCACAGGTGCTCGACGTGCGGGACCTGGCGGAGTGGCTGTGCCATCTGGCGATGGCGCGGCACCGGGGCGTGGTGAATGCGGTGGGGCGTCCGACCACACTCGGCGCGCTGCTCGAGGCTGTGCCCCGCCCAGCGGGAACGCACCTCACATGGGTGCCGGACGCGATCCTCACCCACCATGGGCTGTCGCCGTGGTCCGACGTGCCGCTGTGGCTCAGCGAGCCGCTGTGGGGCTTCGCCCGCGCTCATGGCGAGCGGTGCACGGCGTGGGGGCTGCGCATCCGCCCGCTGGCCGACACCGTCGCAGACACTGCGTCGTGGTGCGCCTCACATCCGCCCGCGTGCGAGCCAGGCCCGACTCCGGCGGTGGAGCAGGCGGTGCTCGCTGATCAGCAGGCTCAGCGGACCGAGAACGGCCAGGCGAGCCGAAGCTCTGGCGGGGTCTGAGCGAACGCCTCCTGGTTCATGTCGTCGAGCATCTCGCCGGAGTGGAAGGCGTACGCTCCCGGCTTGAGCTCCGGCACCGTGATCAGGTAGTCGGTGCGGCTGCGAAGGGGCTCGAGGGTGAAGTCGACCCGCTCTTCGGCGATGTAGAGGTTCATCTTCACGCTGGACGGCCCGAGGGCGCCGGAGACGGCTGCCTCGCGCACGTAGTCGAGCTTGACGAGCTCCAGTCCGAGCCGGTTGATCTCGTCTTCGCGGAGGTCGGTGTGGAACAACACGCGCAAGGCGGGACCGTCGGCGCTCGCGTCACCGATCTCTTCGATGCCGCGGGTGCCGGCCAACGCGGTGCCCTTTGCCACGACGGCCTGCGGCACGGCCTGTGAGTAGCGGCCCTGGCCCAACACGTAGAACCCGTTGTTCTCGGGCTTGGTGTACAGCTGGAGGGTGGGCGCCTTCGAGCTGCCATCGACGATCTCGAACGTGGACGAGGCCGGGATGTAGCCCTCGCGACCGGCCTTGATCTCCCACGTGCCCACTTCGGCCGGCACCTTGAAGATGCCGTAGCTGTCCGTCATCGGGCGCTCGGTCTGGCCGAGCACGATCACGCTGGCGCCCTCGATGGGGTGGCCCCAGATGTCCACCACCTTGCCCTCGATGCGGGGGGGCTCGGTGTTGCAGGCGGCTACGACGAGCAGACAGGCGGCGATACGCATGGTGTTCCCAGGATCGGACGGACCTTAGCACGCTCGCGGGGGCAGGGCCCTAGCGCATCGAGCGCGCTCGCGGCCGCATGTGCGGGCTCAGACCTGCTCGGGCGCAGGTGCCGCTGCGGCGACATCGGGCTGGAACCAGTGGTCGAGTGTTCCGTCTTCCAGCTCCCGCACGGCGTGGTCGATGAACGCCACCATGCTCACCCAGGCGTGCAGGCGCGCGGCCTCGTCGGGTCCGGCACCCTCGGCGACCCGTGCTGCGCGCTTGGGGATCTCGCGGTTGTTGGCCCACGCGCGACACTGGCCCAGGAAGCGGTGCGCGGCGTGTAGGGCGGCGGCGGGCGCCAGCTCGGGGCAGTCGTCGGGGTTGTACAGCGGCTCAGGCATGGTGCGGACGGCCAAGGTAGGACAGCGCGCCCCGGATCGGGTCGAGGGTGAAGGTGCCGACTTCGGCGAATCCCTCCACCAGCGTGTACCCGATGCGCGCGAGCTTGAGCAGGCCCCGGAGGCGGGCCAGCATGAACGCGGTGTCGGAGTCGGAGGGGTTGTGTTCGAGCGAGGCCTCGAGCACGCGCACAGCCTCGGAGAACCGCTCCACCGCGCGTCCCACCAACCGCAGCTCGCGATCGTGGATGATCCGCCGCACGATGGCCCACACGTCGGTCTCGGCCTGGTAGTGGCGCTTGCGGGCGCCCGGGACCACCGCGCGGTCCGCGATTCCCCACTGCAGAAGGTCGGACAGGGCCATGCTCACCGCGCCGGCTGACAGCTGGGTGCGCTGGGCGATGATGTCTGCTGGCAGCGGATCACGGGACAAGTACAACAACGTCCAGATCCGTCCCATCGAGGACTTGAAGCCCCAGAAGGCGACGATCTCCCCCATGGTGTCGGCGGCGAGACCGATGGCGCGTTGACGGGCTTCTTCGGGTGTAGAAGGCATCACTACCCCTCGTTCGTGTGACCATTGTGACCCGTTTCGTGTCACGCGTCATCAGTCTTTTCAGAAGCTATTGAAATCAGTGACGGTCGCGATTAACACTGCCGTAGTCAGAGTGGCGCTGGCCGGGCCATCCGGGGCCGACCGGCGGGTTCGCGAGCTTGCAGGGGAGACGCATGCGATCGACACAGACTGCCGGTACCCTCCCCGGGGGTGAGGCGCGCAGGACGAGACCTCTCGGCGTGCAGGGCGGCTCGCCCCTGTCCAGGGTCACCGGCCCCGCCGAGGCGCTCGGGCTCGTTGCGTCCGAGCTGCGGGATGCCGAGCTGGCCCTCCACTCGCTGGTGGTGAGCGACGTTGCCGCCGTGCCCACCATCGCGGGCTACCTGCTCGAGGCGGGCGGCAAACGACTCCGCCCAGCGCTGGCTGCACTTGGCGCACGCGCCATCGGGGTGGCACCGCGACCTCAGCTGATGTGCGTCGGCGAGCTCATCCACCTCGGCAGTCTGCTGCACGACGACGTGGTCGATGACGGGCACCTCCGACGGGGGAAAGCCGCTGCCCATCGGGTATACGGCACGGCCGTCACGGTGCTCACCGGAGACTTCTGCCTCGCTCGCGCCGTGTTGTTGGCCAGCGAGGCAGGAGGCCACGCCGCCGTCACCGCGCTGTCCCGCGCAGTGACCGAGATGGCCGAGGGCGAGGTGCTCCAACTGCAGCGGGCTGGCGATCTGTCGTGCACGGTCGACCAATATCTGGAGGTGGTGGACCGGAAGTCCGCCGCCCTGATCGCCTGGTGCGCAGCCTCCCATGCGGTGGCCGCTGACGACACGGTGGCCGCCGAGGCGCTCGAGGCGTACGGCCGCAAGGTGGGCACCGCGTTCCAGATCACCGACGACGTGCTCGACTATGCGGATGGGACGGGCAAGATGCCCGGCGCTGACCTGCGGGAGCGAAAGGTCACCCTGCCGCTGCTGCACGCGATGCGGCGGATTCCCGGACTGCGCGAGCGGCTCGAGGAGCGCGCGCCCACCGGCGCGGAGCTGCCGGGGCTGATCGCCGAGATCCGGGCGTCGGGCGCCCTGGATGCAGCCCTCGCCGACGCTCGATCCATGGTGGACGATGGCGTCATGGCGCTTGCGCGGTTGCCCGCTTCCGACGCACGCACCGCTCTCACGGTGCTCGGTCGATACCTCGTCGAGCGTGCATCATGAGGCGGATCGTTGTCGGCGTGGGTGGTGCATCCGGTGCTCCGTACGCGCTGCGCCTGCTGCAGTTCCTGTCGGAGAACGCCGAAGAAGCCGGCGTAGAGCCGCACGTCGTGTTCTCGAAGACGGGACGGCTGGTGTGGAATGACGAGGTGGGGGTCGACCCCGCCGAGTTCGGGTTTCCGGTGCATGCGCCCAATGACATGACGGCGGCATTCGCCAGTGGGTCGGCCCAGTTCGATGCCATGGTCGTGGTGCCGTGCTCTGCCGGCGGGCTGGCGCGCATCGCCCACGGCCTGTCCATCGACCTCATCGGACGCGCCGCCGACGTGATGCTCAAAGAGCGCCGCAAGCTCGTGCTCGTGCTCCGCGAGAGTCCCTACAGCCTGCCTCAGCTGAAGAACATGGTGGCCGTGGCCGAGGCCGGAGCGCTGGTGATGCCCGCCAGTCCGTCGTTCTACAGCGCGCCCGCGGACCGCATTGCCCTGCTCGACACAGTGACCGCGCGCATCCTCGACCAGCTCGGCATCGACAACACACTCATGCGTCGATGGACCGGGCAGCTCAACCGCGCCCACATCGGCCGCGTCGCGAACGGAGGGAGCCGATGACCGTCAGCCGACCCAGCCCCGCACCCGAGCACCGCCCGGCCCCGCGCCTGTCCGCGGTCGCCTCCCGCGTTCTGGATGCCGCCGGCCTCGCCGACATCCGGGACAAGGTGCTGGCCGGAGAGCGCCTCGACCGGGCCGATGGCCTGCGGCTGTTCGAGAGCCCCGAGCTCGCCGGGGTCGGTGCCCTCGCCAACGTGGTCCGTGAGCGCCTGCATGGCGACATCACCTACTTCAACCGGAACCTGCACATCAACGCGACCAATGTGTGTGAGGCCACCTGCATCTTCTGCAGCTTCTCGCGGCTGAAGACCGGCGATCCCGCGGCGTACACGATGTCGCTCGAGCAGGCTCTGTCCCGCGTTCGGGCCCTGCGCGACACCCTCGTCACCGAGGTCCACATCGTCAACGGGCTCAATCCCGACCTGCCGTTTAGCTACTACACCGATCTGCTGTCCGCGCTGAAGGCCGAGCGCCCAGACCTGCACATCAAGGGCTTCACCGCGGTCGAGATCCACTACTACGCGGGAAAATACGGCATGACCTATGCCGAGGTCATCACCGCGCTGCGCGACGCCGGGCTCGACTCGATGCCCGGCGGCGGAGCCGAGATCTTCGCGGCCCGGGCCCGCAAGAAGCTGTGCGACGACAAGGTGGGCACCCAGGGGTGGCTCGAGGTGCACCGCACCGCCCATCGCCTGGGCATGCGGAGCAACTGCACCATGCTCTACGGGTCGATCGAGCGGCTGGACGAGCGGCTCGACCACATGCTCCAGCTGCGCGCGCTGCAGGACGAGACCGGCGGGTTCCAGACCTTCATCCCGCTGAAGTTCCACAACGAGAACAACCGGCTCCGGCGCATCGAGGAGCCCACGGACCACGACACGCTGCGCACGCTCGCCATCGCTCGCCTGGTGCTCGACAACATCCCGCACATCAAGGCGTACTGGCCGATGCTCGGCATCCAGGCGGCGCAGGTGAGCCAGTCGTTCGGGGTGAATGACCTCGACGGCACCGTGCGCGAGGAGCGCATCTACCACATGGCAGGTGCCAAGACCCCACAGGAGCTCACCCGCAGCGAGCTCGTCGGGCTCGTCCGACGCGCCGGCCGGATCCCGGTCGAGCGCGACACGCTGTACCACGTCGTCGCGGAGGCCTGAGGTGCACACTCGCATCGCCTCGGTCGGGTATCTGAACGCCCGCCCGCTCACCGAACACCTGGATTCCGACACCTACGCGTTGACCCGGGACATCCCGGCCCGGATCGCGGCGCTGCTCGCGGCCGGCGAGGTGGACGTGGCGCTGGTGCCGGTGGCCGCGGCGCTGTGCACGCCGGGATTGCGGGTCGTGCCAGGCCTGTGCATCGGCGCGCGGGGCCCGGTCTCGTCGGTGTTGCTCGTGGCCGAGACCCCGCCTGAGCAGTGGGAGCGCCTCGTGCTCGACGGCGAGAGCCGAACCAGCGCAGCGCTCACCCGCCTGATGCTCGCGCGTGGGCCATTGAAGGGCAGGGTCCCGGCGTCGCTGTCGGTGGAGTCGATCCCGCCGGGTGCAGGGGTCGAGGCCGCGCGCGGCACCACCGCGGCGCTGGTGATCGGCGATGCGGCCCGGGAGCTGCCAGCGCGCTTGACGGTCCGGCTCGATCTCGCCGAGCTGTGGACCGAGTGGACCGGGCACCCGTTCGTGTTCGCAGTGTGGGCCGGCCGGGCCGATCTGCCCGCGTCCGTGGTGCGCGACATCCGGGTGGCGGGCGAGCGCGGACTCGCCGAGCGGAACGAGCGATACTCGGGTGACGATCTGCACTACGTGACTGAGAACATCCGGTACCGGCTGGACGACGCGGCGCTGATCGGCCTGCGCAGGTTCGCCGCGCTGGCCCACGCCGAGGGGCTGGTGGATGCCTCCGAGCTGGAGCTGTATGGGCCGGGTTCTCCGGTCGTTCCTCGGGTGGACACGGACGCGCTGCTCGCTCGCGCCGCCGATGGGGAGGATGTGGGGCGGGACGGATGGATGGCGCTGGCGAACGACGCCCGCCTGGCCGACCTGTGCGCCGCGGCTCACCTCCGCCGCCGTGAGGCCCATCCGGGAGACGTGGTGGAGTGGTGGGCGACCGCCCGGATCGCCGGCGCGCGGGATGACCTCGCCGAGCGCGTGGCCGAGGCCGTCGCGTTCGGTGCAACCCGGATCCAGGTACTCGGCCCCTGCACCTCGGTAGCGTCGCTCGCCGCGACCCACCCGGGCGTGCGGTTCGAGACCGAGAGTGTGGTGGAGGGCGCGACCGCGTTGCTGCCCGATACTGCGGGCATCTCGTCGGACCGCATCCGCACTGCGCTCGGCGTGGAGCCCTGGGCGCAGGTCGCCGAGCGATGGCACGCCGCGCGGGCGGCAGGGTTCGCCGTGGAGGGCGGGCTGGCGGTCGGCCAGGGAGAGTCCGTTGCGGAGCGCGTGGACCACCTGCTCCGGCTGCGCGCCGCTCATACAGAGATCGGACTCGATGGCGTGCGGGTGTGGGCGGCCTTCCTCCCCGGTGCCGCCGCCGCGTCGGACGCCAACACGGCAGAGGACCACCTGCGGTACACAGCGCTCGCGCGTCTGATCATCGGCGGACGGATGGTCGCGTCGCCGTCCACCGAGGGGCTCGGCATGGCCCAGGTGAGCCTGCGGGGCGGGTGCGACAGCCTCGGGGCGGTGATCCTCGAGGGCGACCGCCAGCGGTGGCCACGCCTCGTCGAGCAGGCCCAGAACTTCGTGCTCGGAGCCGGATTCCGACCTCACTGGGAGGGCACGGCGGCGCCGACCGTAGCCCGCGGCCGTGGCGGGCCCGTGCGCCGCACCCTCCAGCCGGGCGCCTGACATGGAGGTCCGCGCGCGCTCGGCGTGGACGCCCGATGGCCTCCTGCACGACGCCGTGGTGGAGGTCGATGGGCGGAGGATCCGCGAGGTCAGGCCAGCCCGCCCGGGAGACCCGCCCGCGCTGGACGGCATGCTCGTGCCCGGCCTGGTCAATGCCCACCTGCACCTCGAGGTGTCCTCCCTCGCGGGTCGCATCCCGCGGGGCCTGGGGTTCTTCGACTGGCTCGAGGCGCAGTTCGCGGCGCGATCCGACGCTGACGGACGCGCCGATGCCGCCGCCGCGGCCCATGCGATGGCCCACGCGGGCACCGTGGCCGTGTGCGACATCAGCAATCGGGGGGACACAGCGCCGCTGTTCGCCGATGCCGGCATCGTCGGCATCGTCCAGCACGAGCTGCTCACCCTGGACGCTGCAAAGGTTCCCGCGCAGCTCGAGCACGCCCGCATACCGGCCCGCTGGGAGCGCGGCGTGTGGACCCGCCCGGCGCCCCATGCGCCATACAGTACAGCAGACGCCTTGATCCGTGCTGCGGCCTCGCCGGGGCCCGCGCCATCGTCGATCCACTTGGCCGAGACCGGCGCCGAGCGGGTGTTCCTCGAGACGGGTGGGGGCGCCTTCGCAGAGCTGCTCGATCGGCTCGGCGT
Source organism: Myxococcota bacterium (assembly GCA_047609825.1). Lineage (GTDB taxonomy): Bacteria > Myxococcota_A > UBA796 > UBA796. Next base: position 29,367 of record JBLFXJ010000042.1, read on the forward strand.
GGACGCCTCGGCGTTCACGGCGCCAGCCTGCGGGCCGGTCGCTTACCTGCGGCGGCTCGGAGTGTTGCGACCCGATGTGCTGCTCGTGCACGGCGTCGACCTGAGCCCGGGGGAGTGGCGCGAGGTGGCGGCGGCCGGCGCTCCAGTCTGCCTCTGTCCCCGGTCGAACCTGTATATCGGGGGTGTGCTCCCCGATGTTGGCGCCGCGTTCGCCTCCGGGGCTCGCCTGTGCCTGGGGACCGACTCGCTGGCCTCCAATGATGACCTCGACATCCTCGGAGAGCTACCGGTTCTCATCGAGGCCTTCCCAGATGTCCCCGCGGGCCGGTGGCTGGACCTGGCCACGGCGGGTGGTGCGGACGCGCTTGGGCTCCCTCTCGGCCGCCTCCAGCCTGGCCTCGCGCCTGGACTTGTGCTCCTGCGCGGGGTGACCCACCCCGACGACCTCGCCACGGTGCCCGCCCGGTCCGTGGTCCTCCCTGCGGAGATGCCGTGAGCAACGCGCTCGTCACCTACAGCCGCATGATCAAGCTCTCCCACAGCATCTTCGCGTTGCCGTTCGCGCTGGCGTCCGGCCTGCTCGCGGCACGCACCGTCGATACCGCCTGGTGGCAGTGGGCCCTGGTCGTGGTGTGCATGGTCGCCGCCCGGTCGTCGGCCATGGGCTTCAACCGCATCGTGGACCGCCACATCGACGCGAAGAACCCTCGGACGGCCAGCCGCGAGATCCCCGCCGGTGAGATCTCGCTCAGCGCAGCATGGGCGTTCACACTCGGTTCTGCTGCGGTGTTCGTAGCCGCGTCGGCGGTGCTCGGCCCGGTGGTGCTGGCCCTGAGCCCCGTCGCCCTGGCCATCGTCTGGGGCTACTCGCTCACCAAGCGCGTGACCGCGTTGTGCCACGTGTTCCTCGGCTTGGCCCTGGCGTTGGCACCCACGGGCGTGTGGATCGCCCTCACCGGCGGCTACGACTGGATCCCCGCACTCCTCTCCCTCGCGGTCGGCAGCTGGGTGGCCGGGTTCGACATCATCTACTCGTGCCAGGACGCTGACTTCGACCGCGAGCACGGCCTGCGCTCGATCCCCGCGGCGCTGGGGCTCGGCGGCGCCCTCGCCGTGAGCGCCGGGCTGCACGTGGTCACGGTCGGAGCGCTCGCCGCCCTGCCCGCGCTCGTGCCTCTCGGGATCGCGTACTGGGTGGGTGTGGCCGTGATCGGGGGCGTGCTCGCCTATGAGCACTGGATCGTCTCACCCACCGACCTGTCTCGGGTGGACAAGGCGTTCTTCGACCTCAATGGGTACATCTCCCTCGCATTCTTCGGTTTCGTGGCGCTCGGGGTGCTCTGGCCCCCGGCCTGAACCCAGGCCCTGGTACTGTTGACATGGGTAGTGCATACATGCGGGATGAGATCAAGTAGGATGAGGGTCCTCAGATCCTGCTTACTCGCCCGCCCCAAAGTGCCCCATGCTCTTCGCATCCCTGCTGTTCGCCTGCGCCACACCGGTCCCCGATTCCCGGGCCGATGCTCCCGCGCCGCGCCCGAGCGAGTCCGAGCCCGACGCCGCGTTCCAGGCCACGCCCGCGCCGGTGCCTCCCGCGGCGGAGCTGTGGACGGTGGACGACGCCCGGCCGGTCCGTGTGCGCGCGGATGCCACCGCACCCCTGCGTGGGGTGCTCGCTCCCGAGTCGCCGTTCCGCGTGCTGGCCCACCTTCCAGGTGACGGTGACTGCGCTGAGTGGGCCCGGCTCGAGGCGGACGGGTATGTCTGCTTGTCGGGCGCGACCCCAACCGACGCATCGCCCGCTGCACTCCCGCTGCTCGTGCCGTTCGATCACCCAACGCCGGACGAGTTCGAGGAGTACGTCGCATCCGGCTCCTGGGACCGGGGCGCTGACGAGGCGCTGGTCCCCAACCTCTATGCCAAGCGGTGGCGCGGCTGGAAGGGGTGGCTGTACGCCGACGTAGACGCGTTCGAGGCCGGATCAGAGCCCGTCGGGCGCCTGGAGGCTGGCGGTCGATACCGGTTCGTGCGCGCCGAGCAGACCGACAAGGGCGAGGTCGTGGTCCAGGCCGACGGTCGGGTGGCCGCGGTCGACGATCTGTTCTTCTACCCGATCAGCCGCCATGTAGGCCGGGATCTCGAAGCCGATCCCGTCGGCGATGGGAGATGGCCCGCCATCGTCATCGACTATGAGGGCGCCCCGCTGATGGCGGAGCCCTCCGAAGATGCGGAGGAGGTCGGCCGACTGCCGTACCACGCCCACCTCGAGATCCTCGACACGCCCGCCGAGGGCACGCAGCGATGGTGGGTGGTGCCGGACGCGCTCGGGCCGGGCGAGCCCGCGTACGTGAACGACTGGCGCTCGATCCGACATCCGGTGCCGCTGGAGCCGCCGGCCGACATCGGCGCGGACGAGCTGTGGTTCGACGTGGAGCTGAACCAGCAGGTGATGATGATGAACCGCGGGGACCGCATGGTCTCGTTCACGGTCGTGGCGACCGGAGCGGCGCCGATGGGCAGCCCAAAGGGGGTGTACCGGATCACCGACAAGATGATCGAGACCACGATGCAGTCCCGTCCTGACTCCGAGGACCCGTACTACGTCGAGGCCGTGCCCTGGGTGATGCACTTCCGCCCTCGCTATGCGCTGCATGCGTCTTACTGGCACTGGGGCTTCGGCCGCACCGCGAGCCATGGCTGCATCAACATGGCGCCCCGCGACGCCGACCTGCTGTTCCGCGCGGCCTCTCCGGTGCTGCCCGATGGCTGGCACAGCGTGTTCGCGACGTGGGACGACCCGGGCACCGTGTTCCGCATCCGCCGCGGCGAGCAGCACCCGCCGGATCTCCGAGATGCGTTCCTGCCGGAGCTGGTGGACGCCGGATAGCGCACGTCGCGCGGCCATGACCACTCGTTGACGCCGGGTTCACGCCGACTGTGGAGCGACGCGCTACCCTGTTGGTTCATGGAGGCCGTATGACCCTGCTCCTGCTCTCTGCCGTGGCGCTCGCTCTGCCACCCCTTGCAGGCCAGGGAATCGATGACCTCGATTGGGTGGACGTGGACGTGGACGAGCTGCGGGAGCTCGCGCAGGTCCAGCTCCAGCCAGACGGCATCTGGGAGGGCGAACTCGTTCGCGGCGACCACCGCAACGTGGTCGCTCTGGCGATGGTCGACCCGTGGTACGGCCAGCTCTCGGTGTTCTGCAGCGGCAGCCTGATCCACCCGGAGTGGATTCTCACCGCCTCCCACTGCCTCGACGCTGTGGATGCCTACGAGGCGTACGGCTTCGAGTACTACGCCCTTACGGGTGAGAACATCATCGACGGGGCCTACGATGACGTGGCCGCGTTCCGTCGCACGTTCATCCACGAGGAGTTCTCGGGTGAGCCCTACATCACCAACGACATCGGCCTGGTGCGGCTCGACACGGGGCTGAACAACGTGCCGGTGGCCGTGCTCAACGACAAGACGGTCAAGGACACCTGGCTGGGCGATGAGCACAACTACGTCGGGTTCGGCTCCACGTATGACAACCGCGGTGATTCCGGCGTGAAGCGGGACACCTGGATCCCGATCGTCGAGTTCGACGAGATGTACTTGTACGCCTACTCCCCAGACACCAACGTGTGCTCCGGTGATTCCGGTGGCCCCTCGTTCCGCGACACCGCGAATGGTCCGGTGCAGGTCGGTGTGAACGTGTTCGTCTCGCCGGGTTGCGCAGGTGGCTCGAACGGCTCCACCCGGGTCGATTCGTACCTGGACTGGATTCTCGACAAGGTGGACGACCTGGAGCTCTCCTCGGAGCAGGGCACCGGTACCGGCGGCACCACCGGCGGCACTGAGGGCACCTCGTCCACGGGCTCGGGGGGACTGCAGCGTCCCTCCGGTCAGCCGGAGAGCTTCGGCGAGGAGTGGAAGCCCGCAATCACCCCAGAGAAAGGCACCTACGGGGTCGGGATGCGATGCTCCAGCACCGGCGGCGCCAGCGGCTGGCTGGCGATCTTGCCCGTCGTGGGGATGCTGCTGCGGCGCCGATCGCGCTGAACCTGCGTCGAGAACCGCACGAAACAAGTGCTGGTCGTAGCAGATGGGGTATGGTCGCCGACGTTGCGCGAGTGATTGCTTTCGCGCTCGGAGGTTTGCATGTCGAGTCGTGTTCACGCGGTCCTGATCGGTTCCGCCCTCGCGGGTCTTCTCGCTGGCTGTGGTGGCGAAGAGGCTGTGGCCCCTGACGCGGACCCCGCGGCGGCAGAAGAGAAGGTCGAGAAGGTCGGCAAGCGCAAGAAGGCCCAAGTGAAGGCCGCGGCCGACGAGAAGGCTGCGGCTGACGAAGGCGAGCAGGCCCACGCCTCGGTCGCCCCGCATGACTGCAAGGGCATGAACGAGTGCAAGGGCCAGGGCGGCTGCGGCGTGGAGGGCGCCAACGCCTGTCACGGCCAGAACGATTGCAAGGGCAATGGCGGCTGCAAGGTCGACGAGGTCATGGCCAAGAAGCTCACCAAGAAGCTCAACGCTGGCGCCGGCGATCCGCCCGCCGGTGAGGCCGGTGGTGAGGAGCCCGCTGCCCCCGCTGGTGGCGCCAAGGAAGGCAAGCGGAAGGCTCACTGAGCGTCTCCCGGTTCGGCGTCCCCAATCTCGGGGTCGGTGTCGGGTTCCGCGTGCCCCACTACCGGCACGTGGTCACCCAGCACCCGCCGATGGACTGGTTCGAGGTCATCTCGGAGAACTTCATGGTGGATGGGGGATCTCCCCGCTACCACCTGGAGCAGCTCCAGGCGGCCTACCCGGTCGTGCCCCACGGCGTCTCGATGTCGCTGGCTGGCACGCCGCACCCCGACCACCTGACCCGGCTCACGCAGCTGGTCAGACGGTTGGCGCCGCCGTGGGTGAGTGACCACCTGTGCTTCACCGGTGCCCCGCACGCCAACGGGCATGAGCTGTTCCCGGTTCCGTACACGGTGGCGCTGCGCGACACGATCGTCGACCGGATCCGGCGGGTTCAGGACACACTCGGCGTGCCGCTCGCTGTGGAGAACGTCTCGTCCTACCTCACGTGGAAGGCGAGCACGATGCCGGAGTGGGAGTTCCTCGCCGAGGTGGTGGAACGCGCCGACTGCGCGGTGCTTCTCGACGTGAACAACATCTATGTGTCGGCATGGAACCATGGTTTCGACCCCATGGCCTACCTCGAGGCGATCCCGTTCGATCGGGTCGTGCAGGTCCATCTTGCCGGCCATTCGCTGAAGCGCACCGCCGACCTGCCTGGGGCTGCCCCCGAGGACAGCCGGGAGTACCGGCTCGACACCCACAGCGGTCCGGTC
>JBLFXJ010000043.1:0-34507 GCA_047609825.1 Myxococcota bacterium
ACCGGTCGTGGAGAGGGCAGGGGCGGCAACAGCGGTGAGTGGCAGGCCAAAAGCGAGGAGAACTATGGGGCGCATGAACAACTCCAGAGACTGGTCAACGTGAAAAGACTCCGGGGGGGAGCAGCCGCACTCTAGTCCGTCGCGGGTCGTTGGGCGCGACCGAGCCGGTCAGAGTTGTCTGTGTTGGGGGCAGGCCCCGATCCGCCCGTCGGTCACTGCCCGGCGCCGGCCGACAGCTCGATGAACAACTCCCGCGACGCGTCCCAGCTCTCGCGGCAGCGACGTCGGTGCTCGACGAGCTCTGAGTCGAGGCGCCGGCGCCACTCCGGCACCGCGCCACCCCACTCATCGAGGAAGCTGCGCGTGACCGCGGCGTCGTTCATGGCACCGAACACACCCTGGAGCGACTTGACCATGGACGGGTCTTCGCCCAGCCACTCGAGCCCGTACCGCACGCGACGGAGGCGGCGGCGGAGCGAGTGGAAGGTCTCATCGTTCGCAGGATCGAGTAGAAATGCGCGCTCGACGCAGTCCGAGGCCCAGCGCCGGGTCATGGCCCAAGCTCGGGGTCGCGGCAGGGCCGGCAGGGTCTGGATCTCGTCGGCCAGAGGGAGCAGCGGCGCCAGGGCCTGGTCCATGTCGACGGTGGATCGCTGGAGCCGGAGCCAGCCGGCGAACGCGGACGGTGGGTTGCGCAGCAACAGGACATCCAGGTCGCGGGGTCGGCCCAGGCGGCTTCGGGCGTCCTTCACCGACCGCGCGAGGGGACGCTTCTGGTGCATCACCAGCCACACCCGGAGGTGCTGGAGCGCGACCCGGAGTTGGTGGATGCCCTCGGGATCCACGCCTGTGCGGGCGATGGGCACATGTTGCCGGAGGTGGTCGGTCCACTGGATGCTGGCGAGGTCGGAGGCGTTCATCTGCCTGGCCTAACCGGCTGCTGAATGCCGTATGCCGAGCGGGATACACCAGAGAGACGAGGGCGTCGGCATGGTCCGGTCCCGGTCTGCAGCCGAGCCCTTCGGCTGGCATGACGCCGACAAACGCCGACGTGGCCCGCCAGCGCGCAGCCATGGCTCTAGGGTGTAGGGACACCGGAGTCACTCGATGTTCCTACGCTCACCCCTGGTCGCATGGTCGCTGTCGATGGCGTCTGGCGGCGGCTATGCCGTGCTGTGGTGCTTCCAGATGCTGTCGAGCGTCAACCGGCTCTCGGGTCGGCAGGTGTATGACCTCCCGCGGCTCACCTGGGCACTCGCCGCGTTCGCAGTCGCGTGGTCCGGCTGGCTCCTGGCCCTGGCCGCCGCCGTTCAGGCGGGCATCCCGTGCACCGGCCTCGTCCGCGGCGTGTTCCTCCTCGCCGTGGGTTCAGGCGTTGCGATCTCCGTCGGCCTGATCGATGTGGGCCTCCGGATCCGCGCGCTGGAGCACCGGCGGGGCGTGCGCGATCCGCTGCGTCCGGCGGTGCTCCTGCTGGCACACTTCGCGCTGTTCAGCTCGATTTGGGTGATCCACCGACGGATCCAGCGCTTGTCCGCACCGGCGACGTCTCGTCAGCCCGGTCGGGCGCGGCTCCCGGTCCACCACCGGCTGGTTCGCTCGCGCTGAACATAGGATCAGCGGGGTTTAAAAACTGATATTGCCTACCGTAGCGACGTCGCGGCAGCCTTCGCCAACAGGGACTTCGAGGCACCCAGCGCCCGCAGCGCGGCTATCAAGTCGCCATGGAGCGGCGCGCGCGCCTTGTCGGTCGCCTCGATGTGCACGAACGGACGGATCAGTCCGGCCTTGTCCGCGAAGAACCGCTGCGTCGGGGCATGCTGGCCCGCTGGCGGGTGGCGACGTTTGGAGAAGGCTGCGAGCACCGCGGGGAGGGGGCCGTCCAGATCGATCCGCACCAGCCCATGGCCTGCCACGATGCCGATCCTGCGCCAGCGTGCCCCCGGGAGCCGCCCATTGGCACCGGGATCCCCGATCACCAAGGCCAGGGCCCGGCTCGCACGGCCCATGGCGCCAGAGGGACGCCCGGTCCATGGACCACTCGCCTTGCCACCGGGAATTCGCCACTGGGTGAGCGGCTTGGCGGACTCGAGGTGCACCACCGTCTCCACCTCCGGAGTCTGCGGGAACAGGTCCAGCGCGCGCATCGCTCGCACCCGCATGCCGTGGACCGCCAGACAGTCCAGATCCCGGGCGAGGGTCTCGGGACCACACGACACGTAGACGAGCCGGCGCGCAACCCGGGCGAGCTTGGCCAGCACCTTCGGATCGCTGCCACGGCGGGCGGGGTTGAGCACCGCCACATCGAACTTCTCGCGGAGCGGCAGGTCCTCCACCCGACTGCGGATCACCTCGACGTTGGGGGGCGCCATGGCCTGTGCCGCCTCGGCCGCCGTGCGGACCTCCTCGACGGCCACGACCCGGCGGCGACCTGGCGCGAGCCGCAGCGCGTAGGCGCCGACCCCTGAGTACAGGTCGAGCACCGTCTCTGCGTCCCCGACGGCCTCGGCGACCCAGTCGTGCAGCTGAACGGCGTTTCGGGGGTCCACCTGGAAGAACGCTCCCGGATGCAGGCGCACCGCGGTGTTGCCGATCGCCTCGCTCAAGTGTTCGGAGCCGAGCAGCGGCGTCGGTCGTGCCCCCATCACCTTGCGGCGCTGCGGATCTGCCGTGCTGATCGCCACCGACACCAGGCCCGGCACCGCCGTCATCAGGCGCTTCGCGGCACCGCGTCCCCCGGAGAACTTCCCGCGGCTGCACGCGAGCACGAGCTGGAGCTCGCCAGTAGCGGCCGACACCCGGAGGTCGACGCTGTGCACCTCGGGGTGGCTGCGGAGAACGGCGAGCAAGGGGGGGAGGGCGGTGCGGAGTCCGTCCGCCAGGACCGGGCAGTCCGGCGTGTCGAGCACCCGCCCCGTGGCACGGGGGTCGTACAGCCCGATCTGGACGTGGTCGCGGGACATCTGCACGGGCAGCTTCAGCCGGTGCCGGTACGCCTCGGTGTGCAGCGCGGGATGCACCGGCTCCACGGGTGGAAGCCGGAGGTGGGGATAGTCCCCGAGGGCCGCCTGCAGGCGCGAATGCTTGATCGCGAGCTGTTCGGCGTAGGGCTGCTCGAGGAGGGGGCAGCCGGGGCAGGTCGGGTGGTGGGAGCAGTCCATTCGCGACGGCTATCCCCGCGGGCACCGGCTGGCAGCACCAGTGGCAGAGGTGCTGCCGCTCCGGATCCGTCTCGAGATTTGCACGATGACAGGAGGAGACGTCGCCGGGGTCGCCGGGCCGCTAGGATGCCTACAGGAGGTCTTCTGATGACCAAGCGTCGACTGGTGTTCGTGGCCCTGGGCCTGCTTCTTCCCGCAGCGGCGTTCGCGGCAGCGTCCGTGAGCAGCGGCGGTTTCTGCATGTGGACCTGCGGCGGCTGAGCCCTGTGGAGGTCAGGTTTCGGTAGCCAGGTCGAGGAAGGCCTGCGCTGCCAGCGATGGTGGGCGCTCGGCCCGCCACACCAGCGCGAGGGTGCGCGTGAGCCCCTCGCCTGGCGGTGAGATGGTAGGCAGGCCCTGAGTGATTGCGAAGCGGCTGACGAAGGCCGCGCCGATCCCTTGGGCCACCATCTGCTTGATCGACTCGATGGACCGCAGCTCCATCACGATCACCGGGTTCACGCCCGCGGCCTGCAGAGCGGCGTCGATGAGCTGTCGCACCGCGGTGTCGGCCTCGAACAGCACCAGCGGAACCCCCGCCAGGTCCGACCACTCGAACGACGACCGCCCCTCCAGCGGATGCCCCGCCGGCACCACCAGCTGGAGCGAGTCCTCCACCCACGGCACCACCACGAGCCCGGTGGCGGCGACGGGCAGCGTCACGATGCCCAGGTCGAGGATGCCCGCCCGAACGGCCGCCAACACCCCACAGCTGCCCTGCTCGCGCACATACAGGCGGATCCCGGGGTGCTCCTCGTGGAACCGCCGCAGCAGGTCTGGCAGCAGGTACGTGGTGGCGGTAGCACCTCCACCCACCGACAGGTTGCCGCGCTCCAGCCCCGCGAGTCGGGCGAGTTGGCGCTGCCCGTCATCCAGGCTGAGGAACGCGGCCTCGGCGAACGGTCGAAACAGGCGCCCGGCGTCGGTCAGCACCATGCCCTGCGGGGTGCGGTGGAACAGCGACAGGCCCAGCTCGTCCTCCAGCCGGGCCAGGTGGTTGCTCACGGCAGGCTGCGTCAGGTGCAGCCGACGGGCCGCTCGCGTCACATGGCCCTGACGGGCGACCTCCAGAAAGCTCCGGAGTGGTCCAAGCTCCATGCGGCGCATTGTAGACACCCGCGATCGGGTCTGGCACCCTGTCGGGCCACAGGGATGGAGACGACACATGCGTATGGTGATGGCGATCGCGATGGCGGGCCTGTTGACGGCGTGCGGCGGCGGCAAGGATGAGGACAGCGGTGGCGCCGGTGGCGGCGGCGATGTCGGAGCGGATGTGTACGCCGACAACTGCGCGAGCTGCCACGCCGCGGATGGCAGCGGCGGTGTAGGGGTGGCGCTGAACAGCGGCGTGGTCGCGGGCCTGTCCGATGACGACCTGAAGAGCATCGTCACGTCCGGGATCGCCCCCACGATGCCCGCGTTCAGCCTGACCGAGAGCGACCTCGATGCGCTGGTCGGCTTTCTCCGGAGCGAGTTCGGCGGCTGACCACTCTGTGGTGAAGCTCACATCCGCCAGCGTTGACGACCTGGGACACGCGGGTTCGCGACCGAGCGGGGTACGCTCACTACATCAAGAACGGGCACGGTCCGCGGGTCGTCGCCCACTTCCCCCTCAGGAGGAACGCGATGCGGGGCTTCACCGGAACGTGGTTGAGCGGCGTGGTGCTGAGCGGGGCATTGGTGGCGAGCGCCATCTTGCCGAGCGCCGAGCCGGATGCGTCGCCTCCGTTGTCGGTGGCTTCGTCGGTGTCCACGCCCGGCGTGCTCGAGGTCCACGTGGTGGACCACCGCGGCAAGCCGGTAGAGGTCCGGGTCACCGGGTGCCGCGACGATGTGTATCCAGCGGCCCGCATCCGCCTCGAGACCGGGCGGTCGTGCACCGTGCAGGCCCGTCGGCGTGATGGCGCGTTCTGGACGCCGTGGACCACCCCGGTCACGGCCACCACCGGGCACCTGGCGGTGGACCTTCCCGACTTCACCATGGGTGGGCTCGGCGTGCGCATCGAGGGCCGCAGTGGCGGCGCTCTCGTCGAGTCCGTGCGCATCGGCACGCCAGGCCGGAACGTGGGCCTCGAGACCGGTGACTTGATCACCCGCGCCGACGGCGTAGTGCTCGCTGGGCTGTCCGCCGACGCCATGGTCAAGGTGATCACGGGCGAAGCTGGAACCGCGGTCGAGCTCGAGATCATCGATGTGCGCACGGGCAACAGGGTCGTGCGTACGGGATATCGCGCCCCGGTGGACTGACCGGTCGCGTCCCGGAGCGGCGTGATCCCCAGTCCCTCCAGGAGGGAGCGTGCTCGTCGTCTTGTCCGTGATGTGCGCACTGGCCGCGACGCCGCCACGTGCCGGCCAGCCGGGCCATGTCGGCTTGGGCGTTGGCATGGGCACGGCTGTGGCCGGTGCGTCGATCAAGTGGCTTCCCGCCCACGATCACGCGTTTCAGGTGCTGGTCGGAGTGAGTCCTGGTGGCACCCGCTACGGCTATTCATACGGACCGCTCGCCGCCGAGCTGGACTACCTGTACGAGATGCCGGTCATCGCCGACCTCGACCCCGTCCTCATCCGGTGGACGCTCGGGGCAGGCGGCACCATCGTGACCGACACGCCCCTGTTCCTCGGAGTGCAGGCCATCGCCGGCCTAGAGTTCGACTTCGTCGACGCCCCGGTGGACTTCGTCATCGAGTACCGACCGGGCTTCGGCATCTTCCTGGGCCAGAACGGGGGCGTCGGCTTCAACCCGTTCTGGGCCGGGGCCCATGTGCGCGTGTGGCTCTGAGGCGGCAGTTCAGCCGCTGAGGCGAGCCTCGATCTGGGCCAGAGCGCCAGCCTGAACGTCGGCGTACTCGGGCGTGTTCACGAGGTTCACCCGCTCCTCGGGGTCGAGCTCCATGTCGTACAACTCCACCGGTCGCGACGCCATCTCGTCCACCACCACCTTATGGCGGCTGTCCAGCAGCATCGCGTGGTTGTAGACCTCCGCAAACACGGAGTCACGACCCGAGTGGGCGCCTGGGTGATCAGGGCCAGCCAGCACCTTGTCGATCAGAGGCGAGCCATCGGGGCCGAAGCCCACGTCATCCGGGGCCACGCCGCCGAGCTTCAACACGGTGGTGAGAACGTCCATCTGATCGGTGAGGGCATCACTGACGAACGGCTCGAACGGCACGGTCGTCGGCGGCCGGATGAGCAAGGGCACGCGGCAGGAGGGGTCGAAGAACACGATCTTGCCGACCAGGCTGTGGTCGCCGACCATCTCGCCGTGGTCGGAGGACAGGATCACCCAGGTGTTGCGGTCCTGCCCGCTCTCGGTGAGCGCCTCGAGCACCCGCCCGATCAGCTCGTCGAGCATGCTCACCCGAGCCAGGTATTTCGCGCGCATCAGGCGGATCTGGTGCAGCGTGCGCGGGACGTTGACCTCAGCTTGCATCAGCCGCACCAGGCCCGACCACGGCCGCCCAGGCAGGGTCATCGTGCCGACCGGGATCTCGTCGATGCGCCGCATGTACTGATCCAGGTACCGGCTCGGCGCGTTCCATGGCGGGTGGGGGCCAGGGAAGTTGCACTGCAGATACCACGGGCGATCGCGGGGAACGGTCCGGATCCAGTCCGCAGACGTGTTGGCGACGAAGGTGTCGATGTGGTGCTCGAGGCCGAGGTTCCACGGCTCCATGTCGATGGGCTCGGTCTCCCACTCCTTCACGCGGTGCCACTCGTCGGCGTAGCGTTGCATGAAGTCGGTGTGCACGCCGTAGAGGTCGTCATCACCCTCGGGCGTCATGGCGGTGAGGGCATCGCTGAATGCGCTGCCCTTGCGGCGGGACATGAACTCGCCAGGGGTCTCGATGACGTCGGTGTAGCCCCACTCCTGCATCAGCCAGACCCAGTCGTCCATGTGGCCTTCGCCAGTGTGGAGGTGGGCCTTGCCGATGATGCCGGTGCGGTAGCCGGCGAGGTCGCGCATGGTGCGCACATGGGACGGCACGTCGGTGGGCAGCACCTCGGGGGAGGCGTTGTTCTGCACGCCGTGCTGGTGCGGGTACACGCCGGTGACCATCGACACTCGGGCGGGCCGACACAGCGGCGAGTTCGTATAGCAGCGCGCGAACCGCACGCCGCTGTTGCCCAGCCGATCCATGTTCGGCGTGAAGGCGACGGGATGCCCGGCGCAGCCCAGGAAGTCGTGCCTGAGTTGGTCGGTGTAGATGTACAGGATGTTCGGCGTATCGCCAGGATCTCCGCCCGGCGCGCCGCCGGCGAATGCTCGGACCCCGAGGCCAGTCCCTGCCGCTGCCGTGGCCGCGCCCGCCGAGCCGACGAACCTGCGCCGCGTCCAAGCCATGCCTACCCTCCGTAGGTGCAGAGCGTATCCGACGCAGCCGCGATCGACAGACCGCGGAGGGTTTGCTGACGGCGATGGGTCATCGTCATCATCATGTGTGATGCCGGGCATCACCATAATCCACTTCCGTTATCCGATCGGGGTGCTTAGACCGGGGCCATCAAGGAGGTCCCCATGAGTGATCGCTTCAACGCCAGGGTGTCGTTCGACGCCGCTGGCAAGACCTACACGGCCTACAAGCTCGGCGCGCTGACCGACGCTGGCCTGGGCAACGTGGATGCGCTGCCGTACTCGATCAAGGTGCTGCTCGAGTCCTGCCTCCGCAACCTCGACGACTTCATCGTCACCGAGGCCCATATCCGCGCGCTCGCCGGCTACGACGCCACGAACGTGGGTGAGCAGGAGATCGCGTTCAAGCCCGGTCGCGTGGTGCTGCAGGACTTCACGGGCGTGCCAGCGGTGGTGGACTTCGCGGCGCTCCGCTCGGCGATGGCGCGCATGGGCGGTGATGTGCAGAAGGTCAACCCGCTGGTGCGGGCCGACCTGGTGATCGACCACTCGGTGCAGATCGACGCCTACGGCTTCTCCGGCGCGATGAAGCAGAACACGAAGCGCGAGTTCGAGCGCAACCAGGAGCGGTACCAGTTCCTCAAGTGGGGCCAGCAGGCGTTCGACAACTTCCGCGTCGTGCCCCCCGAGACCGGCATCGTGCACCAGGTCAACCTGGAGTACCTGGCAGGCGCGGTGCTCGTGGGCCAGGACGGCGACGGCGTCATGGCCTACCCCGACAGCCTGGTGGGCACCGACTCCCACACCACGATGATCAACGGCCTGGGCGTGGTGGGCTGGGGCGTCGGTGGCATCGAGGCCGAGGCGTGCATGCTCGGCCAGCCGATCTACATGTTGGTCCCCGAGGTGGTGGGCTTCGAGTTCACGGGCGAGCTGCCGGAGGGGGCGACGGCCACCGACCTGGTGCTCACCGTCACCGAGATGCTTCGCGCACACGGTGTTGTCGGCAAGTTCGTCGAGTTCTACGGCGCAGGTCTGGAGCACCTGACGCTGGCTGACCGTGCCACGATCGCGAACATGGCGCCAGAGTACGGAGCGACGATCGGATTCTTCCCGATCGACGCCAAGACCCTGGACTACCTCACGCTGTCCGGTCGGTCCGAAGAGCAGGTCGCGCTGGTCGAGGCGTACTGCAAGCTCCAGGGCCTGTGGCGCGACGAGAGCCGCACCATCACCTACAGCAGCGGCATGTCCCTCGACCTCGGCTCCGTGAAGCCGTCGCTCGCGGGGCCCAAGCGTCCGCAGGACCGCATCGAGCTGGCGAACATGAAGCTCCGGTGGCATGTCGAGCTCGAAGGCTGGGGCGTGCCCGCACCGCGCACCGGTCCCACGGTCACGTACAAGGACCAGACCTTCGAGCTGAAGGATGGTGCCGTCGTGATCGCCGCGATCACGTCCTGCACGAACACGTCGAACCCCGCCGTGATGGTCGCGGCCGGGCTGGTCGCGAAGAAGGCCCGCGAGCTTGGGCTCACCGCCAAGCCATGGGTGAAGACCTCTCTGGCTCCGGGCAGCCGGGTGGTCACCGACTACCTGGTGAAGGCTGGACTGCAGGATGATCTGGAGGCCGTGGGCTTCTTCACGGTCGGCTACGGCTGCACCACCTGCATCGGCAACTCGGGCCCGCTGTCTCCGCCCATCGTCGAGGCGGTGGTCGGCAACGAGCTCAAGGTCGCCTCGGTGCTCTCCGGCAACCGGAACTTCGAGGGTCGGGTCAGCCCGCACACGCGCGGCAACTACCTCGCCAGTCCGCCGCTCGTGGTGGCCTACGCCATCGCCGGCACCGTCGACATCGATGTGTACAACGAGCCGCTGACCACCACGCCGGATGGCCGTGAGGTGTGGCTGAAGGACATCTGGCCGTCGAACCAGGAGGTCGAGGTGGCGATGAATGCCGCGGTCACCCGCGAGCAGTTCGTCAACCGGTACTCCGATGCCTTCCGCGGGCCTGATGCGTGGCGGGCGCTCGAGGCCCCCACCGGCGACCTGTACGCATGGGACGCTGACAGCACCTATGTGCAGGAGCCGCCGTTCTTCGTCGACATGCCCGAGACCGCCCCGCCGATCCAGGCGATCTCTGGCGCGAAGGTGCTGATGAAGCTGGGCCAGTCGGTCACCACCGACCACATCAGCCCTGCCGGCGTACTGCCTCCCACGGGGCCTGCGGCGCGGTACCTCGAGGGCAAGGGTGTGTCGCGGCGCGACTGGAACAGCTTCGGCTCCCGGCGCGGCAACGACCGGGTGATGACCCGTGGCACCTTCGCGAACATCCGCATCCGGAACGAGCTGGCGCCCGATACCGAGGGCGGGTTCACGGCCTACCTCGGGCCCGATGCCACGCCGGCAGGTCCGTTCCCGGGGCTGACCTACGACTCTGATGCCGATCCGAAGCACGGCGACGTGGTCGATGTGTACGACGCATCGGTGAAGTACCAGAAGCACGGCATCCCCCTGGTGGTGCTGGCCGGCGGCGACTACGGCATGGGGTCGAGCCGAGACTGGGCGGCGAAGGGCACCTGGCTGCTCGGCGTCCGGGCCGTCATCGCGGCGAGCTACGAGCGGATCCATCGGTCGAACCTGGTGGGCATGGGTGTTCTGCCGCTGCAGTTCGCCGACGGCGCCACCCATGACAGCCTCGGCCTCACCGGGCACGAGAGCTTCGACATCCCGGTGCACGACAGCGTGCAGCCGCTGCAGACCCTCGAGGTCACGGCCACCCGGGCAGACGGCACCCGCATCACCTTCCCGGTGACCGTGCGGATCGATACGCCGGTGGAGGTCGACTACTATCGGAACGGTGGGATCCTTCACACCGTGCTCCGCCGCCTCGTGCGCGAGAGCAAGGAAGCCGCGAAGTAGTCAGCCGCCGCGAGAGGCGGGCGAGCGGCCTGCCTCCCGACGCGTCTACGCGAGCCATCGGTCGGGCTCGACCGTCTCGCGACAGGACGGGCAGCGCGACGCCTCCCGGCGGATGCGCGCGCCACACGCCGGGCAGGGATGGCGCCACACGGTGCGCTGGGTGGCCCAGCGCGCGGAGTGCCATGTGGCCTCCGCGGCGAGCAATAGCACCACGGCCGTCGACGCCACTGCTGGGGCGAGCACGAGGCCGATGGCCAGCGCGGCCACGCCACCGGCCTCGAGGGTGACCAGCCAGGTGCGGGGGCTGAGCCAGGTGTCGCCGAGCCCGCGGAGTGAGGCGTGCAGCTGCATGCGGTAGTGGTGGGTGGTCGCTGCGATCAGCACGCCGAGCAGGGCGACGCTCCACGCGGGCATGCCGGCCGGTGCTGCATCGGCCAGCCACGCGGCCATCGCCCCTGCCGCCCCGCGGGTGCCGTAGTTCAGCCAGGAGAGGATCTCCTGCACGTCCTCGTCCCGCTCGGTGAGCTCCTCGACCACCGCGAGCCCAGCGAGCGCGGCGACCATCGGGAGCGTCGCCATCGCCTCTGCGCCCTCCGGGAACGCGACCAGGCCCGCGTAGCCGGCGGCCGACAGCACCAGCAGCGGGAGCGCTGCGCGGGTTCCCGTGAGGGCGCTGCCGGCGAGCAGGGCCTGGGCCGATCCGAGTCCGAGCGCCATCAGCTCACCCCCAGCAGCACGCCGACGTGCTCCATCGCGGTCTGAAACACCGCGGCCAGGGCCACCAGTCCGCCGACCAGCGCCGCGGTCGCGAGCACCAGGCTGGCGCCGAGGAGCACGAGCCCCGCCCACTCCACCACCAGCAGCCGCTTGTCCGCGATCTCACGGGCGAGCTGCCACCGCAGGTAGGCGGCCACTACGGCACCCGCGATCAACGGCTGCAATGCGCCGAGTCCCGCCTTGACGGGCCCGGCGAGGGGACCGGCCACGATGGCGACCTCCACCACGAGCACGAACCCGACCAGGATCAGCACCAGGAGCAGCTTCGCCGTGAACCGGCTGACCATGCGGCGCGCTCGTGAGAACGACGCCGTGACCGGATCGACCAGCCCGATCTTGAGCCACACGGTGGACAACAGCAACACCACGGCGCCGAGCAGCGGGACCCAGCCCAGCACCAGGTTGCCGATGGCGACGCCGATGGCGAGCGCCCCGAGCCGTCGCCACAGGCCGGTGTGCAGCGGCGCGGCGGCGGCCTCCGCGTCCAGCCCGACGTTGGCGAGTGTGGACTCGCATCGCGGGCATGGGTCGCCGTGGAGCAGAGACCGGGACCTGAGGGGCTCGGCGCAGGCGGGACACCGACGGAGCCCCACCAGCGCTGCACGATGCCGTGCGAGCTGGGTCACCCGGGCAACCCCAGCTCGGCCTCACGGATCGTCGCGAGCCGGCCGTAGTGCCGGTAGCCGAGCGCGTTGAGAGCTTCAGCTGGCGCGAGCCCGATGTCGACCAGGGTCTTCACGGCGTAGGTGCCGGCGAGCACCGGGGGCGCATAGGCGTCGGCCGACGCGGAGAACCGGTCCAGCGGGAACAGGGTGCGCTGGGGGTGCACGTGTACGAAGTGGGCGAGGGAGCAGCGTGACCAGCCGGCCTCGCCCGGCGGCGTGACCACATGCGGGGTGGCGACGAGCGCGCCGCCGGTGAGGATCTCGAGCTGCTGGCCCACCTGGACGACGAGGCAGCCCGGAGGCGGGCGACCGCTGACCTGCTCGCCGAGCGGGTGGGCGTCGGTCGGGCGGGTTCGGAGGCGCAGGCCACACCCGGTCGGGCGATCGGAGGTGCGGGCGCCGTCGCGGAAGAAGGCACCGCCGGGCAGCAGCGTAAGCAGGTTGAAGTCGGTGTGCTCTTCGCCCCAGAGCAACCCATCACGGGCCTGGTCGGGGGTGAGGGGGAGGTAGCGGAGCAGGCGCGTGACGTTGGCAGCGCCGCGGGTGAGGTCGACCAGGGTGTCCGGGGGCAGGTCGAGGGCGGTGGCACATCCCCGGAGCAGCTCCAGGCCCACCCCGTGCACGGCGCGTCCGACCGCCATCAGATCCGTGCGGAAGGCATCCGCGCCGTCGGGCCACACGTTCCGGGCGAACAGCTGCGGAAACCAGCGCTCGCAGTTCGGGTCGGGCTCGATGGCGGAGGCGAAGAAACACTCCTTGAAGTCCGGCCTGCCGCCGGCCACGACGGCCTGCTCGGTGTTCGGTGGCGTCCACCCCCGCTGGAACCAGATCTCCGACCCGCCCCAGGTGGCCTTCTCCGGGGTGGGGCGCGACAGCACGTCGACGTAGGCGTCGTACAGCCGGCCGACCCGCTCGAGATCGATGCCATGGCCTCGGACGTAGACCAGCCCGAAGTCTCCCAGGCCGGTGCGCACGGCGCGGATGGCGTCCGCGTCGTTTGCCCGCAGCGCGGGAAGATCGATGACGGGAGCGGCGTTCATGGGGCCTCCGCGCGGCCGAACCAGTAGCACGGGTGCGTCGGGCGTGGCATCGTCAGCAGAGCGATGGCACGCGAGTCGGGCAGACCCGCTGCCTTGTCAGTACCCTTCGACCCGCCGAGGACCCCAATGTCTGTGCATCGAACCGCCCTGGCCGCGCTGCTCGTCGTGCTGTCGGTGGTCCCGGCACATGCCGGGAAGGGGGTCCGGAATCGAGCTGGGGTGTTGATCACGCCCTCGATCACCCACCGCTCGCTCAAGGCCGCGGAGTCGGTGCCGCAGGCCGAGCTGATCGAGGTGGGGAGGCAGCTCTCCGGGCGGGTGATGTTCGACGCTGCGCGCGGCGTCGACCGACTCTCCGCCGACGGCATCGTGTTCATCGACACGTCGGTGCCCGGAGCGCAGCCCGCGCAACGGGTACAGCCACAGCGGGATGCGGCGGTGGTGCGCCGGGTGGGGGAGAAGGTGGTGCTGGAGCATGACGGTGCGACGGCGGTGCCCACGCTGGACGAGGTGGCCACGCTGCCCCTCGCCGAGCTGCCGCCGCCGCTGTCCGTCGAGGTCGCCCAGGCGAAGCTCGCTGCGAGCCATCCGCGGGTGTTCGCCCGCTCTGGCACCACGCTCTACCTGGTGACCAACGACCTGCGGCCCGACGATCAGATCGGGGAGGACGGCGTGCTGGCGTGGAAGCTCGCGTGGGAGGTACACCTGGAATCGGTGGACCTCGCGCAGCTTCTGCCGGACGACCCCGCCGGCTACCGCGTGCTGCCGTTGTACGCGGCGGACGCGGGTGCAGGTGACTTTGGTGCGCCGGTGGCGTGGGTCCTGCCGTGGTCTGGCACCGGCGTCGACCCATCGCGGCCGGGGATCGCGATCACTTGGCTGTGGGAGTCGATCCCGGGACGGAAGGCGAGCGCCTGGTTCCCCTATGTGCGCCGGCTCGATCCCCAATCGGTGGCGCCGCCCCGGCGGTGAGCGCGTGTCGGCGTGCTGTGGATGCGGGCCCGGATGGCGTATGGTGCGGTCGCTTTGCACCGGGGACACCATGGCCACCGTCGTCGACCACCCCCTCGTCGCTCACAAGCTGTCGCTCCTTCGTGACAAGAACACGAAGACCGCGAAGTTTCGTCGGGTGCTAACCGAGATCGCGATCCTCCTCGCCTACGAGGCTACGCGCGCTCTGCCCACCCAGCAGGTCGAGATCGAGACGCCGCTCGCTCGGATGCAGGCCACGATGCTGGTGCCCGAGCACCCCGTCGTGGTCAGCGTGCTCCGCGCGGGCAACGGCTTCCTCGACGGCTTCCTCCAGGTGCTGCCGTCGGCGCGGGTCGGGTTCGTCGGCCTCGCGCGCGACCACGACACCCACGAGCCGGTCGAGTACTACGTCAAGTTCCCGGGCCTGATGGACCAACGCGACGCGCTGGTGGTCGACCCGATGCTCGCGACCGGTGGGTCGGCCGTCGCGGCCCTCGAGCGGGTGCTCGTGCACCGCCCGCGGTCGTGCACGTTCATCTGCCTGGTGGCTGCGCCCGAGGGAATCGCGCGGCTCGAGGCTGCACATCCGTCGGTGAACATCGTCACGGCGGCGATCGACGAGCGCCTCGACGAGAACGCATACATCGTGCCCGGACTGGGCGACGCCGGGGACAGGCTGTACGGCACCTGACCGAGGCGTGGCTCGCCTACCCGTGACGCAGCTGGCTGCTGGTCAGCCGGCAGTGTCGCAGATCTCGCCGGAGTCACAGTCGGTATCGGTGTCGGTGTCCGTGTCGGTGTCCGTGTCGGTGTCTGTGTCGGTGTCCGTGTCCGTGTCCGTGTCCGTGTCCGAGTCCGAGTCGGTGTCCGAGTCGGTGTCCGAGTCCGTGTCCGAGTCCGTATCCGTGTCGGAATCGGTGTCCGTGTCGGTGTCCACGTCGGTGTCGGTGTCCGGGTCCGTCGGCGTGGTGGTCGTCGACGTGTCGTCCGTGTCCTTATCGGTGTCGGTGCACGCGAACATGAACAACAGCAGAGCAGGGGCGAGCAGGCGCATGTTGGAACTCTCGTGCGGGGGCGTGGATCTGTTGTGCCATGGCCCAACGCTGTGTCGCCACCCCAAACTTTGGATTCGTCTCGGTTCGTCAGAAGCGCGATCCCGAGCGAGGAGTGGCCTCGCTCAATCGCATCGTTCGGGGTCCATTATCACGCTACCACACATCATGTACAGATAGGGATGGATCAGCGCTGGGTCCATGCATTCGTCCATGCCGATCGCCCGGTGGGCATCGCACCAGTCGCGGGTGGGCGCGTAGATGGTGGTCGTGAGGCGCTGGGCGAGGTCGTATGGCTCGAGGGTGGTGTCTACGTCGGAGAGCTTGCGCGGCACGCCGAGGTGGTCCCACGAAGAGGCCATCAGCTGGTGGTTCTCGAGGGTGTGGTAGATGCCGTAGGTGTTGCAGCCGGGGGTCGCTCGGGGGTCCTGGATCCAGTTCGCGACCTGGGGGTCCTCCTCGCCAACTCTGTCCATCGGTCCAGAGAAGTACACCTGCCCGCGCACGGCGTGGTCGCGCGCGACGAATCCCGCCGTGCCCGCCCCGCGAGACCATCCGGCCACGACGATGCGCTCCCACCTGGGGTGGCCGCCTGCGTCTACAAATGCGTCCCAGCCGTCGTCGGGGTGTTCGGCGTCGAGGTGGTCGAGCAGGACCTCCAACAGACGCATCACGCTGTCGGCCGGGCCCACGTCGACGTGCTCCGACGTGTCCTCGCCGTAGATGATCTCGTGGCGGGCGTCCGTGTAGCAGCGGTCGTCGTCGCTGGATGCGCAGTAGTTCTTCAGCACCACGCTGTTGTCGTGGCCGAGCGAGATCACCTTGAACCCGGCGTAGGCTGCCCACATCCGGATGTTGTTGTTCGAGCCGCCGTGCGACGGTGGGAAGAACAGGAACAGCTCTTCGCGGTGGGGGATGTCGGTGCGGTAGCGGATTCGGTGGAGGCGGCCGCCTGACAGGTGGGTGTCGGGAGCCTTCGGGTCGTCCGAGCACAGGTTGACGACGTCCGGGTCGAGTAGGCAGGGGTTCCAGGACTCGACGGCGATGGCGCTCGACGTGTACAGGTCGCCGGGAGGGCACCAGCCACAGCTGTACGGGTCGTGGGAGGGGTCCGCTTCGTCGATCAGGCCGTCGCAGTCGTCATCGATCCCGTTGCACACCTCTACGACATTGGGGTGCAGGCTCGGGTCCGCATCGGCGCAGTCACCGTCGCACTGGGAGTGCCCGTCGCCGTCAGCGTCCAGCTCCCGCGGGTCGAGCACGCCATCGCAGTCGTTGTCCGGCTCGCCATCGCAGGTCTCGGTGAGCGACGGGCTGCGCAGCGGGTCGAGGTCAGCGCAATCGAGATCGTTGGCCACGTGCCTGGCGGGGGCCCGGCACAGCGTGAGCCCCGATCCGGGGGCGCCGAACCCATCGGCGTCGGCGTCCATGAACCAGCTCGCGCGGGTCGTGGGGTCGAGGTCGGGGTCGGCGTCGTCTGCCGCGCCATCGCAGTCGTCATCCCGGCCATTGCAGACCTCCTGCGCGTCGGGCGACACACCGGCGTCTGCGTCGTCGCAGTCGCCCGCCGACGCGAAGCCAGGGGGGGCGGTGCACGCGAGGCGAGCGGGTGCGTCGCCGTCGCCGAATCCGTCACCGTCCCGATCGGCGTGGAAGATCTGGGACGATGCGTCGTCTCGGTCGGGGTCGTCGTCGTCGATCAGGCCGTCGCAGTCGTCGTCCCGGCCGTTGCACTGCTCGAGGCCGTTCGGGTGCACCGCGGGGTCCGCGTCGTCGCAGTCGGCGCCACCGTGATCCCGGGCGTGGAACCCATCGCCGTCGCGATCGCATGCGTCGGTGGCGCACGGATCACCGGCGGTCGACGGGGCGTCGCCGCGACAGGCGCACAGAGCGAGTGCCAGCACGAAGAACCGCACGCCGAAGCCTACGCCAAAGGCGAGCGACCGTCCATGTTCCTCGCACGTGTTCTGGTTACCCACGGGCATGCGTTGGATGCTCTGCTTGTGGATGTTCTCGGCCTGCGTCGTGCCCCGCGCGCGGTATCAGCTGCTCAGCGAGGCCGAGCAGCGGGATTCGGCGGCGGCTGCGATCGATCTGGCAGCCGTGCGCTACCGGGCGGATCGGCTGACGGTGGATCTGGCCGCCGAGGCCAGCCGCGCTGGCGATCTCGCCGCCACCGTACAGGCCGAGCGTGCGGCATTGCTGGCCGCGCAGGAGGCGTTCGCAGCCGACAAGGCAGCGATGCTCAACGATCGGTCGCGGCTCACGGCGTCCATGGCCGAGCTCCAGCTCGCGCTGCGCGACCTCGAGCGGCGTCGGGCGGCAGCGGAGGCGCGAGTGGCGGAGTTCAAGGATCTGCTCGCGCGGTTCCGGGATCTGATCGACGCCGGCACCCTGCAGGTCAAGATCGTGAATGGGCGCATGGTGGTCCAGCTGGCCACCGATGTGCTGTTCGCGTCGGGCCGGGCCGACCTGTCGGACGAGGGGGGTGCCGCGCTGGATTCTGTCGCCGCGATCCTGGCATCCATCCCCTTGCGCGCGTTCCAGGTCGAAGGGCACACCGATGATGTGCCGATCCGCACCACCCGGTTCCCGTCCAACTGGGAGCTCGCGGCCGCCCGGTCCATCGGCGTGGCGCGTCGACTGGTCGAGGGTGGGCTGGCCGCCGATCGGGTGAGCGCGGCGTCGTTCGGCGAGCACCGCCCCACGGCGGCCAATGGCACCGCTGAGGGCCGCCGGGCGAACCGGAGGATCGAGATCGTCGTGGTGCCGGATCTGTCAGAGCTTCCAGGCGCCGAGGCGCTCGAGGCGCTCTGACCGCCGCTCAGCCCGTCGGACCCCGACCGAGTGCCAGCAGGTCGTTCACCGTGTGGTGGCGCTCCACCGGGTGTCGCAGGTGCTTGTCGGCGTCCACCTCGTAGTGGTTGCGGCGGCCCTGCTTCTCAACGTCCAGGTACCCGGCCTCGGCGAGATCGTGAACGATCCGCTGGACCGCGCGCTCGGTGATCCCCACCACCTCCGCGATGTCCCGGACCCGCGCATTGGGATCGGCCGCGATCACCAACAGCACGTGGGAGTGGTTGGTGAGGAACGTCCAGGTTGACGTGCTCTCGGAGGAGTAGGGGTCCATCGTCGTGGCTCCGTGCCGTGACCCTTAGCGACATCGGCGGTCGCGTTCCACGTCTGGGGTAGGTTCTGGCGATGACAGACCCCTTCGCACCGCCTGGGATGGGCGTTGCGGCCCCGGCAGCACCGGGCTCGGGCGCCCCAGCTCGACGCGTTCTCGCCCGGGTGCTCGATCTGGCGACAGCCGCAGTCATGGCGTTCGGAGGCGTCGTGCTGTTGCACCCGCTGACCGCGATGGCGACGCCGGGACTCCGTGACATGGCCAGCCTCGGTGTACCCGCGGCTACGCTCGCCGCGCTGTTGGTGGGGGTCAACGCCGGGCTTGTCGTGGGGCGCGCACAGACTGCAGGGCAGTGGGTCGTGGGCGTTCGGGTGGTGGACGTGACCGGCGCCGAGGCGGGCCTTGGGGCCCTGATGTCGCGTGAGGGGCTGACCTGGCTCGCGGTGGTGCTCGGGCCCGCGGGGTGGCTCGGGCTGTTGGGCGAGGTCGCGCTGCTGCTATCGGTCGGTCGGACGGTCCGCGATCGCCTGACGGGCACCCGGGTGGTGCGGGACAGCTGACCGCGGACCGTTGCGACGGGATCGGTGGGTGGCTACCAACGCGGCGGAGGGCCGATGATCACCGCGCTGCTCCGTGTGGCCTGGGCGTGGACGATCGCTTGGCTCACGGTACCCCTGCGACGCCTGGTGCGCGGTCCGGCCCGGCCGGGCTGGTCGCTCCGGTACGAGGTCCTGGCCCACGTGATGCGGCATGTGGCAGGCCTGACCATGAGCCATCCGCTGCCAGTGATCCGCCGGCTGTGGGATGCGTCGGCGCGTCTCGCCCCAGCGTCCGGCCCGCGCGAGGTCGCCGACTGCCCTGACGTGCACTGTGAGTGGTTCGGCCCAGCGGGCACCGATTCCGTCGTGCTCTACCTGCACGGCGGCGCCTACGTGCTCGGGTCCACCGTCGCGTATCGGGATGCGTGCAGCCGGCTCGCGCGGGAGTCCGGCGCGCGGGTGTTGGCCCCGGACTATCGGCTCGCCCCGGAGCACCCCCACCCGGCGGCCCTCGACGACGCCCTGGCCGCCTACCGCTGGCTGGTAGAGACCTGCGGGATCTCACCCCGCGACATCACCGTCGGGGGCGACTCCGCTGGGGGCGGGCTGACGCTCGCCCTGCTCACCGCCCTGCGCGACTCGGGCGCGCCGCTGCCCGCACGCGCGGTGCTCATCTCCCCGTGGGCCGACGTGCAGGGCGCCGGCGGCTCCGACCGGACGAACGCGCCCTATGACTACGTGCCGGAGGGGTCGCAGGTGCGGTTCGGCAAGATGTACGCCGGCGATCGGGACATGCGCGACCCGGCCGTGTCGCCGGTGTACGCCGATCTCACGGGTCTCCCGCCGATGCTGGTGATGGTGGGCGGTGCGGAGCGGTTGCTCGACGTTGGGTGTGGCGTCGCCGATCGGGCGGAGGCTTGTGGGGTGACGATCGTGCTCGAGGTGCACGACGACATGATCCATGCCTGGCCGTTGTTCGCCCCCGTGATCCCCGAATCCCGTGCGGCCTGGCGGCGCGTTGGCGCGTGGGTGCGGGAACCGATCAGGTCGTGAGCAGGAACGGTGCGGAGTGCTGTTCCACGCCGTTCACCAGCGCGCCGACGCGCTGCTGGCCCGGGTAGTGGCGACGGGTGGATACCGGCCGAAGCGGCAGTGACTTGGACAGCGTCAGCGTCTCGCCAGCAGTCAGGCGGCGTCGGGTCCACTTGAACACTTTGGGCCGGAGCGAGCCGTCCTTCTTCAAGAAGTGCACCGCCAGGTCGACGAGCACGTCCTGGTCGACCGTCGCCTCGGAGACCAGCTCCAGCTCGACCTCCAACGCCGAGCCGAGCGGGACGGTGGGAGAGCGGACCGTGAGGCGCGTGCGCACGCCGCGCAGGGGCTGCACGCCGATGAGGCGCAGGGCGCCGGCGTGGCCTTGCTTGATCGGGTGCCGTAGCGCGTGTCGGATGACCCAGTCCGTGGTCGGGGCCGGGTGTGCGAGCCAGCGCTCGGCGGTGGCGACAGCGAGGTCGACGTGGTCCTTGGCGATGTCGCCGAGGTGGTTCGCCACCGAGCGGCGCACGTACAGCTCCCGATCCCGGTACAGCGCGTCGAGGAGCGGGATCGTCCAGCTTGGATCGTGCTGGAACGCGCGCAGGCGGATGCCCCACGGCAGTCGCGGACGGGTGCCTTCGCTCGCCAGGCGCCGCACGTGCACATCTGGATCGTCGAGCCAGGTGCGCAGCACCGCGAGGCTCCCGACCGGATCGTTGTCG
The DNA here is from genome assembly GCA_047609825.1 of Myxococcota bacterium. GTDB lineage: Bacteria > Myxococcota_A > UBA796 > UBA796. Next base: position 20,400 of record JBLFXJ010000043.1, read on the forward strand.
AGGAACGGCCGCACCGCGAACTCGGCGCTGAACCTTGGCGTCAGCTCCCGGAGCAGCTCCAGGCAGACCTGCTGGTCGGCGGGTCCGTGGGCCTCGACCAACTGGAGCACCGGCCACCACAGGAGCGCACCGGCCGTCGAGTCCACAGCGGGCTGCGGGTGCTGCGCAGCGTCGCGGATGGCGGCGACGGCCCCGGGCCAGTCCGCAGGAAGGCTGTCACGGAGCGCAGCGGCCACATGCCTCACGCGCGCCTTGAGCTCGAGGGCGTCGAGGCCGTCCATTGCGGCGTGTACGAACGCCGCATCGAGGCCGAATGCGTCAGACAGGAGACCGACCGCGGTTGCATCGATGTGGTCCTTGAACGCGCTCACTCGTCGCGCTCGGCGAGCGACTCCCAGCGCGCATACAAGGCCTCGATCTCCTGGGTCAGTGCGTTGACGCGCTCGTTCAGGGCGGGCACCTCGTCGCCGCGCTCCGCATAGGTGGCCGGGTCGGCGAGCACATCATGGAGTGCTGCCTGGTCGGCCTCGAGCGTCTCGATCCGGTCGGGGATTCCTGCGAACTCCTGGCGCTCCTTCCAGGTGAGCCGGTCGCGATTGCGCTGCCGACCCTGGGGCTTGGCCGGCTGCGGTGGCGCTTCCGCGGGTGCCACGTGCTGCTGGAGACGACGCCGATCGTCCAAGGCGCGGAGGTATTGCTGCCGGTCCGCGTAGACGCCCACCGCTCCATCGCCGTCAAAACCGAGGACCGAGGTGCACACCCGGTCGAGGAAGGCGCGGTCATGGGTGACGATGATCGCTGCGCCGTCGAACCCGAGCAGGGCCTCTTCCAGCACCCGGAGCGTGAGCAGATCCAGGTCATTCGTCGGCTCATCGAGCACGAGCAGCTCGGCCCCGCGAAGCAGCAGCCGAGCCAGCAGCAGTCGGGCCTGCTCACCACCCGAGAGCTTCGACACCTGCTGATCGAACATCGCCCGGTCGAACGCGAACCGGCCGAGGAAGGACTGCACGGTGACCCAGTCGTCGCCCAGCTTCACCTGGTCGTTGCCGCCGCCGGCCGCCTCGATCACGGTCAGCTCGGGGTCGAGCCCGGTCCGGCCCTGGTCGAGCAGGCCCGTCGTCAGCCGGCTGGCGCGCACGAGGTGGCCGGTGTCGGGCTCAGTGGTTCCGAGGAGCACGCGCAGCAGGGTGGTCTTGCCAGCCCCATTCGGCCCCACGATGCCCACACGCTCACCGGGCCGGAGCACCAGATCGAGGGCGCGAAACAGCGTTCGTTCGCCGTAGGTCTTGCTCACGCCGTGGGCCTCGAGCAGCGTACGACCCTTGGCCACGCCCACCTTGAAGTCGAGCTGCAGATCGCGCTCGTGACGTGTGTCGACCGAGTCGCGCAGCTGATCGAGCCGCTGGAGGCGCGCCTTCTGCTTCGTGCTCCGAGCGGCCGGCGAGCGGGACGCCCACTCGGCCTCGCGACGGATCATCGACAGCTTGCGGTCGTTGTCGCGCTCCAGGCGTGCTGCGCGCTCGGCCCGGGCCACCAGGTAGTCGGTGTACGAGCCATCATATGACACGGTCTCGCCATGGTCGATCTCCACGATGGTGTCGGCCACGGCCTCGAGCAAGTAGCGGTCATGGGTCACCAGCAGCACCGCCCCGCGGTAGCCCTGGAGGTAGTCCTGGAGCCACTCCACGGCGTCTGCGTCGAGGTGGTTCGTGGGCTCGTCGAGCACCAGCAGGTCGGGCTGGCGGAGCAGGGTGGCCACCAGCGCCACCCGTCGGCGCTCGCCGCCCGACAGGGTCGTGACCTCCGCGGAGCGTGGCGGTGCGCCCACCCGATCGGCAACTGCGTCCAGCTTGTGCGTGATCGTCCAGCCCACAGTGTCGAGCCGATCCTGCACCGTGGCGGCCTCGTCGAGCTGACCGGCGGACAGCGCCGCCTCGTACCGAGCCACCAGGTCGCTGTGCCACCCGACCGCCCGGTCGAGCTCGTCCGCCACGGTCGGGCCCTCCAGATCGGGCGCCTGGTCGAGCAGCGCGATGGTGCCGCTCAGGTGCACCCGGCCTCCGTCGGCCTCGGCGATCCCGGAGATGATCTGGAGGAGAGTGGACTTCCCACTCCCGTTCGTGCCGACGAGGGCCACGCGCCCGCCGGCCAGGACGTCGAGGTCGCATCCGCGGAGGATCAGTCGGTCCCCCCACGACTTCTCAATCCCTCGTGCCACGAGCACCGACATTGGACCTCCAGCGCGGAGCGCCGGTAACGTGAAACGGGGGCGGAGTGGGGAACGGCTGGCTAGTGACGCCCATGGAGGGTTGTCATGGAGCACGACGAACTGTACGAGCTCGTGTACACCGCGGCGCAGGATGCGCTCCGCGACATGGGCGCTGGCGGCGATGTTCGGTTGTCCCGGAGGATGATCGGCGGCACCGTCCTGTTCCGGGACGCGGAGGGCCGCACCATCAAGGAGGCGGACGCAGGATCGTTCTTCAAGAAGGTGACCGCAGTGCGTGAGAAACTGCGTGTGCTCGAGCAGAAGCTGAACAGCAACAAGGATCTGTCCCACGCAGATCGTGCAGAGCTGCAGACCTACATCGCGCGCGCCTACGGCTCGCTCACGACGTTCAACTTCCTGTTCCGGGAAGACGCCGATCGGTTCCGCGGCACCGGCGGCTGATCAGGCGATGCTGCGCGCCCCGAGCGTGCTCTGGGTGCGCTCGACGGCCGCCAGCGCGTCGCGCACCAGGCTCGACGCATCGACGCCCACCCGGGACCGCTGACTGAGCACCTGCTTGTAGGCGCGGGTGCCGGGCCGGCCCGCGAACAGCGAGAGCCAGTGCCGGGTGATGTGATGCGGCTTGAACTCGGGCACATCCCGCAGCCAGCGCGCGAGGTAGGGCTCGAGCCGCTGCACCACCTGGGCGGGTGATGACGCGGGGTTCTCCGCGCCGAACAGCCGGCGGTCGGCGTCTGCGAAGATCCATGGCGTGTCCCACGCACCGCGCCCGATCATCACACCGCGCACGTGCTCGAGGTGCTCTTCGGCGCTGTCCAGCGTGCGGATCCCACCGTTGATCACGATGTCGAGATCGGGGCGCTCGGACTGCAGCTGCCACACCTCCGCGTACCGAAGGGGCGGAACGTTGCGATTCTCCTTCGGGGACAGGCCGCTGAGCCAGGCCTTTCGGGCGTGCACGGTGAACCGGTCGGCGCCCGACTCGGCCACGACGCGCACGAACTGCGCCATGTGGTCGTAGTCGTCGAGTTCATCCACCCCGATCCGATGCTTCACGGTCACCGGCAGGGAGGTGGCAGCGCGCATGGCCTCGACCACCCGCGCCACGTCGGCCGGCCACCGCATGAGGCAGGCGCCGAACCGTCCCTTCTGCACCCGATCGGATGGGCAGCCGATGTTGATGTCGACCTCGTCGTAGCCCCAGTCCTCGGCCATCCGCGCTGCATCGGCCATCAAGGCCGGGTCGTCGCCGCCGACCTGGAGCGAGATCGGGTGCTCGATCGGATCGAAGTCGAGCAACGGGCCTCGGTCGCCGTGGCGAAGGGCCATCGCCGTCACCATCTCGGTGTACAGCAATGTGTGGCGGGTGAGCTGCCGCATCATCACGCGAAAGTGACGGTCGGTACGCTCCATCATCGGGGCTACGCTCAAGGGCGCGACCGCACCCCGGCGCTCGTGTGGTTCGGCAGCCATGGGCCCCAGTGTCCTGGCGGCGGCCCGATCGCAACCTCGGGGAGGGCGGACGCCGCCGGGTGCTGGGATACGCGGGCGTCGGAGGGTCCATGGGCCTGGTCGACGTTCACGCACACCTCACCCATCCCCGGCTGGCGCCGGATGAAGAGGCGATCCTGGCCCGCGCCCGGGCCGCCGGGGTGACCACGATCATCAGCAACGGCCTCAACCCGGGTGACAACGCCAAGGTCGCTGCACTGGCCGCCCGCGCCCCAGACCTGGTGCGCCCAGCGTTCGGGTTCTACCCGGTGGACACGGTGCTGATGGCGATGGAGGCTGCGGGTGTGGAGTACCCGCGGGATGACGACCTGTATTCGCCCGAGGAAGGCGTCGCCTGGGTGCGGGACCACGTGGACGAGGCGTTCGCCGTCGGCGAGATCGGCCTGGACGGGTACTGGGTGCCGGAGGCGTTCTGGGCCGACCAGGAGCGCGTGTTCCGCGAGCTGGTCGCTGTGGCGATGGCGGCGGACAAGGCCGTGATCATCCACACCCGCAAGCGGGAGCAGCGGGCCCTCGAGGTGCTGCAGGAGATGGGGGCGACCCGGGTGAACTGGCACTGCTTCGGGTCGAAGGTGAAGCTCGCGAAGCGCGTCGCCGAGGCCGGGCACTACCTGTCGATCCCGGCGAATGCGCGAAAGAGCGGCGGCTTCACGCGGATGCTCGAGACGCTGCCCCGAGATCGGATCCTGCTCGAGACCGACTGTCCCTACCTGGGGCCCGAGCGGGGCGAGCGCAACGAGCCGGCGAACGTGGTCGGCACGGCCGAGTACGCCGCCGAGCTCTGGGGCTGCAGCGTCGGCGAGGTCCAGGCGCAGGTGGAGGAGAACTTCACCCGTCTGTTCCGCGCCGACCCCTGATCAGGCAGCGCGCACCGCGGACGTCGCCACGGGCTCGAGTGCCGCCTCCAGCACCTCGTCCATGGTGTCGACGAGCACGATGTTCAGCTCGGCGAGCGCCGCCTCGGGCACATCATCCAGGTCGACGCCGTTGCGCCGGGGCAGGATGATCGTCTTCATCCCTCGACGATGCGCCGCGAGGACCTTCGACTTGATCCCACCGACAGGCAGCACGCGCCCGCGCAGGGTCGCCTCGCCGGTCATCGCCACGTCGGGCCGCACGGGTCGGCCGGTGAACAGGGAGGCCAGCGAGGTGGTCATCGTGACCCCTGCCGAGGGACCGTCCTTCGGGACTGCGCCCGCCGGCACGTGCACATGCACATCGGAGCCCTCCATCACGTCGGTGGGCACCCCGAGCCGCTCGGCGTTCGACAAGACGTAGGTGAGCGACGCTCGCGCCGATTCCTTCATCACATCACCCAGCTGCCCGGTGAGCACGAGCTGGCCTCGGCCGGGAAGCCGCGCCGACTCCACATGCAGCACCGTGCCTCCCACGGGCGTCCACGCCAGGCCGGTCGCCAACCCGGGGCGGGAGTGCACCTCGGGGGGCTCGTCGAAGTACCGGCGTCGCTTGAGGTACGTGGCGAGATCGTCCACGTCGACGTGGAGGGGCGCGGTCAGCTCTCCCTTGGCCTTGAGCACGGCGGCTGCCCGGTAGACGGTGCCGAGCACGCGCTGGAGCTCGCGAACGCCTGCTTCCCGCGTCCACCCGGAGATGGCCTGTACGAGGGCGTCGTCGGTGAAGGTCACGTCCTCCGGCGACATCCCGGCCTGGGAGGCGGCGCGTGGCAGCAGGTGGTCCCGCGCGATCACCAGCTTCTCCGACCGCGTGTAGCCGGCGATGTCGATCACCTGCAGGCGGTCGCGGAGCGGTCCGGGCACCCGCGACAGGTCGTTGGCCGTCGCGACGAACAGCACGCGGGACAGGTCGAACGGCACCTCGAGGTAGCGGTCGACGAAGGCGTGGTTCTGCTCGGGATCGAGCACCTCGAGGAGGGCCGACGCCGGATCGCCGTAGGTGCCGCTGCCGAGCTTGTCGATCTCGTCGAGCAGCACCACCGGGTCGGCCGTGCCGGCGCGGCGCAGGCCCTCCACCAGTCGGCCCGGTCGGGCGCCGATGTAGGTGCGCCGGTGACCGCGGAGCTCGGACTCGTCCCGCACGCCGCCCAGTGCCACCCGCACGAGCTTGCGGCCCGTGGCGTCGGCGATGGCCTGCCCGATGCTGGTCTTGCCCACTCCGGGCGGTCCCTGGAGGAGGAGCACGTCGGCACGGCCGGAGCCGGCGAGCTTGCGCACGGCGAGGTGCTCCACGACCTGGCGCTTCACGTCGTCCAGCCCGTAGTGGGACTTGTCCAACGCGCTCTCGAGCGCGCCCAGGTCCACGTCCACGGCGCTGTAGGTGCGCCACGGCAGGTCGGCGATCCACTCGAGCCAGTCGATGGCGACGCTCCGCTCGGGGGACTGGGCGCTGATGCGCTCGAGCCGACGGAGCTCGCGATCGACGACCTCCTGCACCTCATCGGGCAGGTCGGACCCGGCCAGTCGCTCCCGGAGCCGGGTCAGATCGTCATCGTCGTCACCGCCGCCGCCCAGCTCGTCCTGGATCGCCTTGAGCTGCTGCCGGAGCAGGAACTCACGCTGCTGGTCCCGGGTGGAGTTCTGCACGCGCTCCTTGATCGAATCGCGGGCGGCGAGGGCCTCACGCGCGCGCACCAGCCGGGTGAGCACCTTGTCGGCGCGCTGCAGCGGGTCGATGGTGCACAGCACCTCCTTGCGCCAGGTGTCGTCGGAGTGCAGCACGGCGGCCACGGCGTCGGCGACAAGGTGGGCCGGAAGGCGGGCGATGGCGGAGGCTTGTGGGGCGCCGCCGAGAACGTCGGCCGAGTCCGTGAGCTCCCCGCGCAGGGCCAGCAGCGTGCCATCGGCCTCGGCCGTGTCGGGCCACTCGGCGTCGATGACCGTGAACCGTGCCTCGAGGTGCGGCTGCACTCCGGGGAAGCCGGTGAGCTCCACCCGCGTGATGCCCTGCAGGTGCACGTGCAGGGTCTTGTCCTCGTTGACCCGCATGTCGAGCACACGCGCGAGCACCGCCGTGTTCAGCAGATCGGACGGTGAGGGATCGCCCACGGGCTCGCGCTGTGCGCCGACGAGCAGGTAGTCGTTCGCGACGTGCACGGCCGACAGTGAGCGGGGGCGTCCCACCAGGTAGCTGCCCACGGCCCCGGGCAGGAGCACGCCACGACGCAGGGCCATGAGGGGCAGGGTGTTCGGGAGGTCAGCTGGGATGTCGAAGTCGAGATGCACTTGTGCCATGACGCTGTCGCGCTCCGGATAAAGGTGGGCGAAGCCGGGGCGAACGTCGTGATTCGACGGTTCTGCCTCCCAGGTTCCCTGTGTCTACAGAGCTAGGCACGCGGCTGGCGGCGTCAACGTGGGGCCTTGTCGTCAGGCGTCACGAAGGGCCGTCGGCTACGTGGCGCGCGGCCGTTCGCCGTGTCGAGGTCGAGACCGCCACCAGCGAGCTTCGCGCTACACTCTTCGCGACCGCATGCACATTGGGGTGTGACATCTACGACCGTCATCCGACTGCCGCACATGCCGCGATCGCCGTCGCCTATCGCCGTGAGCACGGCCGCGTGTTGGCCTCGCTCCTCCGAACCCTGAACGGAGACTTCGAACTGGCCGAAGAGGCGCTGATGGACGCCTGCGCCACCGCACTTCAGCGGTGGAATGTGGATGGGGTGCCCGACAATCCCGCCGCATGGTTGACCGTGACGGCCCGGCGCAAGGCGCTGGACAGGATCCGTCGGCGGGGCACGGTGCGGGACAAGGCCGGGGCGGTGGAGACGCTCATCCGACTGAACGCCGAAGAGGCGATGTTGGACGCGCGGCACACGATCCCCGATGAGCGGCTGCGGTTGCTGTTCACCTGTTGCCACCCCGCGCTGCCGCTCGAGGCACGGGTGGCGCTGACGCTGCGGGCGCTCGGAGGGCTCACCACCCCCGCCATCGCGAGCGCCTTCCTGGTGCCCCCGGCCACCATGGCGCAGCGCCTGGTGCGGGCGAAGCGGCGGATCCGCGACGGGGGCATCCCGTACACGGTGCCAGAGCCGGATGAGCTGGCCGAGCGAATCGACGGTGTGCTCCGGGTGATCTACCTGATCTTCACCGAGGGACACAACGCGAGCCAAGGCGCCTCCTTGGTGCGGGTGGACCTGTGCGAGGAGGCCATCCGCCTGGCGCGAGCCGTGGTGGATCTCATGCCCGGCGCGGCGGAGGTCGAGGGGCTTCTCGCGCTGTTGGTGCTCACCGATTCACGGCGGGATGCGCGGGTGGTGGACGGCGAGCTGGTCACGCTGGACGAGCAGGACCGGGGACGCTGGGATGCCGAGGCGATCGAGGAGGGGCGCCTGCTGATCCGGCGCGCCTTGCTCCGACGCGCGGTGGGGCCGTACCAGGTGCAGGCGGCGATCGCGGCCCTGCACGCGGAGGCGGCGACGGCCGCGGAGACCGACTGGCCGCAGATCGCGGAGCTGTACGCGCTGCTCGAGTCCATGTGGCCCACCCCGATCGTGCGCCTCAACCGCGCGGTCGCGGTCGCCATGGTGGAGGGCCCGGAGGTGGGCCTCGCGAGCCTCGATGCGCCAGAGACGGCGGCCGCGCTGAACAACTACCGGTTGCAGCACGCAGCTCGGGCCGACCTGCTGCGCCGCGCCGGGCGCAAGGAGGAGGCGGCGGCCGCCTACCGCGAGGCGTTGGCCCGCACTGAGGGCGAACCCGAGCGCCGGTTCCTGGAGCGTCGCCTCGCGCAGGTGGCGACGACCGACGCGCAGGGATGACCGGATCAGCCCGGGGCGTGCAGCCAGTACAGCCCGGCCCAGACCTTCGGGTCGATCTGGCAGCCCGCGGCCTCGCGCTCCCGCAGAAAGCTGAACACCTCTGAGATCGGTACGGTGTGCACTGCGATGTCCTCGCTGGCATCGCCGCCACCAGGGCCGATACGTCGCAGGCCAGACGCCCGGAACAGGGCGATCTGCTCGTCGGTCAGGCCTGCGCTCGACGGGCCGGTGGTGAGGTGCTGGAACGACTCTGCGGTCCAGCCCGTCTCCTCCTCCAGCTCGCGCTTGGCGGCGGTGGCAAGGTCTTCGGGGCCGAGGTCGCCCGACAGTCCGGCGGGCAGCTCCACGACCCGGCGTCCGACGGGTGGCCGGAACTGTTCGACCAACAGCAGGCCCTCCGGGGTCGCCGCCAGCACCATCACCGCGGCGGTCGCCACTGTGCGGGTGCAGAACTCCCACCCAGCGTCGGTCTCGACGAATGCCAGGTGTCGTCCCCGGTGTCGCACACTCGGCATAGCGCCTCCAGCCGGGCCACTATCCCGACTGTTGTGCGGTCAGCGAGAGGGGCGGCGTCGGACCGGAACCGGCGTGGGGTCGGCCGCGTGGGGCCAGGGAAGCAACGCCAGGCCGAGGGCGGTCAACATCAGCAACGAGAACACGATGGGCAGGAGCATGGAACCTCGCGATGCCTGATCATGCATCGGTACCTTGGCATTGACAGCTCTGACTGCCGTCATCTGTCTCGACCGGTGACGGATCACGCGGGAAACGGCTGGCCGATCGCGCTGTAGATCGCGTGACACAGCGTGATCGCCCGAGGTGAGCGCAGGCGCCAGTCCAGCCGGTTCATGATGTAGGCCACCGACAATCCCGTGCGGGGATCGGCGAATCCCACCGAGCCGCCCACGCCACTGTGGCCGAACGCCTCGACGTTGGGTGAGAACAGGTGGAGCTCATCCTTGCAGAAGCCCTGGCTGAACCCGAGCGGCTTGTTCAGCACGCGGTCGCGCTGGGACCAGGACTGCCGGCGGGTGAGGGGATCGATGGCCGCCGGTGTGACGAGCTGCACCCCGCCCTGGGAGCCGCCGTTGGCCAGCGCCGAGTAGATCGTGGCGAGCGCCCGGGCGCTGAACACGCCGTTCATCCAGGGGAGCTCGATCCGGCGGTACTCGGGCTTGTTGAGCAAGTGGAACCGCTCGCGCCCCATGTCGGGGTTGAGGAAGGCGCGGCCGGCCGGGCTGCGACGGCGGATAGCGACGCGACGGAACACCCGGCCCTCGGGCGTGCGGCGCGTGAGCAGCTCGGGCACCACGCGGCCGAGCAGGGTGCGACGCCCGTAGGGGTAGAGCGTGGCGACCTCGGCGTCGCGCTCCGGAGGCATGCCGATGAAGGCATCCACCCCGAGCGGGCCGGCGACCTCCTCCTGGAGGAAAGTACCGAGGGAGCGCCTGGCGACGCGGCGGAACAAGGCCTGGGCGAACGCACCGAATGCGGTCGCGGCGTAGCCTTGGTGAGCCCCGGGGGACCACAGCGGCTTCTGCGCCACGCAGGCGGCCTCGACCTTCACGGGCAGGGTGAAGTCGTCGAGGGTGAGCGGCGCATCGATGGCGGACAGGCCGGACCGGTGGTTCAGCCACTGGCGCACCGTGATGGCGCCCTTGCCGTGCACGTCGAACTCGGGCCAGTACCGGGCGATGGGCGCGTCGAGCACGAGCTCGCCGCGGTCGGCCAGCATGGTGAACATCAGCGCCACCAAGCCCTTCGTGCAGGAGAAGGCCACGGACAGCGTGTCGCCGTGCCACGCGGTGCCGGCGTCGCGGTTGGACTGGCCGCCCCAGAGGTCCACCACGCGCTCGCCGTGGTGGTACACGCACAAGGCGGCACCGATCTCGCCGCGCTGCTGGAAGTTGGCCTCGAACGCACTCCGTACGCCTTCAAAGCCCAGCGCCACCGTGCCGTCGGTCATCACCGCTCCTCCCCCCGGCGGGCCGACCGCGTAACCGGTGTGCTGGCCGCGGGGTCACAGCGCTCGCTCGAGCGGGATCCAGTCGGCGGGCTCAGCGTCCTCCGCAGCAACGGGCGCTGGGTCAGACGGCGTCTGAGCGCTCGGATCCTGCGCGGGCGCCGCCTCGACCGCGGTGGGTTCACAGGGCATGACCAGCGACATCAGCAGCAACAGCCACGGGCGCATCTCGACCTCCCGTGGCCCTGTCTGCATACGATGTGCCCGCCATTGTGGACGATGGACCGTAGACGACGGGTGTCGCCGACGGACGTCCGTCACCTCACTCCATCCGACCCAGGGCCTCCGCCGCCTTCACCACGTCGGGGTGGCCCTCGGGCCCCATGGATGCGCGGCGAAGCGTGGCCCGTGCCTCGTCGCGCCGACCGCTCACCCGCAGCAGCACGCCGAGGTTGTACAGCGCTGTCGGGTCGTCGGGACGCCGGTCCAGCGCCTTGCGGTACTTTGCCTCCGCCGCCTCGATCTCGCCGTCGAGGTACAGCGCCAGGCCCTCCTGCACGAGCTCATCTGCCTCGTGGATGAACGACACGTCCAGGACCGCCTTGGCGCCCAGGTTCACGAGCAGCGTGGCGAGGCCGCCCGTGAGCCAGAACGCTGCGCCCTCGCCCGCGAGGAACAGCGCGAGGGGCACGTCGGGTCCGATGGCCTTGCCCCGGAACGAGATGCGCACCTTGGTGAACCGGCCCGCCGTGAGGCCGTCCTCCACCCGTGCGCGCAGTGTCTTGAGCGCTTCGTCGACCCGCTCTGGATCGACCTCCAGCTTGAAGTCGCCGGGGAACCGGAACCGATTCGGGCCGTCGCTCACAACACCTCCTCGAAGAGTGCGTGCCAGCGTGGCCGCACGTCGGGTCGCGCCGCGAAGCCCGCAGCACATGTCTCAGGATGCGCCGCGTACCACGCGCCGTCCAGGCAAGCCGCCAGCGCGGCCTCCACGGCGAGCTCCCGACACAGCGCCAGGGCGGCGTCAGCGGTTGGCCAGCCGGGCGCCTCGCGCGCGGCGTCTGCGTGCAGCGCGTCGAGCGAGGCCGTCGTTGTGCGCCAGGAGGCCACGCAGATGCGGTCGCCCTCGGACCACGTCGGATCCTCCGTCGGAGGGAGCGGTGCTGTTGTGGGAGCGCTGCTGCAGGCCAACAGCACGAGCAGACACGGCATGGCGGCCAGCTATCGCACGCCATAGCCGCGGCCATGGCCAAGACTGTGTTCAAGCCGGCTGGTGTGCCGGTGTTTCCGCCCCATGCCGATCCCCAAGGTGCCTGCGTGCTCGCCACGCTGCTCGCCGACGAGCCGTGGCGGTCCGACGTGGAGTGGCCCGAGGGCTTCGCCGGCGGCATCGCTCACCGGCTCGACGTGAAGACGAGCGGAGCGCTGCTGGTCGCCGACGACGCAGAAGAGACGCTCGATATCCGCGAGGCGTTCGCCACGCGTCGGTTCCTGAAGACCTACCGGTTCATCGCCGCGCGGGACGTGCAGTGGTCCACCCACAAGTGCGAGCTGCCCATCGCGCATGACCGGCGCAGGCGGTCGCGGATGATCGTCCAGCGCGGCAAGGCGACGCCGCATCGGGGTCAATGGCACGACGCGGAAACCCGGTTCAAGCGGCTCGGCCCACGCCTATGGGAGGCCACGATCCGCACGGGTGTCATGCACCAGATCCGCGTGCACGCGGCGTTCGTCGGGCTACCGCTCGTGGGCGACTCCCAGTATGGCGGGGGACCGGGCACGTTCTCGCTGCACCACATGGGCATGTTCGGCGCAGGCCGGCGCACCGAGCCGGTGCCGCTTCCGCACTGGGCCCGGACTCAGCGCGAGCTGAGGTCCACAACCACCGGCGCGTGATCGCTGGTGTCGAGCCCGCCGGGCCGATGCACCCAGGCATTGCGTAAGCGAGCGGCGGCCGCGGCGTTGCCCAGCACGTAGTCGATCCGCCAGCCCCGATCCTCGGCCCGGGCTCGGCCGCGGTTGGACCACCAAGAGTACGGCCCTTTGACCGGCCCCGCATGGGTGCGCAGCAGGTCGGTCCACCCGGCCGCGAGCAGGGTCGTGAACCACTCGCGTTCGTGGGGCAGAAAGCCCGAGATGCGCTTGCTGCCGCCCGGGTTCCAGATGTCGTTCTCGGTGTGGGCGATGTTCAGGTCGCCGGCGAGCAGCACCGGGCGATCCTGGGCGGCCAGAGCGGCTGACCACGGGAGAAAATCCACCATGAACCGGTCTTTGCGCTCCTGTGCCTCAGGGCTCGCCGAGCCCGACGGCAGGTACACGTTGACCAGCTCCAGCTTGCCCCAGCGAGTTCGAAGCACCCGACCGTCGCCGTGTGACCCGGGCAGGCCCACGCCGGACACCCACTGGGGGGTGCGGGTCCAGGTGGCGACGCCGGCGTAGCCGGGACGATCGGCCGGATGCCACACGGGGTGCCAGCCCTCGGGCGTCGACCAGCCATCTTTGAGCTGCTCGGGGAAGGTACGTGTCTCCTGGAGCATCAGCGCGTCGGGCTTCAGCGTGGCCACGTGCTGGCCAAAGCGCTTCGAGGTGGCGGCACGCAGGCCGTTCACGTTCCAGGAGACAATGCGGATGGGCATGAGCGGGGGCTATGCCGGTGTCGCGCCCGCATCGAGACCCCGTTCGGTGCGCAGGCGCCCGAGATGGCGGGTGCGCCATGCAGGGTGCGCCGGGGCAGACTATCGTTGAACAGTACACTCCGGCCCTGTCGGAGGCCGGGCGCCCCTCGTGCGCCAGAATCCGCTCCGGAGGCTCGATGAACGCGTTGCTCCTCGGTCTCGGCGTCGCCGCTCTCGCCTCACCGCTTCGCTCCGAACAGGTGGGGCATGCGTGGCGGGTGGTGTGGCCCGACGCATCGGTCGAGGCGTTCGACGATCGGCTCGAGGCGGCAGCAGGCACGGCACCGCCAGGAGCCGCGGTGCAGCTCTGGGTGGAGGATTCGCTGGGCTTGCGCCCAATGCCGCTGCCACCCGCTGGCCCGCCAGTAGCCGAGAAGGAGCCCTGGCCACGCCCGCCCGCGATTCCCGCCGATGTGCCAGGGGAGTCCGGCGGAATCCTCGACGACAAGGGCGTGTACCTGAGCCAGTGCCACGGCTACAAATACTACGACTCCATCGGCGGCTTCACCACGCAGCGGGGTGAGGGCTACGACACCGTCGAGGACTTCCACAACCCCGAGGGCACGAACCAGATCCTGGCTCACTACCTGGAGAACGCGGGTGCGCGGGTGTTCACGGCCCGCGAGCGCGACCTCAACCCGCTGCAGGCCATCTCGGACAACGATGGCGTGGGCTACGCCGAGGTTGGCTCCGGCTTCGTCGACGGCCCGGCCGGGTTCGCCGACGCCGGCCCATGGCCGTGGGGAGCCGACCCGTTCGACGCGGGGAATACCCGACGGTTCCCGGCGGACGGCGGTGGGTTTGCCCAGTGGCAGCCCGAAGTGCCGGCGGACGGCTACTACGCCGTGTACGTCGCCTGGGACAGCGACCCGACCCACGCCTCGGATGCGCACTACGTGATCCGGCACCCCGGCGGCGCCATCGACCGGTGGTACGACCAGACGGTCCACGGGTCCACCTGGCAGTACGTCGAGACGCTGTGGCTCACCGCGG
>JBLFXJ010000044.1:0-34107 GCA_047609825.1 Myxococcota bacterium
GGCGCCCATCGCAGCTCCGGTTGCAGCGGCTCCGTCCATCGACGTGAAGGCGCTCCTGCTGTCCGTCGTCGCTGACAAGACCGGCTACCCCGCCGACATGCTCGATCTGACGATGGAGCTGGAGGCCGACCTCGGCATCGACTCGATCAAGCGGGTCGAGATCCTGTCGGCGGTTCGGGAAGACAACCCGGCGCTTCCGGAGGTCGACCCGGGCGAGATGGCGCAGCTGCGCACCCTCGGCCAGATCGTCGACTACCTTGGTGCCACGGTGGCCTCGGCGCCCGCAGCGGCAGCCCCTGTCGCAGCTCCGGTTGCGGCGGCTCCGTCCATCGATGTGAAGGCGCTCCTGCTGTCCGTCGTCGCTGACAAGACCGGCTACCCCGCCGACATGCTCGATCTGACGATGGAGCTGGAGGCCGACCTCGGCATCGACTCGATCAAGCGGGTCGAGATCCTGTCGGCGGTTCGGGAAGACAACCCGGCGCTTCCGGAGGTCGACCCGGGCGAGATGGCGCAGCTGCGCACCCTCGGCCAGATCGTCGACTACCTCGGCTCCACCGTCTCCGCTGCGAGTGCTCCGGCGCAGGCAGCGGGTCCGGCTCCGGCTCCCACCCCCGTGGTCATCCCGGAGAACCTGGGTCGCTTCGCGCTCGAGCTGGTCGACGCGCCGCGGTCCGGACTCACCCTGCCCGGCCTCACCGGCAAGGTCGTGCTGACCGATGTGGGCGCCGTGTCGCACGCGCTGGCCGATGCACTCGGCGGTCGTGGCATCGCGGCACAGGTGGTGTCCGAGGTGCCCTCCGACGCTGACGCCGTCATCGTGCTCGAGGGGCTCACCGACGCGCTCGACGCCGAGAGCACCCGGTCGGCTGCCCGCTCCGCATTCCAGGCCGCGAAGGCGGTCGCCGGGAAGTTCGGCGACAACGGCGGTCTCCTGGTCACTGTTCAGGACACGGGTGGCGACTTCGGCCTGTCCGGCGCCGGCGAGCGTGCGTGGCTCGGCGGGCTGCCTGGCTTGGTGAAGACCGCAGCGCAGGAGTGGCCAGAGGCGGCGTTCAAGGCCATCGATATCGCCCGGGGCGGCCGCGATCCGGTCGCGGTGGCCCAGGCACTGGCCGAGGAGCTCATCGCAGGCGGCGGCGAGCTGGAGGTCGCCTTGGCGGCCGATGGCCACCGAAGCACGGTCCGCAGCGTGCGTCAGGCCCCCGACGAGGGTGAGCCGGTGAAGCTCGGAGCTACCGATGTGGTGGTTGCGAGCGGTGGAGCCCGCGGGGTGACGGCTGCGACGCTGATCGCCCTCGCCCGCGAATCCCGGGCTCGCTTCGTGCTGCTCGGCCGGACGGCCCTGTCCGACGAGCCCGCCGCCGCGCACGGTGCCACCGACGAGACTGGCCTGAAGCGCGCTCTGGTCCAGGCGGCGGTGGCTGCAGGCGAGCGCCCGAACCCTGCCGCCATCGGCAAGCAGGTGCGGCGCATCCTCGCAGTGCGGGAGATCCGCTCGACCCTCGCCGCCCTCGAGGCCGTCGGCTCAGCCGCTCGGTACGTGTCCGTCGACGTGACCGACGCACCTGGCTTGTCCGCCGCCTTCACCCAGGTCCGCTCCGAGTGGGGGCCGATCACCGGGCTGGTGCACGGCGCTGGCGTGTTGGCCGACAAGGCCATCGTCGACAAGACCCAAGACCAGTTCGACTTCGTGTACGACACGAAGATCCGTGGCCTGCAGGCATTGCTCCAGGCAACCGCCGACGACCCGCTGTCCCTGATCCTGCTGTTCAGCTCGGTCGCGGCCAGGTGCGGCAACCAGGGTCAGGTCGACTACGCGATGGCCAACGAGGTGCTGAACAAGGTCGCAGCAGCAGAGGCAGCCCGCCGCCCCGGAGCGGTGTCCCGCGCCCTCGGCTGGGGCCCGTGGGAGGGCGGGATGGTCACGCCCGCACTGAAGGCCCGGTTCGAGAGCCTCGGAGTGCCGCTGATCCCGCTGGATGTGGGTGCGAAGATGCTGGTCGACGAGTGCCGCACGTCGGTGGCCGCCGGAGGCACCGAGGTGGTGCTGGGTGGCGAGCCGCGTATGCAGGCCCTCGCCGAGGGAGCCCGTCCGCGGGGCGTGCGACTGGCCGTGCACGCCGCTCGGGCCAGCCACGGCTTCCTCGCCGACCACACCATCGCCGGTGTGCCGGTCGTGCCGGTCGTGCTCGCCATCGAGTGGTTTGCCCGCGCCGCCCGCGCCTGCCGGCCCACGCTCCACCTCACCCGCATCCGCGACGTGAAGGTGCTCTCCGGCGTGAAGCTGGATGCGTTCGACAGCGGAAGCTGGCTGTACGTGGACGCCCGTGAGCTGTCCAACGGCAGCGGCAGCGTGCTCGCCGTCGAGCTCCGCGGCGCAGATGGGCGCGCCCACTACCGGGCCACCGCCGAGATGGACTCCCGTGAGCCGGCCAAGGGCCCTGCGCTCCCCAACCTGAAGCTCCAGCCCTGGCGGGACGACGCGATCTATGACGGGCACGTCCTGTTCCATGGCCGCACCTTCCAGGTCATCCAGGACCTGCAGGGCATCGGGGATGACGGCATCGCCGCCACCCTCGCCACCACCGTGGCGGCGGGCTGGGGCGACGAGCGGTGGCTGACCGACCCGGCCGCGCTCGATGGCGGCCTCCAGCTGGCCCTGCTCTGGGCCCGCCGGGTTCTCGGTGGCGCCACCCTGCCGATGGGCGTGGGTGCCTGGGATCGCTACGCCGAGCCTGCGCCCGGCCCCCTCACGGCCGTGCTGCGTGGCGAGCGCGTCAGCCGTGAGAAGGCCCGGGTGGATGTGCTGTTCCGTGACTCCCTCGGGCGCACCGTCGCCGGGCTGCGCGGGGTGGAGCTGATCCTCCGTCCCGGCGAGGCCCCGACCGCCCAGCCCCGCGCCTGAGAGACCTGCATGTCCTCGTTCGAGCCCATCGCCATCGTCGGGCGTGCCTGCGTGCTGCCTGGCGCGGCGAGCCCCGACGCCTTGTGGGAGGCCGCTGCCGCCGGGCGTGACCTGATCCGTCCGGCACCCGCCGGCAGGTGGCGGTTGCCCACGGAGGACGCCCTCACGGCAGACCCGTCGGCATCCGCTGACCGCGCCTGGTCGGATCGGGGTGGCTATGTAGAGGGCTTCGATCCCGCGTTTCGCGCGGGACTGGCGAGCGACCCGTTTCGGATCGACTCGGCTCGCCTGCTCGCGATGGACCCGCTCGTCCATTGGGTCCTGCACACCGCGCGCGGCGCCCTTCGCGACGCGGGGGTCGATGGCGCTAGCGAGCGCGTCGGGGCCATCCTCGGCAACCTGTCCTTTCCGAGCAGCGGGATGGCCCGATTCGCCGAGCAGGTGTGGCTGGACCGAAGCGGAATCTCGGACGCGGATGCGCGCCTGGCCGGTGTTCACGGGGCCAATCCGGCCGACCGGTTCATGTCGGGCCTGCCGGTCTTGCTGCTGCGGGAGGCGCTCGGGCTCGGCGGACCGATGTTCGCTCTCGATGCCGCGTGCGCATCCTCGCTGTACGCGATCAAGCTCGCGTGCGACCGCCTGCATGACCGTTCAGCGGACGTGATGCTCGCCGGAGCGGTCAACCGCGCGGATGACCTGTTCATCCACGTCGGGTTCTGTGCGCTCGAGGCCATGTCCCGAACCGGCCGTAGCCGCCCATTCCATGCAGGCGCGGACGGGCTCGTGCCAGCCGAGGGCGCGGTTGTGCTCGCCCTGAAGCGCCTCGACGACGCGCTGGCCACCGGCGAGCGGGTGTTCGGCGTCATCCGTGGCGTCGGGCTGTCCAATGACGGCCGTGGACGAGGACTCCTCGCGCCCGCGGTGGCGGGTCAGGTGCGCGCCCTGCGCGCGGCGTATCAGGTGTCCGGCCTCTCACCCGAACACGTCGGCCTGGTGGAGTGCCACGCGACCGGAACGCGGGTCGGAGATGGCGCCGAGGTGCAGAGCCTCGCCGAGGTGTACGCTGGCCTGTCCGGCGTTCCCATCGGGTCGCTCAAGTCCAACCTGGGCCACCTGATCACCGCCGCCGGTGGCGCGGGCGTGCTCAAGGTGCTCGGGGCCATCGAGCACCAACTCCGCCCGCCCACGCTGCACGCCGACACGCCGATCGACGCGCTGACCGGCACGCCGTTCCGGCTGCTCCAGAGCGCGGAGCCGTGGCCCTCCGACCGGCCTCGTGTAGCGGGCGTCGACGCCTTCGGGTTCGGT
This sequence comes from Myxococcota bacterium, assembly GCA_047609825.1. GTDB lineage: Bacteria > Myxococcota_A > UBA796 > UBA796. The sequence goes on from JBLFXJ010000044.1 coordinate 4,217, forward strand.
GGGAACAATGCCCATGTGCTCGTGGAGGAGTTCACCGGAGCCCTCCCCGACCGGGGCCATGTGCACGCCGTGGCCGCGCCGGTGGGCGCCATCGCGGTCGTCGGCCTCGGCGGATCCGTCTCCGGTGCCGACCTGCCCGCCTTCGCGCACCAGCTCGCCTCTGGCGGCGGGGACGCCTCGCCGGCCTCCGCGGTCGTGCTGCCGCTGAAGGGACTCCGCTTCCCTCCCCGCGACCTCGAGCAGACCCTCGCCCAGCAGATCTTGGTGCTCCGCGCTGCCTTGGATGCGGTCGCCGACGCGCCGCCACTCCACGGCGATCGCACGATGGTCCTGGTGGGCTCCCAGGCTGACCCCGAGGTCGCCCGGTATGGCGCGCGCTGGCGGCTGGCGGATTGGTCCCGCAGCTGGTTCGCAGACCGGGGAATGGACCGTGACGAGGCCTGGCTGGCCACCGCGCGTGACGCCGTGACGCCGGTGCTCAACGCGGCCGGTGTGGTCGGAAACATGCCGAACATCCCGGCGAATCGCCTGAACAGCCAGCTCGATGTCGGCGGGCCGTCCTTCACCGTCGCAGCGGAAGAGCTGTCCGGGATCGCCGCTCTCGGGATCGCCGTCCGCGCGCTGCGCGTTGGCGAGGTTGATTCTGCACTTGTCGGCGCCGTAGACCTCTCCCACGAGCCCGTGCACCAGGCGGCCTTGGCCGCGATGGGTGTGCACGCGCCCTCCGGAGACGCCGCGGTGGTGCTGGTGCTCAAGCGCCTCGTCGACGCTGAGCGCGATGGGGATCGCGTGTGGGCGCAGTTCGACGACGGCCCCGAGGGGCTCCGCCTGGGGCACGGCGGGATCGACCTCGGCGCCCGCTTCGGCAAAGCGCACGCGGCCGACTCCCTGGTTCACTTGGCGGCAGGCATCCTCGGTCTTGCCGCAGGACAGGCCGTGTCGCAGACGGGCCCCGCGACCCCCTGGCCTGCCGATGTCCCGCGCTCGGTCACCGTCACCAGCAAGTCGTTCGTCGGGCCCACGAGCTCGATCACCGCCTCGGCGCCCCCGGCTGCGCTCGCTCGCACCGGCGCCCCGGCCACCGTGGACCTCACCCGGTCCCTCACATTCCTCGCCCATCCTCCGGAAGTGATCGTGCCCGAACTCCCTGGCGCCTCCCTGCAGTCGATGCCCGCTGCCCCAACACTTCCCCCAGCGTCCCAGGATGCCGTCGCCGCGTCCGGCGCCACCGGGTTCGAGCCCGACGCACCTGCCGCCCCCCCTGTCGCGGCTCCACGTCGGGCCGATCCGCCTCGCCCATCGCCCGCTCCGCCGGCGTCGGCACCCCGGCCCGCGCCCATGCCAACGTCCATGCCCATGCCAACGTCCATGCCGTTGGCCGCGACCGGCACGGCCTCCCACGCGGTTGCGGCCTCCGCACCGTCTACCAGCGCAGCGGGGCGACTGTCTGCGATGACCCAGCGGCTGGCCGACCTGCACCGCCAGTTCGTCACCCGCCAGGCAGAGGTGCATGCCCGCTACGTCGACACCCGGCAGCTCGGGCTCGACGGCCTCAGGAACGGATGGGCGGCCCAGGCGGGAGCGGGTCTGCAGCCTGCCTCCCCTCCCCGACCTGCAGCGCCGGTTCCTGCGCGTCCCGCGCCCGTGCTGGCGACAAAGACCCTGCTCGATGCGGCCCGTCCCCCGGTCGCGGCGCCTCCCGCACGCAAGGCCGCCGTCGTGCCGGTGGTGGCGAAAGCGACTGTCCGTCCGCCCGCAGCACCGCGCCCGCCCGCTCCGAGCGCCCCCCGGGCTGCCGCCAAGCGCGCACCCGCCAAGGCGACCTCCAGCGGCGACAGCCATCCCACGCCCGACCACGCGCCAACGCCCACTGCAGAGTCCCTGCCAGGGCCCAAGTGGGACCGGTGCCAGCTCGAGATCCTCGCGTCGAACAAGATCAGCGAGGTGTTCGGGCCCCAATTCGCCATCCAAGACGACTTCCCGCGCCAGGTCCGCATGCCGGAGGACCCGCTGCTGCTCGCCGACCGGGTGGTCGGTCTGGACGCCGCGCCGGGCTCGATGACCACGGGCACCATCTGGACCGAGTCCGACGTCGAGGCCGATCGCTGGTTCATGCACCGCGGGCACATGCCGGCCGGCATCCTCATCGAGTCCGGCCAGGCCGACCTCCTGCTGATCTCCTGGCTCGGCGCGGACTTCGAGAACCGTGGCGAGCGCGTGTACCGCCTCCTCGGCTGCCAGCTGACCTACCACAATGGCCTGCCAGCGCCCGGCGACACGCTCCGGTACGACATCCACGTCGACGGTCACGCAACCCAGGGCCCAGTCCGGATCTTCTTCTTCCACTACGACTGCCGGGTGGACGGCTACAAGCGCCTGTCCGTGCGCGAGGGCCAGGCCGGCTTCTTCACCGACGCTGAGCTCGCCGACTCCGGCGGCATCCTGTGGGACGCCGCCAAGAGTCAGTGCGCCCCGGACGCCCGTGTCGACCCGCCCGCCCTCGCCTGCGAGCGCTCCGCATTCTCCCACCTGCAGGTGCTGGCGTTCGCCACCGGTGATGGCTGGACCACCTTCGGCAAGGGGTTCGAGAATCTGGCCGCGCACGTGGACACTCCGCGGATCAGCGCTCCGCCGATGCTGTTCTGGGACGAGGTCACCCGGTTCGACCCGAAGGGCGGGCCCTGGGGCCGGGGCTACCTCCGCTCCACTCAGGCCATCTCATCGGACGACTGGTTCTTCGACGGGCACTTCAAGGATGACCCGTGCATGCCCGGAACCCTGATGTTCGAGGGCTGCCTCCAGGCGCTGGCGTTCTACATGGCGGCGTCCGGGTTCACCGTCGCGAAGGATGGCTGGCGGTTCGAGCCGGTCCCGGGTGTTCCGTACGACCTGAAGTGCCGCGGGCAGTGCATCCCGTCGTCCTCGGAGGTCATCTACGAGGTGTTCGTCGAGGAGGTCCACGGCGGATCCCACCCGAGGGTGTTCGCCGATCTGCTGTGCACGGTGGACGGGTTGAAGGCGTTCCACGCCCGCCGCGTCGGTCTGCACCTCGTCCCGAGCTGGCCCCTCGAGCGCCGACCGCACATCCTCGATGGCTTCGAGGAGCCCAAGCCCGTGGCCGTCGTGGACGGCTTCCCGTTCGGCTACGCCTCGCTCATCGCCTGCGCCTGGGGCCAGCCCAGCCACGCCTTCGGTCCGATGTACACGCCGTTCGACACCGGGCGTCATGTCGCCCGTTTGCCAGGTCCGCCGTACCACTTCATGACCCGGATCACGTCGATCGACGGGCCCATCGGCGCGATGAAGTCGGGCGTCACCATCGACCTCGAGTACGATATTCCGCCAGACGCCTGGTACTTCGACGCCAACAGCAACCGGACCATGCCGTTCGCGGTGCTGCTCGAGGCGGCGCTCCAGCCGTGTGGATGGATCGCCTGCTACGTCGGCTCGGCGCTGACCACGACCGACGACCTGTACTTCCGCAACCTCGACGGAACGGGCACCCTCCTCGCCGAGCTGCCCCCGGATGCCGGCACACTGCGTACCCGCAGCAAGCTCACGTCGATCAACCGCGCCGGTGGGATGATCATCATGTCGTTCGAGGTGCAGTGCTTCCTGGGCGACGTGCAGGTGTATGAGCTGAAGACCGTGTTCGGATTCTTCCCTCGGGAGTCCCTGGCGCAGCAGGTTGGCATCACGCCCTCACAGGAGGACCGAGACGCCCTCGCCGCGCCGAGCGAGTTCGTCGTCGAGCTGGATGACCGCCCCGAGCGCTACTTCGCCGGGCCGCTCGCCCTGCCCGACCCGATGCTGCTCATGATCACCCGGGTAGACGGGCTGTGGTTGGACGGTGGCGCACACGGCAAGGGACGCATCCGCGCGGTGAAGGATATCGACCCGCGGGAGTGGTTCTTCAAGGCCCACTTCTTTTCCGACCCGGTGCAGCCGGGTTCCCTCGGCATCGAGGCGATGATCCAGACGCTGCAGTTCTGGATGATCCACGCCGATATGGGTGCTGGCATGGAGGCGCCTCGGTTCGAGGCCATGGCGCTGGGCAAGGCGCTCTCGTGGAAGTACCGCGGCCAGGTCATCCCCCGGAACGAGGCCGCCACCATCGAGCTCGACATCGTCGAGGTCGGCGCAGATGAGCACGGCCGGTACGCCATCGCCGATGGCTACTTCTGGGTGGATGGGCTGCGGATCTACGGTGCCACGGGCATGGCACTGCGCATCGTGGATGGGCCGGACGCGCTGTCCCGCACCACAGACTCCAGCGCCACCATGGACCCGACGGTCGACACCTGGCTGGCCGACCACTGCCCCACGTGGACCGTGCCGGCGCTGCCTGCGATGTCGATGGTGGACCGCATCGCGGCCGCTGCCTGCGAGCGGGTGCCGGGGCGCGAGGTCGTCGTGGTGGAGGATGTGCAGGTACACCGGTGGCTCTCGGTCGACGGTCCGGTGCGGCTGCACACCGAGACGCGCTGGCTCGATGGCGACACCGTCACGGTCACGCTGTCGGCGTGGCGTGAGGCCTCGAAGTCTGCCCTGTCTCGATTCGAGCCGGTTGCGACCGGCAGGGTGCGGTTCGCGGACGTGTACGGGAAGGCCCCCCTCGCGGCCAAGCCGGCGCGACCAGCCACTGAGGAGCCGTCGCCCTACGCCTCTGGGGCGTTGTTCCACGGCCCCGCCTTCCAGTACCTCACCACGCTCGCATTCTCGGCCACCGGCTCGACCGCCACCGTCGACGCCGGCGCGGGTTCCGTTCCGCGGGGCGCTCTGAACCAGGGTCTGCTCGACGCCATGACCCACGCGATCCCGCACGATGAGCTGTCGAGGTGGAGCGCCGACATCCCAGCGGACCAGGTCGCCTACCCCTGGCGGGTGGATGCCCTCGAGCTGTACGGGCGGCTCCCCGATGCTGGCACTCTACGCCTCGAAGCTCGGTTCGATGGCTTCGCGGACGACGCCAGGCGACACCCCCGGGTCATCGTGGACCTGTGCGATGGAGACCGTGTGCTCGCGCGCTTGCGCCTCACCGAGGTGCTTCTTCCGAAGGGGCCCATCGGCGAAGCGCCCAGGCCGGAGCGGCTCGCCTTCCTCCGCGATCGACGCTTCGCGCCCAGTGTGAGCCTCTCCACCGTCGAGGGCGACAGCACCACCGCATCGCCATCGGCCGTTGCGGCGAGTGACTGGCTGCCCGGCACCATCGCGGCGCTGTACGGCACGACGGATCTCGACGGGATCGCGGTCCGCGACCACGTGGCACGTCACGCCGGCGTGCATCCAGGGACGGTGCAGTTCACCGACGGCATCGCCCGCTCAACCGGCGAGCCCCTGACGGCCCGTCCCGTCACGGTGGAGCATGGGACGGCCCGCAGCGCCGGCCCGCCGACCCTCGACCTCTCCCCCGTGAAGCAACACTGGGATCGGTGGTTCAACGTGGGCCGATGGCCCGTCGAGGACGTCTTCTACGGCCTGATCGAGCGGTTCGTGCGCCGCGTGGTCATCGACGAACCCGCCGCCACAGCGGCGGTTCATGGGCGGCCCACGGTGTACCTGGGCAACCACCAGACCGCCGTGGAGTCGCTGCTGTTCTCGATCCTCTCGTCGGGGCTGAATGGCGTGAACACGGTCACGATCGCCAAGGCCGAGCACCGTCACACGTGGCTCGGGCTGTTGATCAAGCTGTGCTTCAGCTACCCCACAGCCGTCGACCCGGAGGTGATCACGTTCTTCGATCGCACCAACAAGCGCGATCTGGTCCGGATCATCCACAGCCTGGGAGACGGCCTCGTGGACCCCGGCAAGAGCGTGATGGTTCATGTCGAGGGAACGCGCTCGCTGTCCTGCCGTCAACCGACCGAGCGGATGAGCGGCATGTTCATCGACATGGCCCTGCGGTCCGGGGCGCCCATCGTGCCCGTGCGATTCGCCGGCGGACTCCCGGTGGAGCCGCTCTCCCGGAGGGTCGAGTTCCCGGTCGGGATGGGCCAGCAGGACGTGTACATCGGGCGCCCGCTGCTTCCGGAGTACGTGGAGTCGGTACCGATGCGCGAGCGAAAGGCGCTCGTGCTCGACGCGATCAACGCCCTGGGACCTGAGCCGTCCGAGGAGGAGCCGTTCCCGGGCGACCCTGAACTGGCTGCGCGGGCCGATGCGTGGAATGCCCGTACGGGGTGCGGAGCCGAGCACGCCGTCGTGCTCGAGGTGCTCCGGGATCTGGCAGAGCCCAGCGCTGGAATCGCCCGACTGATCGCTGCTGCGGAGGGCGCAGACCTCGACCTGGACGACAGCGCGGAAGACGCGTGGCTCGGCGAGATGGCTGTGCGGTTGCTCGGGCCAGGAGCACAGGGACGGGGCTGACCCCAGCGCGCCTCACCGCGCGGCGTCGCCCGCCACGACCACATGTGGAAACAGCTCACGCCGTCCGTCTACGCGAACGGCGTCCATCGCGTCGATCAGTGCTGCGTAGGGCACGGCAGGCTCAGGCACGAGCACGATCACGGCCTCTTCCGGGTGATCGATCTTCACCCGGGTCAGGCGAGCGGTGAGCCCGAGCGTGTCGTAGCTTCCCGGCGGGCATCCCTGGACCTCGCACGGCACCCGATGCCCGTCCCTGAGCCCATCCGCGTTGCCGGTCACCACAAAACCGGTCGCCGTGATCGCGACCGAGAGCTCCAGGCCCTCCTCGGCGAGGTCGGTGCCCTCGGAACTGACGGGCGTGGAGGCGTCGAGCACCGCGACGCTGACCAGGTGCGAGCTCATCAGCATGAACGGGATCAGGATGGTGACCAGGTTCATGATCGGCACCAGGTCAAGGCCGTCCTGCGCCTCGCCGCGTCGCTGACGTGTCATCACTGCCCCCAACAATGAGAGTGGACAGCGATGCGACGCGGCGGTTCCGCCCGACTGTATGAATCATCGCATCCGGGCTACTCGCCCTTGGCCACATCCCAGACGGAGACGGTGAACGCGCCCTCGACGGTCTCCTTCGTGGCCCCGACGACCCCGATCACAACCTCCATGTCGGAGTTCGGGAAGCCGATCTTCAAGCGCTCGGGGTCGCCCGCGGGAGCGTCGTAGTACGAGCTGCACCGCCAAGCGGTGCGGATGTCGGGCGGCCGGCTGCCCTTGTCGATCATCCCGAGCTGCATCACGTACACGTTCACGTTCACACCGTCGGCCGGATCGACCTGGATGATGAACTCCTCGCCCTTGTGCTGCGTGAACTGCTTGAACACCGTCTTGCCGGTGAAGTGGTTGAACCGGGTGCCGGGAAAGCAGGCCACGGAAGACTGGTCTGCCCAGTCGTTGTCGATCACCGTGCCGTCCTTGAGGTCACCCTCGAAGGTCTTGTCGGCGTCGCGCTGTGGAGCGAGCGGCGCGGCTAGCGCCATCGCTGCGATGAGCATGGGGATCATGGGGAGAGCTCCTTGGGCCGGAGAACAGTGTGTAGCGTCCACGCGCCGGGCTCGAGGGCGTCGGCCCAGGATGGACCCTCGGCTTGAAGGAGCGCGGCGTTCGCCGTCGTCAACCGCACGGTATGACCCGCCAGCCAGTCGACAACGTCCTCGAATCCAGGATTGTGACCCAGCAGCAGCACGCGCGTCCTGTTGGACGGGAGCGCCTGAAGCAAGCGGCGCACCGGGTCGACGCCCGCATGGTACAGCTCGGGCGTGAAGCAGGCAGCCGCCTCGGGAAGCTGATCGGCCATCCGCGCCCAGGTCTCCCGGGTGCGGGCGCTGTCGCTTCCGAGCACCAGCTCGGGCTCCCACTGCCGCTGCACCAGCTCGGCCGCGATCCGTGGCGCATCTCTGCGCCCGCGCGCATTGAGCGGGCGCGCATGATCGTTGGTGAAGCCCGCCGACCAGGCGCTCTTCGCATGCCGCATCACGGTCAGGTATCGAACCACGCGGCGATCCTACACGAGGCGACCACGGAACTCCCCTGCGTTCCGCACGACCAGCGTGGACGGCAGGCCCTCGAGGATGGCCGACAGTCGCTCAGCGTAGGCGGATTCGGCGCCGGCCTCGGGGATGTTCATCCCGAGGAACACAAAGTCAGCCGCCAGGGAGTGCGCCCGGATCAGCTCCGGCGTCGTCATGCGCTCCCCACGCTGGATCACGTCCACGTCCACATCGATGCGGATCTCGGGCATCATCGCGGCGAACTCGCTGCGCCGACGCTGCGCCTGGTCGGGCCCGTCCACGATGGTCTTCAGGTGAATCCGTGCCGAGCGCCAATCCGCCGACACGGTCAGCAGGTGGGCCAGCAGCAGCATCAGGTCGCCGTTGTTCTGCCGTCCGGCCCACCACACCACGATGCTGCGGTCTTTCGACGCGCGGGGCTCTGCCTGCGCTGCGGGGCGGTAGATCAGCGTGCACTTGTCCAAGCGCTCGAGCTTGCGTGCGAGGGAGAGCAGGTGGGTGAGCCGCGACACTGGATCGTCTTCGGCGTCCATGCCGAACAACACGGTGTTCGAATGCAGACCTGCGAAGCCGTTGGCCTGAACGACCGTGATGACGCCCTGGTCTTCTTCGGGCACCACGCTGACCTCGGCGAACGCCTGGAGCCCTGCCTTGCGCAGCAGCTGAACGTCGCGCCCGAGCACCCCGCGTCTGTCGGCCTCAGTCTCCACGTCGCCGATCAGCAGGTGCACCAAGGTGACGATGCCGCGGTGCTGGCCGAAGTTGTCGGCGACCTGAACGAGGTGGAGGTCCTGCTCGAGATCCTTGGTGAAGACGAGGATGTGAGGCCGCCAGTTCCGAGGGTCGAACCGTGACTCTCGGAGCTGCATCAGCGCATAACGAGCGCCGGTGAGCAGCAATCCGCTCCGCGCATCCCCCCACGTGGTCTCCAGCGAGCGCCGAGACAAGGCGAAGAAGATCCCGGCCTCGAGGGTCAGCGCGACCAGGCAGGCCAGTGGGTTGATCAGCGCCATCGCGCCGATGCAGCCCGCGGCTCCCAGCAGCGAGATCCACCAGGGCACCCGGATCCGTGGGCGGAACGCCGGGTCTCCGATCACGACCTCGAGGAACGCCACCAGGTTCAGCGCTCCATAGGTGGTGAGGAAGAACACCGTGACCCAGGAGGCCACCGCGTTGAGGTCTGGGAGCAAGATGACCGCGAGCAGAGCCAGCCCGCCCGAGACGCGCAGGCCGAGGAGCGGCTCACCGGTCTGTGGGTCGTTCTCCGCGAGCGCAACCGGGGCGAGCCGGTCGCTGGCGAGGGCCTGGAGCGTGCGCGGTGCGGAGAGGATGGCGCCGAACGCGCTGGACAGGACGGCGCCCCACATGCCGGGAACCACGAGCCAGCCGAAGAAGGCGATCTCCGTCCAGATCAGGGAGTTCGTGCGAAGCTCGCTGGCACTGGCGGCCCCAGCGAGCATGAACGGGAGGAGCAGGTAGATCACGGCGCCTACGCCCACCGCCCATAGCACCCCACGGGGGATCGACTCGCTCGGCGCCTCCAGGTCGCCCGAAAGAGAGAGCCCGGTCAGCACGCCGGTCACCGCGGGGAAAAACACGGCGAACACCTGCCAGAACCCGACGTCTTCCTCCCAGGGCCCCCACGACTCGACCCGCATCTCGCCGAAGTCCACCCCGAACACCAGCGACAGGATCGATGCGGCGATCAACGCGAGGATCGGCACCTGGAGCTTGAGGGTGAGCTCGGTGCTCTTCGCCGCGACGACTGTGACCCCGATCACGATGCACGCCGCGATGACCTGCAGGCTCCAGTCGGGCAGTGATGGGACCACGATGCGCATCGTCTCGGCGAGGCCGTACGAGTACAGCGTGACGGAGAGCACCTGGGACAGGTAGAGCGGGATGCCGATTGCGCCGCCGACCTCGAGCCCGAAGCTGCGCGAGATCAGGAAGTAGGCGCCTCCGACGCCGACGCGCATGCTCGTGGCGAGCGTGCTCATCGACATCGCAGTCATGAGCGTGATGGCGTTGGACACGGCGATGATCAGCACCGCGCCCCACAGCCCGGCGGTGCCCACGACCCAGCCGATCCGCAGGTACATGATCACGCCGAGGATCGTGAGCACGGTCGGCGTGAACACGCCGAGGAAGGTGCCCAACTTCAGCTTCGATCCGGGGGGCTGGCCTGTCGCGTCCGCCATCGAACCTTCGCTCATCGGGACACTCGTGCCCAGGTGCCATTCGTCAGCTCGAACAGCTGCGTGGGCCAGTATTGCAGATCCAGCTTCAGGGTCTGCACGCGCACGCTGCCGTCCAAGGACTCGGTGGTGAGACGAACGGGTGCGCGATCGGGAAGCCCGTCGACCGCGGCCATGAAGGAATCCAGGTCGGGCGTGGGGGCATCGTCTACGGCGACGATCCGGCGGGTGGGCCGGAACCCGAACCGCTGCGCCGGGGTGCCGTACCACAGCCATGCCGTGTACACGCCCGACGGGTCCACCCCCTTCTGCGCGCGAACGTCGTAGTGGCTCTCGTGCAGGATCATGCCTGCCCACTGCAGAACCCGGTGGGTTCCGGTGCCGTCGAGCGCCACGGTGGGCACGTCGACCTCCAGCTCTTCGCCGTCACGGAGCAGCGTGAGGTGTGCGCTCTGACGGTCGTGGAGGGCCTCGAGATCGGCCATACGGGTCACCGGCACACCGTCGATCTCCAACAGCAGATCGGTGTCGCGAACCCGTCTTGCGGCGGGGGAGCCGCCGTGCACCCGTCTCACCTCCATCACCTCGCGGGTCCCCGCACCCACGCGACTGCGCACCCGGATGTCGGCCAGGCCGCGGTCCCGCGCGTCGGGCAACGGGAGTGGGTGGACCTCGACGCCCAGGGACCGGTATGCGGGCTGCTCGCCTGCCAGGAGCCGCTCCACCACGGGCGCGATGAACCGGACCGGCAGCCCACCGAACTGACGGTCGCCAGTCCGCTGGTCGAGGAATGACGCCCACAACGCCACGGCCCGGCCGCGCCGATCCACCAACACACCGCCAAAGGTGCCGACAGTCTCTTCGAGCCACACTCCATCCACGTTGGTGTCCCGGAACCGCGGTGTCGCGGAGGCGCCCAGCAGGAACGGAGCGAGGGTCGAGACCTTGGACTTCTGGAACACCACCTCGTGGTCCCGGTCGAGGCCCACGAGCCACAGGCGGTCCCCCTCCTCCACCCAGCGATCCAGGAGTTCGACCGCCTCCACCGGCGTGTCTCCGAGCGCTGCAGGGTCGTACCCGATGACCGCGATGTTGTGGACCGGGTGCAAGTACACAGCGCGCCCCGGTACCCGCACCGCGCCGGCGAAGGTGATGGTGATGTCGCCGAGCATGACGGGGACGGTGTCGCGGTCGACCAACACCAGGCCGCGCTGGGCGTCGATAACGGTGCCGACGCCTACATAGTTTGTGTCCTTCACCCCACCTGTCGGGTATGGGATGTCGAAGTCCACCATCACCAGCCCGCGTGCCACGCGGCGCGCGACGCGGTCGTCGGGCGTGCTCGCGATGAGCTCCGGGGAGCGCTCCGGGGGAAGCACTGGGGGTGGAGGACTGTCGACGCACGGCCACCGTCCGGTGGTGTCATCCCGGCTGCAGCGGCGCATCGGGTTCCAGCGCCGCTCCATCACCACCACCGATTCATAGGACCGTCGGGGATCTTCGACCGAGCTGTACCGGAAACGCACACGCTGCCCGTCGGCCTTCGACTCCAGCGCCGCTTGCATCGCGTCCAGGTCGGGCACGGGCTCGGCGTCGATGTGGGAGATCACGACCCGCTCGGGCACATCCCAGGTGTGCAGCATGTATCCGGCGACTGCTACATACACGCCGTGGACGGGTCGGTTGTTGTTCCTCGCCTCCTGGTACGACAGGTCGTGCAGGATCGACCGACCGACGTCCAGGTAGGTCGCTGGCGTGATCGTGTGCAGGTCGCCCACGTCCACCATCAGGTCCATCGGGCGCCCGCCACGCTCGACTCCGAGGGAGACGGTGGTGCCGACCGACTCGTCGAGCACGGCCTCCAGATCGACGAAGTTGCGACAGACCGCGTCGTTCACGCGGACCAGCACGTCGCCCGGGCGCAGACCCGCCCGCTCCGCCGGGCCTTCGGGGAGGACCTCGGACGCGACCAACAGCCCGGTGCCGACCCCAGGGGTGGCCCGGGCCAGATCCTCGGTGGCACGGCTGAGGCCCAAGCGAGAGAGTTCGTCGAACGGCGCATTCAGGAACACTGCCTGCATCGTGCCCCGGGCCACTGGCTCACCGGCACGGATGAGGTCGAGGGCCCGCACCACCCGATGCAGCGGCAAGTAGAAGCTCGACGCCGCCTGAGACGCCCCCCCCGCGTTCAGGGCCACCACCCTCCCCTCCCGGTCGATCACGGGCGAGCCGCTCGACCCGCCCGAGGTGTTCGATGCGGCCTGGATGTAGAAGGTGTTGAAGTCGTTGTAGGTGTCTCCGCCGTAGTTCGGAGCGTTGCGGTCGATCAGCGCCAAGGTGGAGTCCAGGATCGACATCTTCTCGCCGGCGTCGTTGCCGATCACACGGATCTCGAGCCCAACATCGGCCGCGTCGGGCGCGAGCGTGAGCTCCACGACGTCCATATGGGCCACCTTGGCCGGATCGAACCGGTAGATGCCGAAGTCGTGCACCGGGTCGCGGTACACAGCGTGTAGATCCACCTCGTCGTGGTTCTCGAACACCGCCTCCGCGATGACCGGCCCAGCGTGGACCATGTGCCGGTTCGTCAGGATCAGGCCGCGCTCTGCGTCGACTACGAATCCGGTTCCCTGACTGCTGGATGCGTCTTCAGTGTCGAAGTCCCGGGTGCCGGTGACGCGGATGGACACGACGGAGTGCGCCGCCCGCGCGACCGTCTCCTTCCATTGGGGGCCTTCGGGCGCAGCGACAGCCACCGCGATGAGCGCGGCCAGAGCGAGCAGGACCATGCAGTGGCCTCCGGGGGCTCAGTTGTAGCGGAGTGAGACCGTCGTGGTGGCAGTGATCGGCTCGCCATCGATGCGAGCGGGGTCCCAGCGCCAGCGCCGAATCGCACGCACCGACGGTGTCGCGTACACGTCCGGACAGGACACGATCTGGATGTCGCCTGCCTTTCCGCTGGGGGTCACCTCGACCCGGGCCACGCAGCGCCCGGGCTCTGGGTCCGTCGCTCGGATCTTGCCCGAGAGCTTCGGGGCCACGCGTGTGACCGGACTGAGCCTCGAGCGGGCGACCACACCCGCTGGCCAGTCCCCGTCCGGGGTGAGCGTCACCTCGCCGGCCTCGACGAGCGTGTATGGGGTGCCGGAACCCGGGAACACGAACGTGACATCCACCCGCGCGAACACGCCGCCGAACATGCGCCCGGGAGCCAGCATCCACGCCTCCGCGGCGGCTGTGGCAGAGGCGAGTGCGGGCTCGGGGCAAGCCGGATCGGCGAACACCTGCTGGCGCCGATCGCTGGTCACGCCCAGGGTGAGCGCGCACTCGATCTCGTCGGCCGCGTCGATGGGCTCTGGCAGCCGCACGGCGTACACCTCCACCTCGGCGTAGGGCTTGCTCCGCACCGCGAACAGGGGCGTGTCGCGCGGGAGCGGCGGCGGCTTCCAGCTCAGGCGTGAGTCCGTGACAGTCTGCTCGGTGATCGCCCGCCCCTGCATGTCGGGCGGCGCGGGCTCGAGGACTTTTGCGTAGCCGGGAGCCGCGGCGCCCTCGTGAACCCGGGTGAACGCCACCCCCAGGGTCAACCCGAGCCGGAACGGGGCGCCATCGAGCATCGGCGTCTCGTACCGCCAGCGTCGGAGCGCGGACTCCGCATGATCACGGAACACTGGATCGCACTCGCTCACCCACACATCGGTGGGCAGGCCGGTGCTGCTGACCTCGATGTCGGCACGGCAGCTCGTGTCGCGGGTGTCCTGCCCGATCGCGGCCGGCGGGAACCCCACTGGGCCTCGATTGATCGCGTAGTACTGCATCGGGTCGACATCGGCGGGCAAGGTCCAGGCGAGATCATGGGCTTGGCGGGCCAACACCCTGACCCGCTGTGGCCCCGTGCGCCCGGGGTACACGAACCACACCTCGAACAGCTCGGTGCGCTCTCCCTCGGAGGCCCCGCTGACGGTCAGCCCCCAACCGGTGGCCACGTCGCGCACCTCCCGCGCCACCTGCGGTGCGCAGAAGCGGGTCTCCACGTCCACCACGCCGTCCGTGCTCCAGAAAACGGCTCTGCAGACCCGATCCTGCACGGCGAATCGCTCGGGCGGTGCGCTGGGCAGGAACCAATCATGGATGGTCGTGGTGACCTCACCCCGCACGGCGACGAAGCGCTCGGACGGTACGTCCTCGGCGAGGGCGACGCCGAGACATGAGGAGACGAGGGCTATAATCAACGTTCGCAAGGTCCTTCTACTCCACTCGTCCAGAGAATGAATGCACATTCAGTAACGGAGCGCTATGCGCTTCGTCCCTGAACCCCATGCATCGAGAGAGGTCCATGGCACCGATCCAACGCGTAGCCGTGCTCGGAGCCGGCGTGATGGGCGCCGGTATCGCGGCCCACCTCGCCAACGCTGGCATCCCGACACTCCTGTACGACATCTCCCCACGAGACGCAGGCGACGATCCCAAGGCCAGGCGGTCCATCGCCGCGGCGGGGGTCGCAGCCGCGGTGAAGTCCAAGCCGGCTGCGCTGTTCCGCAAGTCGGACGCCTCGCTGATCACGGCGTGCTCGTATGACGACGACGCCGACAAGCTGTCCTCCGTGGACTGGATCGTCGAGGTCGTGGTCGAGCGGCTCGACATCAAGCAGAAGGTGTTCAAGTGGGTCGCCGACAACCGGCGTCCAGGCAGCATCGTCTCATCCAACACGTCTGGGATCCGGCTCGCCGACATGGCAGCGGGCATGCCCGACGAGATGCGGCGAAACTTCCTGATCACCCACTTCTTCAACCCCGTCCGGTACATGCGGCTGCTCGAGATCGTCTCGAGCGATGAGACCGACGCCGACGTGGTCGCCCAGATGGCACAGTTCTGCGAGGTCACGCTCGGCAAGGGCGTCGTGTACGCAAAGGACACGCCCAACTTCATCGCGAACCGTGTCGGCGTGTACGGCATCGCGAGCGTGCTGCGGCACATGCGCGAGGCCGGCCTCACGGTCGAGCAGGTCGACGCGATCTTCGGGCCGGCGCTGGGTCGCCCGAAGTCGGCGGTGTTCCGCACCGCGGATGTCGTGGGCCTGGACACCCTCGCCCATGTGTTCGAGAACCTCCACGAGTACGTCACCGAGGACGAGGAGCGCGACATCTTCGTGCTGCCGGACGTGGTGGGCCAGCTGATCGCAAGCGGTCGAACGGGGCAGAAGACCGGCGCTGGCTTCTACAAGAAGGTGCGGTCCAAGGGTGGCTCCGAGATCCTCGCGCTCGACCTCACCACCCTCGAATACCGCCCCGCGGAGAAGGTCCGATACCCGTCGCTCGGCGCTGCCCGCAAGGCGTCAGGCGCCGCGGCGAAGACCGAGATCGTGGCCTATGCCGACGACGTGGCCGGCGTGGCGGCCTGGCGGGTTTTGGCCGATACCCTCATCTATTCGGCGAACCGCATCCCCGAGATCGCTGACGACATCGTGAATGTCGACCGTGGAATGCGGTGGGGCTTCGGCTGGGATCTAGGGCCGTTCGAGGCCTGGGACGCCATCGGCGTGCGCCGCAGCGTCGAGCGCATGGTCGCCGAGGGGCGCGCCGTGCCCGCCTGGGTCTCACAGATGCTCGCGTCGGGTCGTGAGTCGTTCTACGTGCGCGGCGCCGACGGTGTGCTCACCTACGCCACCCGTGATGGCGGCTCGGCAGCCGTGCCCACCAGCGCCGGCGTGCTCCTGCTCACCGACCACACGGCGGCCAACGCGCCAATCGCGACCAACGCGTCAGCCTCGCTGCACGACCTCGGCGACGGTGTGCTCAACCTCGAGTTCCACTCGAAGATGAACGCGCTGGATGACGGCATCATCTCGCTGTACTCCGCCGCCCTCGACCGGCTCGATGCCGGTGAGTTCGAGGCGTTGGTCGTCGGCAACCAGGATCCCCGCGCGTTCTGCGCCGGCGCGAACATCGCGATGATCCTCATCGCTGCGTCCCAGCAGAAGTTCGACCAGATCGAGAACCTGATCGACACCCTGCAGCGACTTGTGATGCGGGCGAAGTACTCCGCGCGTCCCGTGGTCACGGCACCGCACGGCCTCACGCTGGGAGGCGGGGCCGAGGTGGCGATGCACAGCTCGGCGACCCAAGCGGCCGGCGAGCTGTACATGGGCCTCGTAGAAGTGGGCGTCGGGCTCATCCCAGGGGCTGGTGGCTGCAAGGAGCTCGTGGTCCGATACCTCGGCGATGTGCCGCAGGACATCGACTACGATCCGAACCCCTTCGTGCAGAAGGCGTTCGAGCGCATCGCCCTCGCCAAGGTTGGCACCAGCTGCGAGGAGGCCCGCGGCATGGGCTACCTGCGCCCGACCGACCGCGTGTCGATGAACCCTGAGCGGCAGCTCCAGGATGCGAAGAACCTGGCGATGGGCCTGGTGACGGCTGGCTACGCGCCACCTCGTCGGCGCACCGTGAAGCTCCCAGGAGCCTCGGCGCGGGCGGCCATCGAGCTGTTCCTGTACCAGATGGTCGAGGGCGGGTTCGCGACCCCGCACGACGTGACCGTGGGCAAGCGCCTCGCCAACGTGGTGACCGGCGGCGACATCCCGTCCGGCACGCGAGTGGATGAGCAACACTTGCTCGACCTCGAGCGCGAGGCGTTCCTGTCGCTGTGCGGCGAGCCGAAGACGCTCGAGCGCATCGCGCACATGTTGCAGACCAACAAGCCACTTCGCAACTGATCAACGGTGTACCGAGGAGTGAATCCCATGCGTGAGGTTGCAGTCGTCTCCGCGGTTCGCACCGCGATCGGCAAGGCGAAGAAGGGAAACCTGAAGGACACCCGTCCCGACGACCTGCTGGCCGCCGTGCTCACCGCGGCGCTGGAACGAGCCGGCATCGAGGGCAGTGATGTCGACGATGTGGTCATCGGCACCGCGATGCCCGAGGCCGAGCAGGGCATGAATGTCGCGCGCATCGCGGCGCTCATCGCCGGGATTCCCGACGAAGTGCCAGCGCTCACCATCAACCGGTTCTGCTCGTCCGGGCTCCAGAGCATCGCTCAGGGCGCCACGTCGATCATGGCGGGCTGGCAGGATGTGGTGCTCGCGGGCGGCGTCGAATCGATGTCGCAGATCGCGATGGGCGGGCAGAAGCTCTCGCCCAACCCGACACTGATGGCGGAGCGGCCCGAGGCGTACACCCCGATGGGGATCACGGCCGAGAATGTCGCGACCCAGTTCGAGGTGTCTCGCGCCGACCAGGACGCGTTCTCGCTCCAGTCCCACACCAAGGCGTTGGCGGCGATCGCGGAGGGACGGTTCGTCGCCGAGATCGTGCCGGTTCAGACCCGCGTGTTCGCGGGCGGTGCCTGGCATGATGTGACGGTCGACACCGATGAGGGCCCGCGTGCGGGCTCGTCCATCGAGAAGCTGGCCAAGCTGCGCTCGCCGTTCAAGGCGGGCGGCTCGGTGACCGCCGCGAGCTCGAGCCAGATGTCGGACGGCGCGGCCGCTACTGTGCTCATGGCGCGTGACGAGGCCGAACGGCGCGGCTTGCCCGTGCTTGGCATCCTCCGCAGCTACCAGGTGGTCGGAGTGCCGCCAGAGATCATGGGCGTGGGGCCGCGGTATGCGATCCCGAAGGCCCTCGAGGCAGCCGGGCTGACCATCGACGACATCGACGTGTTCGAGGTGAACGAGGCGTTCGCCAGTCAGGCGCTGTACTGCGCTCGCGAGCTCGGCATCCCCGACGACAAGCTCAACCCCAACGGCGGCGCCATCGCTTTGGGGCATCCCCTCGGGTGCACCGGTGCCCGGATGACCGCCACGCTGCTCCACGAGCTCCGGCGGCGCAACGCTCGGTACGGCGTGGTGTCGATGTGCATCGGCGGCGGCATGGGGGCCGCGGCGGTGTACGAGAACCCCGACGCGGCCTGAGCCGTGGAGTTCGACGTCGCGCGATCGGTGACGGAGGCATGGAAGGTGTGGATCGCGGGGGGAGCCATCCTCCTGCTCGGCATCTGGCCGCTCCTTCGTGACCGTCGCGCGCGGTCTGCCCTGTTGCTCGCGCTGACGTTGTTCTCATGCTGGAACCACGCCCGCTGGGGCACCCGCTCGGTCACTGAGCGGGTCGATACCTACGATCTCGTCCACTACTACTTGAACGCCAAGTACTTCGAGGAGCTGGGCTACTACGACCTATATCCGTCGATCATCCTCGCTGATCACGAGAACGACGGCCCGTGGTTCAAGAACGCCGGCAACACGTACATGGCCCAGGATGCTGAGGGGCATGCCCTCAAGCCGGTGTCCCATGCGCTTGCTCGCGGCCGGCATGTGAAGGCGGAGGCGTTCACGCCCGAGCGCTGGGCGGCGTTCACCCACGACGCACTGCACCTGCAGCGCGCCTACAAACGCGAGTGGAGCGACAAGCTCTGGCGCCAGATGGTGATGGATCACGGGTTCAACGGGACCACTGCGTGGACCCTGGTGGCCGAGCCCCTCACCCGGGTGGTTCCCGTCGAGTACATCAAGTGGTTGTGCCACCTCGACCTGCTCCTGCTCATCGGCATGGCAGGCCTCATCACATGGGCCTACGGCGTCGACACGGCGCTGTGGTTGGTGTTGTTCCTCACCGCCTCGTACTCCCTCCGCTGGCCCACGGTGAGCTGGGTATTCCTGCGCTATGACTGGGTGTTCGCCCTCGTCGGCGCCATGGCCTTCATCAAGAAGGGTCACCCGCTCATCGGAGGCATTCTCGCGGGCTGGGCCGCCACGCTGCGATTCTTCCCCGCCATGTGGATGTGGGGGCCGTTCGCCAAGGGCGTGGCGGGGCTGACCCGTCGGCACGTGAGCCGACCCCTGCTCGTGCTCGCCGCCGGGTTCGTGCTCGGCGTCGCGGTCATCCAGGGAGCAGCCACCGCACGGTATGGCGTGGAGTCGGTGTCCGTTCACTTCGAGAACATGCTCGACCACAACCGGCCCGAGCAGCTCTCATCGCGGCGCATCGGCCTCGGCCTGGGCATGACCTTCGACGGAGGGCTCACGCCGAAGCTGCTGACCAAGGAGCGGAAGCTCGTCATCAAGAACCAGCAGCCCCTGCGGTATGGACTGTCGCTGTTGTTCCTGCTGGTGATGGGCTGGGGCTTGCGGAGGTCGTCCGACGACGAGGCCTACGGCTTCGGATTCCTGCCGTTCTTCCTGCTCACTACCGCCAGCTACTACTACTACGTGGCGCGGGCGACGCTGGCGGTCCTCCACGCTGCGGACCTCGACCGGCTTCGAAACCGGGTCGGGCTCACGCTGCTGTTCACCATGGAGCTGTTCAGCAACTGGGCCGAGGGCGCCCATCCTGGGCACCGCTCCTACCTGATCGGCTGGCTCGCGTGGATGCTCGCCGCGTATGCACTGATCATGTGCGTGTGGGTGCTGGTCGACGCGCGGCGTGCGGATTCGACCGACGCGCCTGCGGATGGCGCTGCGGCCGCCTGAGCTCCCGTCACGACCTGATCAGAGCTGGGTGTCTACGATGCGCTGGTACAGCTCGTCGTAGTTGGCCTCGATCGTGATGTCGTTGTCGGTCAGGTTGTCTCGCCAGGACAGTTCGTTGTCGCTGTTCAGGACGATGACGTCGCGCCACTCCGCGAACCACGCATCCCACACGCCCTCGTCGGGGGTGTCCTGCAGCCAGGGCAGGTCGCGACCCTCGGTGATCACGCCGTTGTCCGACTCCTTGCCTACGGCGTTCACGCCCACGATGTCGATGGTGATGCCCTCGGAGGCGAGCTGCTGCTGCATGATGTCCAGCTCGCCGAAGTAGGCGCTGCACACCGGACAGTCAGCATGACCGAAATACCAGACGCTCACTTCGCCGAGCTTGTCGCGCGGGGAGATCACTGAGTTGTAGCTGGCGGACGTGTCGTTCACGTCGAGCAACGAGAAGTCCGGCGCTTTGTCGAAGTCGCCCTTCCCCTTGCCTTCACCGGCGCACGCCGACATCGCGAGCACACCCACCACTGCAATGATCGCCTTCATGAACCACCTCTCAGATGAGACGGAGTAACACCCTCTCGATCAGAGCAGCCCGAGCGCCGCGTGCGCAGCAGCGAGGCGGGCCACCGGCACGCGGTACGGCGAACAGCTCACGTAGTCGAGTCCAGCCCGGTGGAAGAACCCGACACCGACCGGGTCGCCGCCGTGCTCCCCGCAGATGCCCACCTTGAGGTGCGGACGCTCCTCGCGCCCCCGCTCCGTGCCGAGGGTCACGAGCTGCCCGACACCCTCGATGTCGAACACAGCGAGTGGCGAGTCCACCATCATGCCCTCTCGCTGGTAGTCCGGGAAGAACTTGCCCATGTCGTCACGTGACAGACCGTAGACGAGCTGGGTCAGGTCGTTCGTGCCGAACGAGAAGAAGTCGGCGTGGCGGGCGATCTTGTCGGCGAGCAGCGCGGCCCGGGGCAGCTCGATCATCGTGCCGATCAGGTAGGTCGGCCCCTCCCCGTACTCAGCGATCACCTGCTCGGCGGTCTCGACGACCAGCGCGCGCATCCGCTCCAGCTCCGCCTCGAGACCGACCAGCGGGATCATGATCTCCGGGAGCACGACGACACCCTCGCGGGTGAGCTCGCAGGCGGCCTCGAAGATGGCGCGCACCTGAGTGCGGTAGACCTCCGGGGTGGTGACGCCGACCCGCACCCCGCGGTGGCCGAGCATCGGGTTGCTCTCGTGGAGCTGCTCCAGGCGGGCCCGCAGCGACGCCGAGCGCACTCCGAGGTCCTCGGCCA
Organism: Myxococcota bacterium; assembly: GCA_047609825.1. Lineage (GTDB taxonomy): Bacteria > Myxococcota_A > UBA796 > UBA796. The sequence continues at coordinate 25,107 of JBLFXJ010000044.1, forward strand.
CGTCGGCGATGTCGGCCTCGCGCTGGGGCAGGAACTCGTGCAGCGGCGGATCGAGCAGTCGCACCGTGACCGGCAGTCCGTCCATCGCTGTGAACAGCTCGCGAAACATGCCGCGCTGGATCGGCAGGATGTCATTAAGCGCCCGCTGCCGAGAGCGAGGGTCATCGGCGACGATCATCCGACGGATCGCGCGCAGCGCGTCTGGCTGGAAGAACATGTGCTCGGTGCGGCACAGTCCGATGCCGATGGCTCCCAGCTGGCGCGCCCGGGTCGCATCGGCGCCGGTGTCTGCGTTTGCACGCACCTTCAGGCGCGCTTCATCGTCCGCCCACTCCAGCAGAGTGGCCATCGCGCCCGAGTCGGCGGTCGGAGCGATCATCTCGACCTGCCCCTCCATCACCTCGCCGGTGCTGCCGTCGATGGTGATCCAGTCGCCCTTCCGCACCACGGAGTCTGCTGCGTAGAACAGCTCTCGCGTGTAGTCGACTTGGATGTCGGTGCAGCCGACCACACATGGCCGACCCATGCCGCGCGCCACGACGGCGGCATGCGAGGTCTGACCACCGCGGGCGGTCAACACGCCCTTGGCGATGGTCATGCCCTGGATGTCTTCGGGAGAGGTCTCGAGCCGCACCAGGATGGTGGGTTCGTCCCGCTCGAAGAACTCCTGGCAGTCGGTCGACTCGAACACGACCCGGCCGGTGGCGGCGCCCGGCGAGGCGTCGAGTCCGCGCGCGATGACGTGCCGCTTGGCGTTGGGGCTGATCACTGGACGCAGCACCAGCTCCAGGCTCCGCGGATCGATGCGGCTCAAGGCCTCGGTGCGGTCGATCAGCCCTTCGCGCACGAGGTCGACCACGATCTGCACACCGGACACAGCCGTGCGCTTACCACGACGGGTCTGGAGCAGGTACAGCCGTCCCCGCTCGATGGTGAACTCGATGTCCTGCATGTCGCGCATGTGGCGCTCAAGGGTGCCCCGAACCGACTCGAGCTCGGCGAACAGCGCCGGCAGACGCTCCGCGAGGCTATCGGGGGTGCCCTCGAGCGGGAACGGATTGCGGAAGCCCGCGACCACGTCTTCGCCCTGCGCGTTTGGCAACCACTCACCGAACAAGCCCGGGGCTCCGGTCTTCGGGTTGCGGGTGAATGCGACCCCGGTGCCCGAGTCAGTGCCCATGTTCCCGAACACCATCGCCTGCACGTTCACTGCAGTGCCCGCGTCGTCGGGGATGTCGTTGGTCTTGCGGTAGTAGCGAGCGCGGTGGCTGTTGTACGACCTGAACACGGCGTCGATGGCGAAGGTGAGCTGCTCGCGCGGGTCCTGCGGGAACGCGTGGCCGTGCTGTTCCACGACCCCCTTCAGCGCATCGCACAGACCTCGGAGCCCTTCCGGGTCGTCCTCCGCGAGGTCGTGGTCGCGGCGATACTGCTCCTCCACCCTCGAAAATCGGGTGTAGTGAATCCCGAGGACGACGTCGCCGAACATCTGGATGAACCGACGGTAGCTGTCCCACGCGAACTGGGGCTCGCCCGACTCGGCCGCCAGTGCGGCGGTGGTCTCGTCGTTCAGGCCGAGGTTCAGCACCGTGTCCATCATGCCCGGCATGGAGGCGGCCGCGCCGGACCGGACCGAGACCAGCAACGGGGTCGTGGTGTCGCCCAGACGGCGCCCCACGACGGTCTCGAGTTCCGTGATCGCCGTGTCCAGCTGGGCGCGGAGTCCGTCGGGCCAGCGCTCGCCGTGCTCGAAGAACCAGCTGCACGCGGTGGTCGGGATCGTGAACCCTGGAGGGACTGGCAGGCCGAGGTCGGTCATCTCTGCCAGGCCTGCGCCCTTGCCGCCGAGCAGCCCCTTCATGTCGCCGGACCCATCGGCGCGGCCGTCGGCGAAGCTGTAGATCCAGCGAGGTCCAGTCATTGTTGGCTCCAGAAGCGTGTTGGGGGCCCGCATTGAACGGCGGCCATCGGCGGCGCAAGCACTGAGCGCCTGGCCACGCTCGATCAGCGGGTCGAGATCCGGGAGAAGTCAGCGAAGCCCAGGAACAGCCGCCCGACCCGCAGCAGCAGACCCTTTCGCGCGGCGCGCTCGCCAGCGTCGTCGGACTCCACCAACACGGCATCGAAGAAGCCGGCGATGGGCGCCTGCAGCTCGAGCATGTCGGCCAGCGCCGAGCTGAAGTCGAGCGCGGTCAGCGCGTCACGCACGCGACCCTCGGCGGCGTCGATCGCGTCGAGGAGCGCCGACTCGGCAGGGTGCGCGAGCTGGTCGCGGGTGGGCGCCGGGAAGTCTGCGCCGCGGGTGATGTTCAGCACCCGCTTGAAGGTCTGCATGATCCTGGTGAAGTCCGGCTGCCCGGCGATCTGCCGAAGTGCCCCCACCTTCGCCGTGAGCAGCACCACGTCGCGCCCCTCGCCATCGAGTACGGCATCGATCAGGTCGGCCGAGACGCCGTCGCCGACATGCAGCGCACGGAACCGGGCGAGCACGAACCGCTCGAGCTCACTGATCACCCCATCGCGATCGGTGGGTGCGGGACCGGTTCCCCTCGCCTTCGTCCAGCGATCGAACCCGTCGGGTGACTCGAGCACCGCCGCATGGAAGCCATCGACGGCGTAGGCGATCAGCTCTGAGAGGTCGACGCGGAGGCCATGCTCGACGAGCGTGCTGATGACCGCGACCGCAGCCCGGCGAAGGCCCTGTGGGTCGCCGCCCTTGGGCACGAGACCGATGGCGAAGCATCCAACGAGGGTGTCCAGGCGGTCGGCGAGCGCCACGGCCACGCCGGCGGGGCTCGCTGCCACAGCGTCTCCGGCGAATCTGGGCTGGTAGTGCTCCTCGATGGCGTACGCCACGGCGTCCACCTCGCCCGCTGAAGTGGCGTACAGACGACCGATATGTCCCTGGAGCTCCGGGAACTCACCGACCATCTGGGTGACGAGGTCGGCCTTGCACAGCGCGCCAGCGCGCTTTGCCACCGCGGGATCTGCGCCGACGGCAGGCGCGAAGACCGCAGCCAGAGAGGCAACCCGGGCCTGCTTCGCGGCCATCGTACCGAGACCACGGATCCATCGCATCCGGGCGAGCTCGGATTCGTAGGCCTCTAATGGGCGCTTCTGATCCTCAGCGAAGAAGAACTTCGCGTCGTCGAACCGAGCGCGGATCACCGCGGCGTTGCCGCGAGCCACGATATCGGCGTCACCGTCGGGGTTGTTCGAGATGGTGACGAACTGATTGGTGAGCGCGCCTTCTCGCAGGAGCGGGAAGTACCGTTGGTGGTGCTTCATGGTCTCGACCAGCAGCCTGGCTGGCAACGCGAGCAGGGCCTCGTCGAACGAGCCGACCACGAGGGTCGGAGCCTCCACCAGGTGCAGGACCTCCTCCAGCAGGTCGGGCTCGTCGATGGGGTCGGCCGCGGCCGCGGCCGCCGCCTGCGCGAGCAGATCCCGGATGCGCGCCGCCCTGACCTCAAGGTCGGGCTCGACGTTTCGGGACCGGAGCCCCGCGAGCCACTCGGTCTCGGTGCTGAACCTGAAGCCGCCGTCCGCCACGAGCCGGTGACCGATGGTGTGGTGCCCGATGGGCACTCCAGCGGCGGCCCCTCCGATGCAGGCGCCGCCCCACAGCGCGTTCACGTGGTGGATTGGACGCGCCCAGCGGATCCCCCCGTCGCCCCACTGCATGGACTTGCCGAACGGGATGCCGAGGATGACCGCATCGAGCCCCTCGCGCAGCCGATCGACTGTGCGCTCGCCGCCTTCGACCACCCGGGCCGCCACCACCTTGCCCCGCTTGCCGTCGACGATCTCGAGGTCTTCGACGGCCACGCCCTTGCCCCTCGCGAAGCCGATGGCCGGCTTGGTGGGCTTTCCGTCTACGAAGCATCGATCCGCGGGAGGACCGGTGACCAGCGACTCCACTGTGGGCCGGGCGGCAACGACCCCGTCGATCGCGACCGCGAGGCGACGCGGCGTGGCGTAGGTGCGCACGTCACCGTGCGCGGTGTCGCTGAGCAAGCCGACCACACCGTCGCGCAGTGCGGCCAGCGTGGAGCGCACGAACCGGGCGGGAAGCTCCTCGCACACGAGCTCCACGAACAGCGAAGCTGTTGCCAATTCGGGCACCGGGGCGGGTTCGGACGGGGTGACTGCGATGGCGCTGGAAGCGGTCGCCGCGGGCTGGGACTCGGCCCACACCTCGGCGCACTTACAGGCCAGCTCGCGGATCCGGCGGATGTACTGGGCGCGCTCTGCCACCGAGATGGCGCCACGGGCGTCGAGCAGGTTGAAGGCGTGACTCGTGGCGATGGCCTGGTCATACGCCGGCAACGGTAGCGCGAGCTCGCATAGCCGGCCGCACTCGGCGAACGAGCGATTGAACAGCTCGAACAAGGAGGCCACGTCGGCGTGCTCGAAGTTGTACTTCGACTGTTCGACCTCGTTTCGGTGGAACACGTCGCCGTAGGTCACGCCCTCCACCCAGGTGAGGTCGTAGACGTTGTCGACCCCCTGGAGCGCCATTGTGAGCCGCTCGAGGCCGTAGGTGATCTCCGAAGGAATCGGCTTGCAGCCGATGCCGCCCACTTGCTGGAAGTAGGTGAACTGCGACACCTCGAGGCCGTTGAGCCAGACCTCCCAGCCCAGCCCCCACGCGCCGAGGGTCGGGCTCTCCCAGTTGTCCTCGACGAACCGCACGTCGTTCGCCGCGAGATCGATCCCGATTGCAGCCAGCGATCCCAGATACAGATCCTGGATGTTCGCCGGCGATGGCTTCATGATGACTTGGTACTGGTAGTAGTGACCGAGCCGGTTCGGGTTCTCACCGTAGCGCGCGTCGCCGGGGCGGCGGGATGGCTGGACATAGGCACAGTTCCACGCCGCCGGACCGAGGCTGCGCAGTACGGTGGCAGGGTGGAAGGTGCCGGCGCCCATCATCATGTCGTGCGGCTGAAGGAGCACACATCCCTGCTCGCCCCAGTAGTGCTGGAGGGTGAGGATGACGTCCTGGAAGTGCATGCATCGCTCCGGGCGGACTCGCTTGAGTGGAGTAGGAACCGGGTGTTTCGAATGCTGCTGTTCCCGGCCCGCTCTGTCCGCTGCGAGGGGGCGATGGGCTATGCGATCGATCGGGGCTCGGCAAGCGCCGAAACGGTTAAGGCCCCGCGCGAGGCGGGACGAGCGGCCTCGACCCGGGTTGGGGTACCCTGATCCGAGACTGGAGGACGGATGAACCGCATCACGCGGCTCGCGCTGGTGCTCGTGGCCATGGGCTGCGGCGGCGACGACAACGAAACACCAGAGCTCCCGGAAGACACCGGAAGCGCACCCACGGCCGTCCCTGTCGACTTCTTGTCAGCCCTCGACGCCGGCAAGGTCGACGGCGAGATCGACGCCGACGCCGTTCGCGCCCACGAGATCGCCGAGGCCCTCACGGCAGCCATCGGCGTGGTGCTCTCCGACTACAACGTCCAGTTCATGCTCAACACCGACAACGGCAGTGGCGATGGGGTCACCATCACACCGCCGTGCTGGGGCTACGTCGGCGTCACCCACCCCACCCAAGTCACCATGGACTACACGTCCTGCTTCGACTACGGCATCCAGGGCGGCGCCTTCATCCGCGACCATCCCGCCGGCCCGGTGCTGTTCGACTTCAAGAACCTCAGCATCGCGGATCGCGAGGTCGTGGGCACGGTCGCGCTGGCCGGCATGGACGCGCCGAACACCTGGCGGATGTACGAGAGCGACGGCATCCGCCCCGACCTCGAGAACCGGGTGCCCATCGGCGTGACCGTCGACGGCTACACGAGCGGCGTGCGCTACGACGGCGCGGGCGAGGTCGAGCGTACCCCGATGACGGCCAGCTGGTACCAGTGGGGAGACATCACCATCGAGGATGCGTACGGCGCGGTCTCGTTGGTACAGGGCGGCAGCACGGGCGGCACGCTCGACCCCGAGGCCCGCCCCGACAAGGCCACGGCTGCGTCGATGTCCTTCGACTGGACGCGCTGCCGCTGCCCGCTCGAGGGCACCTTGCAGTACGACGCCTCCTGGACGGCCACCTCCGTCGAGATCGACATCGACGAGCTCAAGGTCAATCCGGATGGTTTCGACGACCCCGTGATCGTGGTGGATGTGTCGCTGCCGATCTCCGCCAGGGCGTCGCTGGAGGCCACTGGCTGCGGCGAGTGGGAGGTAGACTGGCCCATCTCGGGCGATCTGGTTCACACCATCTCGGGCCAGCAGCTGTACTCTCTGATCGAGGTCCAGTGTCAGACCCTGGCGATCGAAGATCGCGACCACTGCACGCAGCTGCTGTTCGCGGCCAGTGATGTGGACTCGGTCGCGATCACCATCGGTGAGTCCAAGCTCCGCAACCAGGCGTCGAAGGCGCTGGAAGAGGCGATCGACTCCGGGTTCTGCATCGTCCCGATCTGACGGCTACGCGTTTCGCGTGTGCAGGTGGATGAGCCCCTTCAGCGTCAGAAACGGCTCCACGTGGTCGATTGTCTCGCAGTCCGGGGCCAGCAGCGCTGCCATTCCCCCGGTGGCCACGACGCGGGCTTCGGGTGCGAGCGCATCCCGGCATCGACCCGCCAGACGGTCGACCAGGCCGGTGTAGCCCCAGTACAGGCCCGACTGGATGGCGTGCCGCGTGTTCCGGCCGATGGGTGATGGTGGACGCGACAGCTCGACCCGCGGTAGCTGCGAGGTGCGGGTGAACAACGCCTCCTCGCTGATGCGGAATCCAGGCGCGATGGCACCGCCCACGTAGTCACCGCTCTGGTCGATGCAGTCGACGGTCGTGGCCGTTCCGAACGCGACGACGACCACCGGTCCGCCGTACAGGTGCACGGCGGCGACGGCGTTGGCGATGCGGTCGGCACCGATCTCACGCGGATTGTCGGTCCGAACTCGCATGCCCGTCTTCATGTTACGACCCACCACAAGTGGCTCGACGCCGAGGTAGCGGACACAGGCCTTCTCCACGGTGTACAGCACCGCGGGCGCGACCGAGCCGACCACCGCTCCTGTCAGGGCCTCCGGGTCGATGCCCCGCTGCTCGAGCAGACGAAGGAGCAGCAGTCCCAGCTCGTCGGTGGTGCGGGGTTCGGTACGGATCCGCATGGTCGCTACGATGGCGTCGCCGCGCGCGACGCCGATGACCGTGTGGGTGTTTCCGACCGCGAGCGCGAGGAGCATCACCAGCTCACGTCGCCCGCGGCACCACCGACACCCGGCTCGCCGTCAGAATCTCCGGCTGCGCCGCCCGAGCCGCCTCGCCCACCTGTGCCTCCGTCGCCGCCGATCAGCACGTTGTCCACGACGGCATAGGCCGGCCCCGGGCGCACACCGGTGGCGTAGACCGCGAAGCTCGCACCGCCGGCTCCGCCTCCGCCTCCGCCTCCTTCACCCCCATCGCCGCCGTCACCACCGTCGCCACCGTCTTGGCCACACCACGCCTCGAACGGGTCCTTTGCGCCGTGGGTTCCGCCGATGCCGCCGCGACCGCCGAGACCACCATCGCCGCCGACGCCGCCGTCTCCGCCCTCGTCGGACTGGAGCACGTTTCCGGTGAGGACCGGCAGGCTGCCTGGCGCTGAGTAGTACAGCACCAGGGCGACCGAGGCCCCACCGCCGCTCGCTGATCCGCCTCCGATGCCGGCGCAGCCGCCCGCGCCGCCGCCTCCGCCGGTGCCGCCCAGGTGGTCGAGGGGTTCACAGGCCGTGGCCTCCGCGCCCGAGCCGGTGCCGCCGCCGCCACCGCCACCGCCGTGCACGCCCACACCGCCGCCCGCGCCACTCGCTGGGCTCCAGCCGCCGGAAGCCAATGGGCCGAACGAGCCCACGTCGGAGCGGCCTCCGCGGCCCCCCACTCCATCGTCCCCGGTGTCGCCTCGCCCGCCGTCCGCGCCGCTGTTCCAGCACACGTCGATGTAGCAGGCGCACCCATAGCCGATGCGGTCGAAGTCGATCTGCACGTCACAGGAGCCGCCGCCGCCGGCGCCTCCCGCGTCGACCGGTGCGCCGTCATCGCCGGTGGGCTGGTCCGCACCGATGCTCGGGCACCGCGCGTTCGCGCCGTCACCTCCCGAGGTGTCGACGAGCGCACACCGGCCGGCGCCACCTGCCCCTCCGCTCGGGAGCGAGAAGCAGGATGTACGAGCCCCATCTTCGCCGCCGCGGCCCGAGGTGCCGTCACCGCCGTCGCCGCCGTCATCGCCGTCATCGCCGTCGCGCCCGATGTCTGCCACGATGATGTTGTTGCTGATCACCAACGCATCCGAGGCGTCCTCGACCCACATCCCGATCGCTGCCGAGCCGGGGCTCCGGTCGTTCACGGCGAGCACGTCGAAGCCGTCGAACACCGTGGGCAGCTCGATGCCCACCGCAGTCACTGTCGGGCCCGAGCCACTCCCCTCGATGGCGCTGACGAACACGTCCGGGTCGCGCTCCTCGAACCACAGATCGTAGCCGCCAAACAGGGTCACGCCGTCCGCGATGGACACGTCCTCCCGGTACGTTCCGAGGCCGACCCGCACGAACACGACGCCGAGATCCACCGCGAGGTCCAGGCCCTCTTGCACGCTGGCGATCGGATCATCCGGCGTGCCAGCGGCGCCGGGCCGCCCGAGGAGCGACGAGACATGGATCGCGTCACGGGCGTCACCGTCTTCGCCGTCGCAGTCCGCATCGATCCCATCGAATGGCTCGTCGTCGTCCGAGAGGAACTCGCACTCGCACCCGTCACCGGAGAGCCCGTTCACGTCGAAGAAGCCGGGTAAGCAGGTGTAGGCGCACTCCGGGACCAGCGGCGCGGGGTCGCAGAACGACGACGCGTTGGCGAGTTCGAACTCGCCGCAGTCGTTTCCGCACCCGCCACAGTGCTCCTCGAGCACGTACCGGCCCCTCACCTTGAACGGATCGTCGGGGGTGCCGTCGCAGTCCTGGTCGATGAAGTCGCAGATCTCGGGCGCGCCTGGGTAGATGTCGGGGTCCG
>JBLFXJ010000045.1:0-34090 GCA_047609825.1 Myxococcota bacterium
TCGATCGCGGGCGGGTGGTGGAGGTGGATCTCGCCGGGCAGTTCAGGCTGGACCTGGACCTGAGCGCGACGGTCGGGCGACCCCTCCACCACGACATCTCGGTGTCGGAAGGGCGGATCCAGGTGCTCTCCGCGTTCGAGACCGTAGGGGCGGACGGGGCTGAGTACGTGGTGGACGGGGTGATCCTGGTGGACGCCGCGGGGGAGGTGGTCGGCCGCTGGGACCTGACGGACTGGATCACGCCGTCCGGAGGGCCGACCGAGGACCTGGCGGCCTACTGGCTGGGCACCTTCGGCTCTGCCCTGGACTGGTCCCACGCGAACACCGTGCAGCCGGGTCCGCCCGGCACCATGTTGGTCTCGTTCCGGCACCTCCACACGATTGTACAGGTGCGCTCCGACCCTGCGGATCCGGCGTTCGGTGAGGTGGACTGGTGGCTGTCAGCGCCCGCCAGCGTGCTCGACGGTGGGCTGGTGCTCGCGGCTGGGCCCGACATTCCCGCGCCGCACGACTTCGTCTACCAGCACCACGCGACCGTCGACGAGTCCGGGCGGCTCCTGGTGTTCGACAACCGGCGTCCCACGGACGGAGTGGATTCGAGGGCGCTCGCGCTCACCCTGACCGACGACACGGCGACCATCGACCAGGTCTGGTCGCTGCCGGACTTCTGCCCGTTCCAGGGCGGCGCATTCGCGGTCGGCGACGATCGTGTGCTCGTCACCTGTCCCCTGGTTCCCTACGTGCTGGAGCTCGGAACGGGCGGCACCGTGCATCGCCGGTTCGAGCCCCGCTGCGCTGACGGCACGGAGTACGCCTCGCGGATCGTTCCGTGGTCCCCTCGCTCGCGAATCGTGGTGGATTGACCACGAGAGCCGGTCTTCAGGTTGAGGCCCAGTCTGCTCGTCTGCGAACCGGCCCGAGTGTAGCGCAGGATACCTGCGCAGATCGGGCCGGCCTTGACTATCACGGCGAGGGCCCGTTCAAGCTCCAGTCGTAGTCGAGCCAGGCCACCGACCAGTCGCCCTCCAACAGCTGCGGCGCCCAGCGCGCCGGGTAGGCGAGAGGCTCCGCGCCGCTCGGATCGAAGTCCTCGGCGTACCAGGCGTACAGCTTCGTCAGCTGGACCGTGCGGCCGTCGATCCGGAGCCAGCGGGGGTGTGCATGCAGCGCGCGGGACTGGTCCTCGAGCTGGGCCTCCAGGCGCTCGGGATCGTAGGCCTCGGAGCGCAGCGGCGGGCAGCCGACGCTCGCGCAGTTGATCGCGAAGTGGATCCGTGGCTCGATGAAGTTTCCGCGCAGCTCCTCGTGCTCGAGCTGTGACAGAGACACGGTGCGCCCAGCGAAGGACCACCTCGCAGCATCCCATCGCTGAGGTGCCGGAATGTCCTTGATCGAGGTGAGGGGCGCGTGATCGAGGATCAGCGCTAGCGTGAACGCGTTGTATGCGTTGATCGCCAGGGCGAGCTTGGCGTCGCGGGACAGCTCATCCCATGGCGCGTTGGCAACGACTTCGAGGTAGGCGGCCAGTCGGGGGTCCGCGCCGATGGCCGGGTAGTCCACCACGCCGTCGCGGACATGCTCTCGAAGCAGCGCGTCGAGCGCTCCGCGGTCGACTCTGGCGCGTCCAGCCGCGTCGTGTGCCTCGGAGGCCACCATTCGGGGAGGGCCGAACAGTCGCACGAGCCACGGCCAGGTGTCGGGCGGTCCCGCACCGAGCAGGATGGCTCCTGCAGAGATGAGTCCCGCACCGATCACCCGCCCCACCCAGACCCTCCAGTTGTGCATGTCGTTCCGCCGAGCCCGCGCTCCTCAATCGAAGCAGTGGCCAAGACGTAGCATGGCCCGGATGCGACGAGTCACACCCAGGCCAGGCCTGGTCGAAGGACCGATGCGAGAATCAGCCGCCCAGGGAGCAGTCCGAGACAGCCGCGGTACCGGCGGCTGCGAAGCCCTCGGCCGTGCTGCAATCGGCGGCACCATAGGTGTCGGCGAGGCAGTCGAGGTACGTCGCAGCGTCCTTCGCCTCGGAGCCCTTCAGTCCGTCGTAGACGGAGCAGGCGGCGTCAGCGCCGGTGGTGGTGCCGCCCGTGGTGCCAGTGGTGCCCGTGCTGGTCGTCCCGCCCAGCGCATCGCTGGTACAGGCCTGCAGAGCGTCCACGTAGTTCTGGCAGGACTGCTCAAGGTCAGGCCCGCAGGCCGAAGCGATCATCGCGAGGGCGACGAGGGTCATCTTGCGCATCTGGCTCTCCTTCATGTTCAAGCCGCGACGCACTTAGCCGACCGAAAGAAGCTCCGCCAGCCGAGCGTGCAGCCCATGCACAACACCGTAAATCCAGGTGTCGTCCCATATTTGTTCTGTTTGTCCGTCCACCGTCGGGACAGTCGTCTTTCACGGTCGAATATTCGGCGTAGTAGGACCGACATTGTCCGCAACGATTGTGGGGATGCCGATCAGCTGCCCAGCGCGCGGGCGGTGAACACGAGCCCGAGGGTGCCGATTCCGCCCACAACGAGCTGTCGAAAAAGTCTTTCAGGAAGGGATCCGCCTGCCCAGTGGCCGGTCCATCCGCCCAGCACAGCCGCTGGCACGCCGACTGAGGCGAGTGCGATCTGCTCCTGGCCGAGCAGCCCGGTGGCCACGAGCAGGCACACACCACAGACGCCGAGCGTGGTGAAGTAGACAGTCAGCACGCTCTTCATTGCGATGGGCGACCAGTCGATCCGGGCGCTCGCGTAGAGCACGGCGGGTGGACCGCCGGTGTTGAACGCGCCGTGGAGCACGCCGCCGATCACGCCGGCCAGTGGTGCCGACCAGCTGGGCGGGGCCGAGGGAGGCTGCACGAGCCGCAGGGCGACGTAGCTGAGCAACGCCATGCCCAGGCCCAGCTCCAACCCCTTCGGTGGAGCCCCCACGAGGAAGGCGAGCCCAACCGGCACGCCGAGGAGCCCCCCCACAGCCAGCGGTGCGGCCGAGCGTGCCTGGACGTGGTCCCTGTAGCGCCAGAGCAGGCCGATGTTCAGCGCCAGCGCGAGCAGCGCGACCACCGGCACGGCCTCGCGCACTGGCCACCAGATGCACAGGAGCGCCATCGCGGTCAGGCCGAATCCGAACCCCAGGGCTCCCTGGATTGCGCCCGCGACGAACGCAACCCCAGCGACCAGCATGCTGTGTCTCCTCGCGGTCTGCCGCTGGGCTCCGCAGACGTGAAATCCACGTGGGCGCTCTCGTAGCCAAGATCAGTCCGTCAGACCGGGCGCGGGGTCAGGGTCGAGGAGGTCTCCTTGGGCAGACGTGGCCTGGACCGCGTCGGACTCGTCGCCGCGGAGCCACTGGAGGAAGGTGGGTGCTGCCTTCAGCGGCGGCAGGGCGAGTGCGCCGGCCATATCGGTCGGCAGGGGCGTGCTCAAGCCGGGCAGCAGCCGCCCCGGCACCGGGGGGCCGACCACGCCGGCGATCGGCGGGCCGGGCGAAGGCGTCGGGTCTGGCTTGGAGGGGGCGACACGTACCGCGAGTGGTGGCTCGGTAGGAGCGCCGGGGGCTGGCGGGGCGTGTCCCGGCAGCTGGAACGGCCGGCGCCCGGTGCGGCGGTCGTCGATCGCTGCCATCTCGGCGACCGACAGGGCCCACTCGGTGCCTTGGATGTGGTCCGCGATGTAGTGCTCGATCACCCTCCGCGCAGCATCGCCGTACGAATCGTCCACCCGGGTGAGCCAGAGCTCGATGATCGCCTCCCGGCGCGCCAGCGGCTGTACGATGGGCCGCTTGCCCTGTGCGATGCCCTCGACCCACAGCCGGTCGAGCTCTGCTGGCAGGGCGCCCGCGAGCCGATCGCGGTGCCCCTCTTCGATGAGCACGGAGCGGTAGTCCGCGAGTGCGCCCTGCATCGCCAGGAACGCCTCGGCCCGTTCACCGTCGAGCTTGTTCCTCGAGATCTGAAGTCCCATCAAGCTGATGCAGGCGGGCGGGAACAGCACGCACCAGGCGTCATGGGCCTTGTTCGACGTGGCATCGTCCCGCCCATCGGCGCCGACCCACACGGGCCCTCGGCGGCGCATCACCACCCAGCCATCGCGATCCACGACGACCTTGGGCTTGTAGGGCTGGGGCGCGATGAAGATGTCCTTGCCGTCCCGGGTTCGGCGCAGCTGATAGCCATCGGCCTCCAGCGCGCGCTCCACGCCCTCGCGCGCAGCCTTGCGAGGCGCATCTCCCCACACCACGACCTCCTCTGCGGCAACAGGGGTAGGAGCAGCGGGCTCGGCAGCAGCGGGCTCGGCGGCGGTACCAGCCAGAGCCATGAGCAGGACGATCATGCGGGCCTCCTGTCCAGTGTATGTGCAATTGACGCGCCTGATTCCGGTGTACAGCGCCTGGGTGTCGGATGAGTGAGAGAATCGCCGGTCCACGCCACAGGGACGGGCCGAACCCGCGTTGTTCATCAGCGCTGCACCTCGTGATACGGCTCGGTCGATGATTCCTGTCGGCGTGCTCGTCGCGCCCTACAGAGCGGAGCCTGGCCACCCTCGCGACCGAGCCATCGGTCGCGCTGCGCTGGCGCTCAGGGCGCGCGGTGTAGACGCCGTGTTCGGGCACGAGGCCGCTGACGGGCGCCTCACCGGTTTGCGCGCCACCCCGAGCGGCTGGTCGGTGGCCCGGGACGTGGCCATCGTGGCCGCCTATGACCGGTTTCCCAGCCAGAGTCGTCCTGCTGCATGGCAGGCCCTGGCCACCGGGCTCGGGCGGGTGCCGGTCCTCAACCCCAGCGCCGCTGTAGCTCTGTGCCGGGACAAGGTGGCGTGTCAGCGAGCGCTGGAGCAAGCAGGCGTCTCCATGCCGCCGATCGAGGTGGAGCCCGCGAGGTTCGACCCCTCGGTGCGGGCGTGGGGAGCGGCGTTCCTCAAGCCCCGGCACGGGGCGTTCGGCCGAGGGGTGAGGCAGGTATTCCCGGGCGATCCCCTCGCCGCCTCTGGGCGGGGTGCGGCGCCTCGACAGAGCGACACTTTGTTCCTGCAGTGTGCGATCTCGCCCCCCGCTGGCTGGGCCGGTGTGAGCCTACGGGTGAATGCGCAGCGGTTGCCCGATGGCGGTTGGCACGTCAACCCGCCTGTGGCGCGGCGCTCGCTCACGGATGCGGTGGTGAACGCCGCTCGTGGAGCGGAGGTGGCGCCCGGAGACGAGGTGTACCCGGCGCTCGCGCAGGAACTACGCCAGCGGGTGCGAGCGGTGGCGGAGGCCATCGCCACCGCCTCGGCCGCCCCGCGGCTGCTCGAGGTCGGGGTCGACCTCGTGGTGGATGGAGACGGGTTCCCCTGGGTGATCGAGGTCAACGGCCGCCCACGTGGCCGGCTCGAGGCTCTCGCTGCGGTGGACCCGGAGCGGTGGGAGGCAGAGCACGTGGCAGCCGTCGCGCGCCCACTGGACACCCTGGCCCGGTGGTACGGCTGACCCTCCGCCTCACTCCACCAGGCGGTCGTACTGGACCTCGACAACGCTGCCCTTCGCGGGCGCATCGCTGAGCACCACCCGGGGAGGATCGTCGTGGTACTGCATGCCGCGCGTCCACGGCTGGATCGGCCCACCGGGCTCCTGCACCTGCACCACGACGCTGTCGGGGTCGGCGGGCTCAGCCAGGAAGAATTGCGTGGCGAGTGCGGCCTGGGCGGTGGACTGCAGCGCGACCGAGAGCGACGAGGCGAGGTCTTCGGCCGGGTTGCACACATCCACGAGGGTGCCCCCGGTACGTGCCACGAGCTGCTCATGCGCCCGGGCTGGACCTTCCGGGCAAGTCGCGCCGGGCACGACGCCGTGCACCGAGGCGCCGGGGCGTGGCTTGAGGTGCGCCAGCTCATTGGCCAGCGCGTCGACAGTCGGCTCTGTGCTGGGGTCGTCCTGGACGCTGACCACCACGATCATCAGGTGCGCATCGGGCCGGTGGAACGCTGCGTCCAGAGAGCCGTCCATGGCCGTGCGTGCGGCGGGCGCATCGCCGTCCGTCCCGAGGTCTACGGCGGCCTCGAGCCAGTCGATCATCGCATCGTCGCTCATCGGGCGGGCCGCCCAGTCGAAGCCATTCGGCGCGCGCAGCGCCCCAGCCTGGTCGGCCGCGGCGACCGCGATCCGGCTGCTGCCCTCTTCCTCGAACAGTCGAGGCGCGAACACATCCACGCCGTCGATCAGCCGTTGTTGGAGGTCTGCCATGCCGCTGGACCGATCGACCACGAACAGCACATCCAGCTCGATGCGCTGGTCAAACACCTCGTAGCGGTCGCACAGCCCCTCGTAGTCACCGAATCCGTCGCAGTCGGTGTCTACGCCGTCGCACGCCTCTTCCTGGTCCGGGGCGACGAACGCGTTGTCGTCGTCGCAGTCGCCGTCGAGGGGGCTGAAGCCGTCTCCGTCGCGATCTTCGAGGTCTCTGGGGTCGACCTCGACCTCGCCGACCTCGACCTCGATGTGACAGCCCAACAGGAACAGCGGCAGGAGGAGGCGCATCACCGCCTCCGCTTGCACTCCCGCCGAACCGCGACGACCCGCGCGTCGCGCCCATCCAGCTGATTCACGATTGCCAAGGCCTCGTCGCATCGATCCAGGAGTATCAAGCTCTCGGCGCGCACGAGCGAGAGCTCCCGTTGGCGGTGGCCGAATCCTGCGGTGCCGAGCAGGCGCGCCGCCTGGGCTTCGGCATCTGCGAAGCTGCCCTCGGCGAACAGGCACTCGAGCAGCGACAGCTCTGCCTCCGGCGCCAGGTGCCCGCTCGGGTATCGGCTCAGGTACGTGCGGAACCCGTGGGCCGCCTCGACCAGCGCCCTGCTGGCCATGGCCTGGGCGGCGAGATCGTACAATGCGGTCTCGGCGGCGACTCCGGACAACGCGTCAGCGTCGCCATGTGCCGCCGGAATCGCCGCGGCCGCAGGAGCGCTACCCACGTCATCCGCTGGTGCGTCGCCGGTGCCTGCGCCGGCCTCCGCGGCGTCGACGGTCCTCTCGGGCTCCACCGGCGCCGCTGCCTTCGCAGGGGCTGCCGGGCGGTGCTGGGAGACGCTTGCTGCGGGCAGGTCCTCGTCGTCGGTACCGGCCGCGGGGGACGCGATGGAAGCGCTCATCGGAGCCGTGGTCAGCATCGGCGCTGCCTCGCCCTCGGACGTACCGGTCGCCACGACCTGCTCCACCAAGGGAGCGGACGGTGCGGGGGCTGGCGCGGGCTGGCTGGTGCCGAGCCAGTAGCCGACCCCCACCGCCGCGATCAGCGCGGTGGTGATGGCTGTGACGCCCTTGACGGAGGCCGCACCAGAGATGGCGCTTCCGGTCGATGACGATGCGACCACCACGGGCGTCGCGGTCACCGAAGAGAGCACACGGTCCTTGAGCGCGCCCAGCTCCAGCCCGTCGTGGAGGAGGGCCTCGTCGCCGAGATCACAGCCGGTCTCCCAACGGAAGTCCGGATCATCCAGTAGTCGTCGCGGCCCGCTCATTGCCGCTCCTCCGGGCCGTGCTGCGTCGCCCATTGCTCGCGGAAAGCCTTGCGGGCCAGCCGGAGCCGTGACCATACCGTGTTCAGCTTGATGCCGAGAACCTCGGAGATGTCCTGTCCGGCCATCCCCTCGAGCTCGTACAGCACGAAGACCTCGCGCTGTTTGTCGGACAGCTCCTGCACGCAGGCGTGAACCTGCTGTGCTCGCTGCATCCGCTCGATGTCTACGTCCGGCGCCGGCCGCTCGACGCGGCTCTCGTGCACCTTGTACCGGTCGACGAACCGGCCATACCGGCCAGACGAGCGGTGGTGGTGCCGGATGAGGTTCACCGCGACCCTGTACAGCCAGGTGCGGAGGTTGCTGTCCGGGAGGAGGTCGCCCTGGCGGCGGTGGGCGGTGATGAAGACTTCCTGCACGATGTCTTCGGCGGCCGCCCTCGAGCCGGTGAGGCGGATGCACACACGCACCAGGTAGGCGGCGTGCTGATCGAACAGCTCACCGATGTTGACGGTGCGGGGAGAACCCGCGGACCCGCCCGGAAACGCGACGACGCGGCCGGTGTCCGGGTCCTCGGTGTTCATCTGCGGTGCTCGCTGTGGATGTCCCATTGCTGGTTGAATGCCCGGGGGACGAAGGTGACGTCACTGCTTGCCTGATCTACCACCGAACGCAGGCCCCGATGCCCATACGGAGGGGGGGCTCGGACACGCTGGCCGAAGTGCCGACCTCTACCAGATCGGCGGGAAACAGCGGTACAACTGCGTCGATGGTGAGTCCCGCCACCGGTGCGAGACCGATATCAACTCCCAGACGGGTGGACAGACGAGGGATTGTGGAGCCGTGGTTGGTCTGGTAGTTCCGGCCGCGCAGCCGGCCCACGCCGCCCTCCAGCAGGACACGAGGCCAGAGCCACGGCTGTCCGGCCTCCACGGCCAGCCCGGCGGCGATGGTCGCGGCCAGGATCTGCGCCTGGCCGGTCCCCACGTCAGTGAACCCCGTGACGCTGCCTGTCACCTCGACGGGGAGCCGCAGCCGGCCGGGCAGTCCAAATGAGACGCCCAGTGAGAGCTCGCCAGCCAGGAGGCCTGGACCCGTGCCTGCGCTCGTGCCCAGGCGGGCAGTGCCCCAGGTCCGCTCGGGCGCGCCGCGGCCCCACGACCAACCGGGCAGGGCCTCGAGCCCACGCTGCACCGATCGCGCGATCACCGTGTGGGCGAGGGGGCAGTCCACGGGCTCTACCTGCAGCGTGCGTCGCAGCGCCGTGGTCTCCTCGCCCGACCGGTTCACTCGGATGTGGATCCCCCGTGATTCGTGGGGGTCACCCGTCACCGTGACGTCCACGTCCAGATCGGCGAAGGCCAGACCGAGCACCGATTCGAGCTCCGCCTCGACGAGCGTGTCGTCCAGACAGCCCGTCGGGTCGTCCACCGCGAAGTGACCGGCCCAGGAGACTGTGATCAGCAGGAGGGCGAGAACCGGGGCCTCAGAAGTCGCCGGCGGTGCGCGGCATGATCCGGCGACGGTCCCACCGCCAGCTCATCACGCCCGTCACCGGCAGAGCGCCGATGTGCGATTCCCAATCGCCGTCTTCGTACAGACGGTCGTATACGACCACGCCGCTCTCGCCGTCGAGCTCCCACAAGCCCTCGTCCGCACAGGCGCCGCCGCTCGGGGGGCCGCAATCGTAGGCGTCATCGGTCACCGCGCCGTCGGTCAGCGTGACGAGCACGCTCTCGTACTCCTCGGCCGTGGCTTCGGCGATGGTGAGCGGAACGGGCGCGATGGGCGGCCCGGCCACCGAGGCCACCACGATGGTGTCCTGGATCTGGGTCTCGCCGAAGTAGTCGCTGACCTGGCCCTCGATGGAGATCTGTTCGCCACGCGCGACCGTCGGGGTGTCGCCGGTGAACACATAGATCCCGGACCACGCGGCGCCCGCTGCGGCGGGATCCTGCAGGGTGAAGCCCGAGCTGCCAACCCCCGTGACCACCACATCGTCCAGCCGTACCACCTCGCCGTCCCAGTCGTCGAAGAACTCCTGCAGCTCGGCGATGGTCGCGACTGCGCCCGGCGCGGGCGGGCACACGCCGTCGGCGTTCGGAGTGGCGTCGCAGGTGTCGCAGACGGCGCCCTTGCCGTCACCGTCGCCGTCCGCCTGGTCGCCGTTGCTGTCGAATGGGCAGTTGTCTCCCGAGTTCACGCAGCCGTCGCCGTCCAGGTCTTGCAGGAGCGGCGTGACATCGCACGGGTCGCCGGCTCCATCGCCATCGGCGTCGGGCTGCACGCCGCCGTCGATGGGGCGGATCGGGTTGAACACGGTGGGGCAGTTGTCTTCGCTGTCGACGATGCCGTCGCCATCACCGTCATCCCCGGTGATCTCACCGGTGAACTCGCCGCGCCGCAGCGGCGTGCACGTCGGCTCGTCGTCGGGCACTCCGCAGAAGATGGCTGGGTAGGAGCCGGAGACCTCGGCGGCGATCTCGCTGTACGTCTCGCCGAACTCGCGCTCGGCGCACACGGCCCGATCGAGGCCGCACACGTCGACCGCCTCACAGGATTCGCCCAGCGCCGCGAGCACGTCCGCCTCGCCATACAACGGCTCGCCCGCCCGCAACACCAGCAGCGTGGAGGTGACGTCGGCCTCGAGGATCGCCCGGTGATCGAGGGCGCCCTGATCGGCGAACACGGCGATGTCGGCGACCTTGCCGGTCTCGAGGCTGCCGATCCATGGGTCGGCCGAGGCCGCGACCGCGCCGTTCACCGTGGCCATCCGCCACAGCTCGTAGTCGCTGAAGTAGCCGTCCAGGTGACGCGCGTTGTACGCGTCGGCGCAGGCCAGCTCCCGAACGAGGTTGATCGAGCCCGAGTAGGTCCAGTCCGTGCCGAGCGCGAGGGTGCCGCCGAATCGGTGGAACGTGACCACGTCCGCGGTGATTCCGTACAGCTGGATGTTCGAGCGGGGCGACCAGATGATCTGGCTGCCGTCGAGCGCCATGCGCAGGTAGTCCTCGCTCGTCAGTCCCACAGCATGGACATGGGCGACGTTGCGCTCAACCAGGTCTTCGGCTGCGCCATCGCTGCGGGAGGAGCAGAAGAACTCCTCGGCGGCGTAGTCGTCGATGCCCTCGGCCGTGTGGGGGATGAACGCCTGCTCCTGAGCGACCGTCCACTCGTCGTGGGAGAAGTCCCACCCGCAGTCGTCCTCGAACCACCCGTCGGAGTCGCCGAGCGGGAAGGTCTCGTTCTCGGCCGGGGTCATCGGCAGCCCTTCGAGGCCGTCGGAGTACTCGAGGTTGCGCACCATGCCGATGGCGCGGGAGGAGCCGACCATCGAGGTGGTGCCCCCGAACAGCATGCGCAGCTCACCCCACCGGTTGCCGGCGCCCGTGGAGCTGCCGCCACCGTGTGGATTGCCCGGGGTGTCGAGCTCGAACCGCCAGCCGTGCCTGTGCTCGTAGCGATCCTCTCCCAACGGGATCGGCCAGCCCTCTGTGAACGACAGGTGGTCGTGCGGGTTGACGAGGCCGGGCGAGACGACCGCGTCGGGGCAGGTGACCACGCTGGCATCGGCATACTCGGCCTCCGCCGAGCAATCACACCCCACGCACACGATGTCGCCGGCGGCGTCGACCAGCACTTCGCCGCCGACCAACACCTCGTCGGGCGCCAGCACGCGGCCCCGCAGCACCGTGGCGTCGCCCGCGCCAGGGGAGGCGTTGCACAGGCCCTCGGCAGGCTCGTCCAACACCGTGCCGCAGTCCACGACGGTGGCCGTGCGCACGGGCGCGGGCTCGGTGGCCGGCGTGGTGCAGTCCTCGCCGCCGGTCCCGGTCCCGGTTCCACTGCCAGTGGCGGTTCCCGTTCCCGTTCCCGTTCCCGTTCCCGTTGCCGTTCCGCCGGTGGCGGTTCCCGTGGCCGTGCCGCCGGTCGCTGTGCCGGTGGGGGAGGAGCCCGTGGCGGCCCCAGCAGTGTCCGAGGTGTCCGACCCCTTCGTCCGTCCTCCGCAAGCAACCAAGACGATCAGTAGCGGAGCTACGCGGTGCGTCAGCCTCATCCCCACCTCCAGGTGGGCCCTCTATCCTGGCGCCCGTGCACCGAAGGAGCGGTCGAGCACGGCGGCGGCCGATCCGTCTTCGGACAGACCTCCAGCCGCGATCCACGCGCGGGTGGATCCCAGCGCATCGGCGATCAGGGCTTCCGAGTGGCTGAAGTCGCCCGAGAAGCCGGGCATGCGCACCGGCGGCGGCGGCAGGCGGACCGTCACGTCGGAGGCTTCGCTGACGAGCACCTGCAGATCGCACCGGAGCTGGCCGAGCATCACGAGATTGATCGCCTGTAGCGAGATGTTCAAGGCACCCCTGGGGCGCTCGGTGACGCCCCCCACCACGTTCGTGGTCAGCACGATGAGCTCGGTGGCGCCCAGGCGGACCGCGGCATGCACCGGTGTGTAGGCACCGATGGCGCCGTCCACGAGCACGCGGCCTCCGATCTCCACGGGCGGGAACAGACCGGGGATCGCGGACGACGCGAGCAGGGCCTCGAGCGCCGGGCCCTCGCTCAGCAGCACTTCATCGCCCGTCTGCAGGTCCGTCGCGACGATGTGCAGTGGCTGCGCCGCTCGCTCGAGTCGATCGAAGGTGAGGTGACGCTTGATCCACCGGCTGAGGGGGCCGGCGCGGAACACGGCGTCGCGTGTGCCGAGGAGCGCGCCGAGGCCATGGACAGGGGCCGGCCAGAACAAGCGCGCGTGGTCAGCGTCTCCCCAGGCCGCGGTGAGCGCCGGGAGAGCGTCGGCGTGCTGGCCCGTGGCCAGAAATGCCCCATTAAGAGCTCCGGCTGACGACCCCACGATGAGATCCCACCGCACGCCCGCCTCGACCAGCGCGTGCAGCATGCCGACCTGGATCGCGCCCCAGCTACCACCGGCGGACAGGACGAGTGCTGTGCGCCGGGCAGGGGACGCGGTTGTCATGGCGGCTCCATGGGGCGGACCGTCCTATCCGTGTGAGCGCCGGGGTGGCATGCCAGAGCCAGACGCGGCAAGTACACACGTTCCCCGTGGAGACTGGATGAAGTACGCGACGCTCGCGCTGGGCGGGATCAGCGCCCTGCTCCTCCTCGTCGTGCTGATGCAGAGCAACGAGCTCGCGACCGTTCGAGCCGACGCTCTGGCGGCTAAGAAGGATCTGGCGGAGTGCCGGGTCGAGGCAGCACGCTCACCGCACCCCCCTCCAAACGTCGCGCCCGCGCGGCCGGCACCGGACGCCCCAATGGACATGGGGCTCGTGCAACAGGCGTTCGAGGACATGGCCGCGGCAGCACCGCCCCCCTCGCGCCCGCCGCCCCAGCAGCGGGTGCCGAGGCCCGAGCAGCTCAATGCCAAGGATCGTCATCCGCCTGACATGCCGGCAACGGTGGCCGAGGCGCGGCAGATGTTCGGCGAGGCGCTGGACGAGTGGGCCGAGGCGTCGGGGGCAGCCACTGACGAAGTCGCCCTCATCGACGAGACCTTCACCGCCTTGTTCGTCGACATGGCCGATATGGAGCAGGAGCTCGCGGCAGGAGACCTCGAGTTCATGGATGCCAGTCGTGCTCTGAGCGAGGCGCGGCGCGATGCCATCGACACGCTCCGCAACGAGCTCGGTGAGGATGGCTTCCGCGACATGTGGCGCTCTGTCCATCCGGGTAAGCTCCTGAATCTCCCGCGTCCGCGGTAGCGAAGGAGACACAGTGGCCGGGATTCTCGCGCTCACCGATCGCAGCGTCGACCTACCGCGCCGCTTGGTGTGCTACCCCGACGGGCACTCCGAGCGACTGACCACGAAGGAGGCGGCGCTCCTGGCCTATCTGGCAGAGCGATCCGGCCAGGACGTGGATCGCGACGCATTGCTGATCGACGTCTGGGAGTACCGCGCGGCGTACGCCACCCGGGCGGTGGATGTAGCCATGCGGCGCCTGCGCAAGAAGATCGAGCCCGATCCGCGCGAGCCGATCCACCTCATCTCGGTGCACGGCGTGGGCTACCGATTCGTGCCCCCGGATGCCTACACGGCGCCCGTGCCGGTGGCAGCGGCCCCATCGCCGCCCGAGCTGGCGGCCGACCCCGAGCTGCCGGCCCCACGGTTGCCCACCGAGCCCGAAGGATTTGTCGGGCGGCAGGCGGAGCAGGCCCAGCTGCGCGAGCTGCTCACGTCGGACCAGCGGCTGGTGGCCCTGCTCGGCCCCGGTGGAGTGGGCAAGACCCGCCTGGCCCTGCGGGTCGCCACCTCCCTCGGCGATGCATTCGTCGCGGTGGTATGGGCGGATTGCTCAGAGGCCACCGACATCGAGGGGGTGCACGGCGCGCTCGCGCTCGCGCTGGCCGCGCCGCTGCCCGACGGTGGTGATGTCGCGGCGGCCGAACGTCGGCTCGGCCGGGTGCTCGCAGCCCGGGGCCGCGCGCTGGTCGTGCTGGACAACCTGGAGCAGATCGCCGTGCCCGCAGCCGCCGCCCTGCGCACCTGGCTGGATGCGGCTCCCGCGGTGCGCTGGATGGTCACCTCGCGGTCGCGCCTACGGGTCACCGGCGAGCAGGTCGTCGAGATCGCGCCGCTGCCCCCAGAAGACGGTCGCTCGCTGTTCATCGCCCGTGCAGCCGCGTCCGGCGCACGCCAGCTCACGCCGGACGATTCCGCGATCGATGACGTGGTGGCGCGTCTCGATGGCCTTCCGCTGGCGATCGAGCTCGCCGCCTCCCGTGCCCGCGTCCTGTCGCCCAGTCAGCTTGCCCAACGGCTGAACGCGAGGTTCGCCCTGCTGTCCGGTGGGCTGGGTCGCACGGCTCGCCACGTCACGCTGCGCGCGACCATCGACTGGTCATGGGAGCTGCTCGACGCCCACGAGCAGCGCACCCTCGCGTGGTGCTCCGTGTTCGTCGGGGGGTTCACCCTCGAGGCGGCCGAGGCCGTCCTCGGCACCGATGACCCCGATGCGCCGTGGGTGCTCGATTTGCTCGAGCAGCTGCGGGACAAGTCCCTGCTCCGGGTGGAGGAGCTCGCCGACGTGCCGGGTGAGCTGCGGTTCACCCTGCTCGTGTCGATCCGTGAGTACTCCACAGAGCGGCTCGACCGATCCGGCGATCGAGAGGCTGCATCGGCGGCCCATGCCGAGTGGGTGTTGTCCGAGGCGGATCGGTGGCGGCGCGAGATGGACGGCCCAGGCGGCGTGGAGGCCTTCCAACGCCTGGCGGCCGAGACCGACAACCTGCTGGCGGTCGCGGCCCGGCGGCCACCCGACCAGGTCCGCAGTGCGGTCCTGGCAGTGGCGCTGGTGCTACAGCGCCGGGGGCCCTACAACCGCCTGATCACCCTGGTGGACAAAGCGCTGGGCCTTCCGGGGGGCAGCCCCGAGACCCTTGCGGCGCTCCTGGTGGTGCGGTGCAGTGCGTGGCGACTCCGCGGTAAGCTCGACATTGCGCAGGACGACGCCGCACACGCGCTCAAGCTCGTGCGCGAGACCGGGTCCCGCATCGAGGCCGAGGCGCTCGCCAGCCTCGCCTTGATCCGGGCCGACCAGAGCCAGTTCGATCTCGCCGCGGTGCTGATGGGGCAGGCCGAGCAAGTGGCGCGGGAGAACGGTCACGACGGCGTGTATCCAAACCTGCTGCGGGCCCAGGGCGCCATCTGGATGCTCCGGGGCAACCGGGAAGACGCCGAGAGCGTGCTGCTCAAGGCGCGCGACATCTACCGCGAGCGCGGTGTGCCCCACCTGCTGGCGATGGCCGAGTCCAGCCTTGGCAACCTGATGCTCGACGCCGGGCGGCTGCACGAGGCGGAGCGACACATCGACGCCGCCCACCGCACCTGGCGCGCCATGGGCAACCGGCGGCGGCTCGCGGTGATCCTGACCACCAAGGGCACCCTGGCGGCCCTCCGGGGCGACCATGCCGAGGGCGAGGCGTTGTTCCGGGAGTCCATCGCCCTCAATGAGCAGATGGGCTTCTTGCGGATGGTGTACTCGGCGCAGGCAAACCTCGGCACCATCCTGGTGGCCCGGGGCGCGTTCGAAGAAGGCATCGAGACCCTCGCGCACTCTGCGGAGGGGTACCGGAGCCTCGGCGACAACGCGAACTGCGGCGCCACTCGGGCCTACGTGGCGGCGGCGTTGGCGCTCTCTGGCGATCTGCCCGCGGCGGAGCGCGCCTTGGTCGCGGCGGAGGAGAGCCTCATCGGCGTGCAGGCTCCACAGGCCACCGGGCTGCTCGGGGCCGTGCCGGGGTTCCTCGACCTCGCCCGGGCGCGGGTGGCGGAGGGCGACGAGCGCGCGGCCTTGCTGGCGCGGGCGTCCGCCAGAGCGCGCGACGCGACCACTGATCGCTACATGGCGGTGACCTTCATCGGCCGCGTGCTGCAGGATGCGCTGGACCGAGAGCCCGCCTGAGCCCATCGTCGTATCCCGCACGAACCCTCGACTCGCACGTCGCCACGCGGTTCGCCACCTGCCGCGCAGGCGGAGTGGGGTACGATCCCGCCCCGAACCTGATGAGGTCATCCATGCGTCTGTTCCCGTTGCTCCTGTCGGTCGCCTTGGTCGGCTGCGGTTCCACCCCTCCGCCCGCGCCGGAGCCCGAAGCGCCAGTCGAGGCCCCTGCGCCGCCCCCGCCACCGAAGGTCAGCGAGCAGCATCTGGCGCTGTTCGCTCCGTTGCCCGCGGCCATGGAGAAGGAGGGCGGCCCCGAGCGCACGGAGGCCCTGATCGCGCTCGGGCGCATGCTGTACTACGATCCGCGGCTGTCCTCGAACCAAGAACAGTCGTGCAACACCTGCCACCAGCTCGACAACTTCGGCGTGGACAGCGAGGCCACCAGCCTCGGCGTGAAGGGTGAGCGCGGTGGCCGGAACTCGCCCACCTCGGTGAATGCGGCTGGGCACTTCGCGCAGTTCTGGGACGGCCGAGCGCCCGATGTGGAGACCCAAGCACTCGGGCCGATCCTCAACCCCGTCGAGATGAACATGCCGAACCCGGGGGCGGCGGTGACGCTCCTCCAGTCGATCCCTGGCTACCGCGACGCGTTCAAGGCGGCGTTCCCAGGCGACGACAAGCCGATCACCTACGACAACGTCGGCGCTGCCATCGGCGCGTTCGAGCGCGGCCTCGTCAGCCCCGGCAAGTGGGATGCCTACCTGGAGGGCGACGTCAACGCCCTGGGCGACGTCGCGCGCGCTGGGGTCGACGCCTTCATCGGCACGGGATGCGCGTCGTGCCACATGGGTCCGTACGTCGGTGGCCAGATGTACGCCAAGCTGGGCCAGAGCGTCCCCTATGACACCTCGGATCTGGGCCGCATGGAGGTCACGAAGGACGAGGCCGACAAGTACATGTTCAAGGTGCCGTCGCTGCGCAACGTGGCGAAGACCGGTCCCTGGCTGCACGACGGCAGCATCACCGACTTGGAGGAGATGATCCGGCTCATGGGCAAGCATCAGCTCGGGAGGGATCTCGATGACGCAACGGTCACCTCGATCCGGGCATTCCTCGGGGCTCTGACCGGCGAGCTGGATGCGACCTACATCGCGAAGCCAGAGCTCCCCGCGAGCGGCCCGAAGACGCCTGGACCCAGCTGATAGGTGGTGGGGCCAGGCCCGAGTCAAGGGCCGGCCCGATCTGCGCAGGTATCCTGCGATACACTCGGGCCGGTCCGCAGACGAGCAGACTGGACCCCAACCTGAAGGTGGCCCTGACGAGGCCACCACCGGAGCGGCCGCGCCGAAGCGTCGAGCCGGTCGGATCAGCCGTTCCGGCGACCACGGCCTCGGCCGCCACCCGCGCGGCCGGCACGACCCGCGCCTCGCCGCCCGCCGCCCGTTCCACGACGGCCCCGGCGCTTGCGCGAGCGTCGGAGCATCTCGCGCTCCTGCATCAGCTTGCGCCGCATCATGCGTGCCTGCCGCTTGTCCATCCGGGCTTCGGTCTGCATGAGTTCGCGCGCCTTCATCTCGAGGGCGGCTTCTCGTGCTGCGATGGAGCCTTCGTCGAGGTCGTCCAGCGACATGTCGTCGAGGTCATCGCCGTCGTCGTCCAGCGCACCGAGCGCATCGGCCGCCTTGTCGTCATCGCCGCGGCCGCGGAACATCATCGCCCCGACGGCGACGCCAGCTGCGCCACCTGCTGCGGCGGCCGCCATCTTCCCGAACCAGCCGCCGCCCTCGGCCGGAGCCGCGGGGGCCTCCGCCTGCAGCGATGGGGTCGACGCCTCGGCGCCACCTGCGGCCAGCGCCTCCTGCGCGTCGTGCACCAGCACCCGGGCCACGGACTGCACGCCGGTGTGCCGGAAGTAGTCCGTGGTGGCGTCGATGGTGGCGGCGAGGATGTCCATGCCGGATTCGGCCACGTTGATCACCGAGCCCAGCTTGCTGGCGAGATCCTCCTGCGACAGTCCGCGAGCCTCAATGAAGGTCGCCACCCAGTCCGACGCGCTGTCGAGCGCCGAGAGGATGTAGCCGCGGTTCTCTTCGTCGCTGCTGCCCGGGAGCAGGCCCTTGAGCTGCTGGAACAGCGGGTTGCCGGTGAGCACCGACAGGTCGACGTCTTCGACCACATCCCGCACCTTGTCCACGAACTCCGGGCCCAGCGGCAGCAGACCGTCGAGGGTCATCCATGCGGCGAGCCGCATGAGATCCGCGCGAGCATAGGTGGCCAGAGTGGCCGGGAAGGCCTTGGCCTCCGTGAGGGAGGTGAGGGGGATCCCGCGCAGGCTGGCGAAGGCGGCGATCTCGGCCGTGAGCTTCAGCGCGGCGTCGATGGCCTGCGTGGTCTCGGGCTTCGGCGTGAACTTGTCGAGGATCGACAGCATCGAGAAGGTCTGGCCGATCTGGTTCGCCATCACGGCGGCCGCGGCCAGCCTGTCGACCTTGTCCACCGCGGCGAAGATGCTGTAGGCACGGGCGTAGTGGCCTTGAGCCGCGTACAGCTCGAGCGCCTTGTTCCGAATTCGCATCACCTCGGTGGGATCGGTCACGCCGCAGTACACGCGCACCGCCTCCTCCAGCGAGGTGACGTTGTGCCACTCGCCGGGCACTACGAAATCGAGCGCATCGAGCACCGCGGGCGTCACCCGGGACTCCTTCAGGGAGCCGAGGAGCTCCTGGATGTCGGACATATTCCCTCCTTGGACGGGGCTGCCCCATAGCCCGCCATCGCGGCGTCCGACCCTCGCAACACCCTCACTTCTGATCCGACCGCCTCGCCACGGGGAGGGCCAGGCATCGCGCAGCCTCGACGCCGTTGTCGGTGAGTGTCGCCTGCGTGGTCCCGTCGTTTCGAGCCGAGAGAGCCGACCGGGGCTGGCACGCGGCCTCCACTCCCGGTAGCCTTGGCGCCCCGGCGCCGGACCGACCGACCGCCACCAGGAGGCTTCCTCCCACTATGGAAGAGCAGAGCAATCTCCTTCGAATCCTGACGGTGCTCGGCCTGGGCGCCGGCACCATCGCACTGACCATGAACATGTGTGCGATGGACCGCTGGGAGAAGCAGCTGATTCGAACTCAGGACCAGCTCTCGGAGCTGGACAAGACCGTCGCCGCAGTCTCGGCGGGCGGAGCGATCGGCCGCCCGAGCGGTTCCGCGTCCGGCGAGTGCACCCCCGGCGAGCCGTTGAGTCAGGCCGTGGGGTGGGGCAAGAGGCGAGGCCCGATCCTGTGTGTCGAAGGGCGGACGCCCGGGGCTCCGCACACCATCGGCGGCAAAGAGGCGTTCTCGGGCAAGCACCAGGGCGACAGCTACGTCAATCGGCGCAGCTCGCCTCCGAAGAACCTGAACTACTACGCCTCGAACGAGGGCGACGCGTCGCGGATCAGCGGTGAGACCCTCGGCAGGTTGATCGCGCTGAACCCGCGCAGCCCCAGCGAGGTCGTGCCGGCCCTCGCTACGTCATGGTCGGTGTCCGCCGACAAGCTGACCTACACGTTCAAGCTGCGGAAGGGCGTGCTGCACGCTGACGGCCGCCCGTTCTCGGCCGAAGATGTGAAGTTCACCTTCGAGGTGATGCGCGACCCGGCCGTGAAGGCCGATCACCTGCGATCTTTCTATGAAGACGTGGAGAGCGTCGAGTCGCCGGACGCCCACACGGTCGTTGTGAAGTACCGCAAGAAGTACTGGGCCGGCCTGTACGCGTTTGGCTACGATCTGCGCATCCTGAACAAGGGCTGGTACGAGGAGCAGATCCCACAGTACGCGAAGGATCTGGGCATCGAGGAGTTCGCCACCACGCCCGGCAGCCCCGGCTTCGGCGAGGTGTTCAACAAGATCCGGATCCCGTGCCCGGGCACGGGGCCGTACTACATGCCCGGCCGCGAATACACGCCCGAGGAAGGCGTGAAGTTGGTGCAGAACCCGTTCTCCTGGCAGATCCAGGTCAATCCATCGAAGTACAACTTCGAGGAGTACACCTGGGTGTACATCAGCGACGAAGTCGCGGCCTTCGAGGAGTTCCGGAAGGGCGCGTTCGATGTGTCGGTGGTCGACCACCAGCAGTGGGATGACGAGCTCGCTACCGACGAGACCATCGCCAACATCGCCGAATACTACGTGTACGACCACATCGGCATCGGCCACTCGGCGATCACGTGGAACAACCGGCGTGCTCCCTTCGATGACCCGCGGGTGCGGCGGGCGATGACCCAAAGCCTCGACCGTGCGTGGATGCTGAAGGAGATCGAGCGCGGGCGCGGCGAGATCGCGGTGTGCAACTCCAAGCGCATCTTCCCGACCTACAGCCCCGAGCTCGAGCCGTTGCCGTTCGACCTCGAAGAGGCCGGTCGGCTGCTCGACGCGGCGGGCTGGACCGACACCGACGGCGACGGCGTGCGGGATCGTGACGGCAAGCCGCTCGAGTTCGAGCTGAAGGTCGGCTCTCCGCGGCCGTTCTACACCCAGACCGCAGGCCTGCTCGCGGACTCCTGCAAGAAGCTCGGCGTGCGGATGAACCTCCGTACCCTCGAGTGGTCCACGTTCATCCAGGACTACATGGATCGCAACTTCGACGGCGCGGTGCTGTACCACTCGTTCCCGAGCCCGTTCATCGACCCGTATTCGGCGTTCCACTCTAGCCAGGACATCCCCGGCGGGGGCAACGGTCCCGGCTGGCACAACGACCGGGTCGACAAGCTGCTCGCCGAGATGCGCGAGGAGTTCGATGAGCAGAAGCGCATCGCGATGTTCCACGAATTCAACCGGATCTTCCAGCAGGAACAGCCACGCACGCTGCTGCTGGAGGGCAAGGTCGGCGTGCTCGTGAACAACCGGTTCGAGGAGGTCGAGGTGTTGCCCACCGGCCTGCGGCCGGACGAGTGGTGGGTGAAGCCCGAGAACGTGAAGTACAAGTAAATGCTGCGCTACATCCTCAAACGCCTGGTCGCGATGATCCCGACGTTGTTCGGCATCACCCTGATCACATTCATGATTGTCAGCTTTGCTCCCGGCGACCCGGTCGCTGCCCAGTTCGGCGGCCAGGGTGCTGGCGGCGGCTCGGCTGCGGCTGAGGGGGCTGGCCAAGGCGACCAGGATCGCCTCGCCGACACCATCAAGGCGAAGAAGCAGCTGCTCGGAATGCTGCGAGAAGATCGGAGCGCCCATCGATGGGTCCCGAACGCCACTGCCGAAGCCGCCGAGCTGGCGTGGCCAATCCCCAGCGCATCGCTCCCGGGGTGGTCACGCTCGATCACCGTGTCACCGGACGGCGCGACCGTGTTCGTTGGCACCAAAGATGGTGTGCTGGTGGCCCTCGATGCCACCACGCTCTCCGAGACCCGCCGGTGGACCGGGGGGCACACTGCCTCCATCGGGGCCGTCGCCGTGTCGCCCAGCGGGCAGCGGGTGGCCACCGGTGACGACAGCGGTGCGCTCCGGGTGTGGGAGGTCGACGCCGACGAACCCATCGGACAGGCCGACGGCGACGGCAAGCCGCTCTCCGACGTGCTGTTCGCTGACGACGACCAGGTGCTGGTCGCGAGCAACGCCGGCGTGATCCGGTTGCATCGCGCCGCGACGGGCCAGTTCACCCGTGAATACGGCGACCACATCGGCGCTGTGTATGCGCTCGAATCCGCGGGCGACGGACGGTTCTGGTCGGGTGGCGTGGATAAGGTCCTGCGGCTCTGGGCCCTGGACGAGGCCCAGCCGCTCCGTCGGGTGGATGGGCACAACCAGGCGATCACCGACATCGGGTCGGCGGCGGACGGCACGCTGGTCACCGGCTGCGACGACCGCATCGTGCGGGTGTGGCCGCGGTCTGGCGACAGCCTCGACGCTCCGGTCGAGCTCGAGGGCCACTACAAACAGGTCACGGCGGTTGCGATCAGCCCCGATGGCCAGCAGGTGTGGAGCGGCAGCCGCGACGACACCATCCGGCAGTGGACCCGGCAAGGCATCCAGATCGGGCAGAGTCCGGAGAACCCGGGCCGCGTGCGCGATCTGGTGGTGGTGGGCGGCACTGCCCTCGCCGCTGGCGACTTCTGGTCGAAGGTGCCGATGGTGGTCCAGTACGGCAAGTGGCTCTGGCGCACCGCCAGCCTCGACTTTGGCCGCTCCTTCGTGGATGACGAGCCGGTGATCGACATGATCGCGCGGGCGCTGCCGATCACCATCGGGCTGAACATCCTGGCGATCATGATCATCTACATGGTCAGCATCCCGGTCGGCATCTACGCGGCGGTAGACCGCGGGGGGCGGTTCGACAACATCACCAGCTTGATCCTGTTCGTGCTGTACTCAGTGCCGAACTTCTGGCTTGCCACCATCCTGATCATGTCGTTCAGCTCCACGCGCACCCTCGACATCTTCCCCTCGGGGGCGCTGCACGGCCCCGATCCGTGGTCGATGTCGTACCTCACCTGGCTCGCGGACTGGGGCTGGCACCTGGTGCTGCCGATCACGGTCATGGTGTACGCCGGCTTCGCCAGCCTCTCCCGCTACGTTCGCACCTCGATGCTCGAGGCGCTGTCCCAGGACTACGTACGCACGGCACGGGCGAAGGGGCTGTCCGAGTTCGTGGTGGTGTTCAAGCACGCGCTGCGCAACGCGCTGATCACCATCGTCACTCTGATCGCGAACCTGCTGCCGCGGCTCATCGGTGGCTCCGTGATCGTCGAGTACATCTTCAGCATCAACGGGATGGGCAAGCTCGGCTTCGACTCCATCCTCTCCCGCGACTACCCGGTGATCATGGCGATCACGACCTTCTCGGCCGTGTTGACGCTGATGGGCATCCTGGTGTCAGACATCTTGTACAGCGTGGTCGACCCCCGGGTGAAGGTGGACGCATGAGCGGTGGCGGCAGCGGAGACAAGTCAGGGGCGTCGAGCGGTTCGGGGCAGGGGTACTGGGCAATCGTCTGGGTGCAGCTCAAGAAGAACGTGCCCGGGATGGGCGGGCTCATCGTGGCGGGCATGTTGTTCATCATGGCGGTGCTCGCGCCGGTGATCGCGAACGACCGGCCCATCGTGTGTTCGTACGGCGGCAACGTCTCGTTCCCGGCCGTGGTGACCTACGTGGACACCTGGGTTCCATGGAAGACCCTGCAGAACCGGCTGAAGAGCATGAGCGTCATGGGCACCTTCCCGCTGGGGGACCACTACCCAGAGCTCGACGGGCAGGAGTGGATCAACGTGGGCGACTCGCCCGAGATGGCGTGGGCGATCTGGCCGCCCGTGCCCTGGTCGCCAAATCAGTTCGACCAGACCGCGCTGAAGCAGCGCCCCGGGAATGTTCACCTGCTTGGCACCGACAACCAGGGTCGCGACGTGCTGTCGCGGATGGTGCACGGCACCGTGGTGGCCATGCTCGTGGGCATCGTGTCGATGTCCATCGCCGGCTCCATCGGGATCACGTTGGGGCTGGTCGCTGGGTACTTCGGGGGCTGGGTCGACATCGTCCTGTCGCGCATCGCTGAGATCGTGATGTGCTTCCCCACGTTCTTCCTGATCATCGCCGTGATCGCCTTCCTGCCGCCGTCGATCGTGAACATCATGCTGGTGATCGGATTCGTGGGCTGGACGGGCATCTTCCGGCTGGTGCGGGGAGAGACCCTGGTCTGTCGCAGCCTCGACTACATCGCAGCCGCGCGGGCCATGGGTCTTCCACCCCGTCGGATCCTGTTCCGCCACATCATGCCGAACGCGGTCAGCCCGGTTTTCGTGGCCATCCCGTTCGGCATCGCGGGCGCGGTGCTCACCGAGACGAGCTTGTCCTTCCTCGGCTTCGGCGACCCCACGGCGCCCTCGTGGGGCGAGATCGTGCAGCAGGGCCGCACGTACGTCAGCCAGGGTCTGTGGCACCTCACCATCTTCCCGGGCATCGCGATCTTCATCACCTTGACCAGCTTCAACCTGTTCGGTCAGGGGCTGCGCGACGCGATGGATCCCAAGCTCCGCAAGTAGCCTCGGGGCGCGTGACACGTGCGCCGTAGCAGAGTACCCTCGCAGCACATCGTCAGATGTGCTGCAGCGAGGTGTCCGTCGTACGCGACGGGCCGAAGAGGGAAGCCGGTGCAAGTCCGGCGCGGTCCCGCCACCGTAATCGGTCAGGCTCTGCCACACGCCACTGGGGTCACCTGGGAAGGCGGCGGAGATGACGGCCGAGAGCCGGGAGACCTGCCTCGCTGTGTCCCCAACTCATCCTCGGGCCAAGGATGTGGGGTGCGGACCTGCGTCCGTTCTCTCCACCCAACACCGAGGTCAGGAGAGACCGATGCGAGCGTCCATCCTGGCCATCCTCAGCGGATGCGCCGTACTCGAACCCACGCCGGCCGACTGGTCGGTGCGACCGGTTCATTCCCCGCCACCCGGCGGGATCACCCTCGACGTGGGCACTATGGCGCCGGGCCATCTCGCCCGGCTGGTGGTCGACGGCGCTGAGCCGGGCGAGACCGTGTTCGTGCTCGGCAGCACGGCCGGACCCGGCGTGGGCCCCTGCCCGGCGGCCATGGCGGGTGCGTGCGTAGACCTGGCGGGCGATGCGCGAATCATCGCCACGGGGCGGGTCGGCGCTGACGGTCGCGCACAGCTCACGCGCACCATCCCCGCCGCGTTGTCGCCCTCGGCATGGGTGGGCGTGCAGGCAGTCGTGCTTCGTCACCCCGGTGAGGCCGCCACGTCGGTGGCCGCCGAGGCATCGCTGGAGCTGCCGCCGCTGCCCGGACTCACCGGGCAGTGGATGGACGCCTACGGCGGTGTGCACACCGTCACGCGGCGCAGCTGGGCCTCGTTCGGCAGCGAGCACGCGTTCGTGGAGAGCTTCGCAGACGGCGACGGCGGCACGCTGATCGCCCGCAACGACGATGCGAACCCTTACTTTCCGGGGTTGTGGAGCCGGTTCGATTGGCTCGTCGATCCCGCTGGCGACGCCTGGTTCTGCCAGCAGGCCTACGCCGCGGCGTCGTTCGACGAGGCGCTGGCGACGCCCGCCGCGGATCCCTCTGATCCCGCGTCGGGCGGCTGTGGTGCGCCGCCGTTCGAGTTTGGCTGGACGGCGATCGACCCGGTCGAGCTGGACGTCGAGGGCGACTACGTTGACGAGTGGGGCACCGCCCACCGAATCGACGCGGCGGAGTGGTCGACCGATTGGGGCCGGTGGCATGTGACCGAGACCTATGCGGCAGACGGCTGGCTCGTGGCGCAGAATGATGCGGCGAACGACTATTTCCCCGACATGTGGAGCCGGTTCGACTGGGCGTGGTCCGGCGATCACCTGTACTACTGCCAGTCGGAGTTCGCGGCCGTGAGTGAGGCGAGCGCCGCGGCGGTTCCGCGGCCAGACGACTCCGATCCTGCGGGACGGGGCTGCGCCGGATTCCCGTGGACGGACCTGACGCCATGATCTGGCTAGCGCTGCTCGCGTGCGCGCCAAAGGGCGAAGGCACCGTAGACACGGCAGACACCAGCGCAGCGCCCGTCGGCACCAGCTCGTGGACGGGCTCTGGCACCGGCTCCACGGCCACGGGCGGTACACCGACCGGCGCCTCGATCCCCACGTCGACCACGACCGGCGCGCCGTCTGGCCCCGCGCGGGCCGACGAGGTGGTGCATGCGCCAGGCGCGGATTCGGGTCCGTTCCGTGATGCGGTGCTCGCCATCAACGGCGTGCGCGGCGGTGGAGCCTCGTCCGGCAGCCTGGATGTGTACGGCGTCGGGCTGTCGCCTGGCGATGATGTGCTCGTGCTCGGGTGGAGTGACCGCCGCGTGATCGACTCCGAGGGCGTCGACCTCGTCGTGTTCGAGAACCCCTTCGACACCGGTCCTACCAGCCGCTTCATGGATCCGGCCGTGGTCGAGGTGTCCCCGGACGGAGAGGACTACGTGGCGTTTCCCACCGCCTACCTGGCGGACGATCCCGGCGCGTGGTCGGCGGACCCGCGCCACTGGGTCGGATTCGCAGGGGTCACGCCCACCTTGCGCCATGCCGAGGACAACCCCGTGGATCCGCTGGGACCGGACGCCGGCGGCGACGGGTTCGATCTGGCCGACCTGCCCGAAGACAACCCCGTCACGGCGCGGGTGTGGGCCGAGGGCGTGGTTGCGGTGCGCATCACGTCCGCGTCGGTGCACGTGGACCCGAACACCGGTGCGACCTATCCACGCGATCCGGTGAGCAACGGGCCCGACATCGACGGTGTGTGGGCCCGGGCGCTCGTGCCGCGGTGATCAGTCGCGGCAGATCCGCACGGGGCGGTTCTCTGCGCCGATCTCGGTGGTCTCACACGTGGAGGAGGGCGCGCACTCGTCGCACTCTTCCTGGTTCTTGCACGGCAAGAAGCACTTGGTCGTGTTGAGGTTGTCGTAGGTCTGGCACTCCCAGTCCGCCGGGCACTGG
Source organism: Myxococcota bacterium (assembly GCA_047609825.1). GTDB lineage: Bacteria > Myxococcota_A > UBA796 > UBA796. The sequence goes on from JBLFXJ010000045.1 coordinate 26,317, forward strand.
GTGCAGTCCTGCGAGTTCTTGTGCTCGTCGAACGGAACGCCGAGATCGGTGTACGGGCAACCCGTCACCGAGGTCTGCACCGGAGAGGTGTCTGGGATGTAGCCGTCCTTGCCACCACAGGCCGAGAGCATCACAACCGCTGCCATGGACGCCACACGCATCATCTTGGATCTCCTCCGGCTCGTCGGAGCACTCTATCCGAGCGAGCCGGTGTCCAACAGGGCCGGTATACTCACGTGTCTGCGAGGTCCCCCCGATGTACCCCCTGACCACGCTCATCCTGCTCATGTTGGCGTGCGCCACACCGCCCGGCGCATCCGACAAGTCGGGCGATGGCGACACCGATCTGGCGCCCGGTGACACGGATGCCGACGCGGATGCAGACACCGACGCGGATTCGGACGCCGACGCGGATTCGGACACCGACACCGACACCGACACTGACACTGACGCCGACACCGACACCGACACCGGGACGCTCGACACTGGCAGCGGCACGCCCGCGCACCTGCGCCTCGAGTCCGGGCCGCTCATCCACTGCCCCGATTCGGGGGCACGCGATGCCGCCAAGTTCGATACCCAGAGCTTTGCCGATCTGGATCAGTTCCTCATCCGCGCGCACGGCGCCGGCGTGGTGGCCGGTGACTTCCAGTCCGATGGCGCGCCCGACGTGCTGTTCCTGGGCACCAACATCACCGAGATCGTGATCCAGCACCCCGACGGCCGCTGGGAGGAGTCACCCGCGGGATTCCTTCCCGAGGATGCGGAGCTCGACATGGGCTTCGGCGGGTCGGCGGCCGACTACGACGCCGACGGTGATCTCGACGTGTTCGTCAGCCGCTACATGCGGCCCAACGCCCTGCTGGAGAACGACGGCACCGGCCACTTCACCGAGGTCGCGGCGGCGCGAGGCGTGTTGGGTGGCGCCGAGCACTTCAGCGCCTCGAGCGCCTGGTTCGACGTGGAGGGCGACGGCGACCTGGACCTGTTCGTCGCGGGCCACGGCTACGTGATCGAGGGTGAGGGGCCGATCGAGGACTTCGAGCCAGGCAACCCGAGCTACCTGTACATCAACGACGGTGCGGGGCAGTTCGTCGACGAGGCAGAGGCCCGACTGCCTGCGGACTTCATGGAGACCTACACCTTCGTCGGCACGCCCATCGATCTGGACGACGATGGGGATCTCGACCTGTACGGAGTGAACGACCTCGGCAACAAATATGCGCCGTGCATGTTCCTGTGGAACGACGGCACCGGGCACTTCACGCTGGACGGCAACGCGGCCGGACTCGACGTCGACGTCGCCGGGATGGGGCTCGCATTCGGCGATCTCAACGGAGACGGCATCACCGACTTCCTCGTTCCGGCGTGGGCGCGCATGAAGTACATGCTGTCCACCGGGGTGGACGTGTGGATCGACTATGCGGTGGACCGTGGCTTCGTGCCGGAGGCCGGTTGGTACAACCAGGTGGTTGGCTGGGGGGCTGAGTTCGGGGATGTCGACAACGACCGCGACCTCGATGCGGCGGTGATGTTCGGCTACCTCACCACCGCGTTCATCTCGAACTACGAGGGTCAGCCCGACGGCCTGTGGCTGCAAGATGAGACCGGCCACTTCACCGACGTGGCCTCGGCCTGGATGGTGAACGACGAGACTGCTGGCCGGGGCTTGGTGTTCTCCGATCTCGACAACGACGGCTGGCTCGACTGGGCCAAGCCCGATGTCGACGGTCCCAGCCTGCTGCACCTGTCCCGGTGTGGTGAGGCGAGCTGGGCACGGATCCAGCTCCGCGACACCGTCACCCCGAACACCCACGCGGTGGGCGCCCGGCTGGTGGCGTGGGTCGGAGACGAGCGCATGGAGCGCCGCCTGGTGGCCGGCGGCACGGGCTACGGCTCACAGGGGCTGATCGAGGCCCACTTCGGGCTGGGCGATGTCGAGGTGATCGACCGCCTGGAGATCCGGTGGCCCGACGGCGAGATCGACACGCTCGGTCCGCTGGATGGCCGCCGCATCCACACCATCACTCGCCTGTAGGGGGCCTGCGTGCTCATCGCTCCGTTGTTGCTGGTCGCCTGCGCCTTCGAGGTCGCTCTGGTGGACGACCTCGGTGCGTCTGAAGAGCTGCACCAGCCATGGCTGACCGGGGCCGCGCCAACGCTCCGGGGTGTGCCGTCGAAGCACCGCGGGGGGGACGAGCTGGAGCTCGACGTGGTGGACGACTCGGTCGCCGAGCTGCGCAAGTGGAGTATGGAGGGCCGTGAGCTCGTGATCGACCTCCGCACCTTGGCGCCGGGGTCCACCGAGCTGCTAATCCGCAAGGCGAGCTCGGGCCGGGTGCTCCAGCGGGTGCCCGTGGAGGTCGTGAACCCAAACGACGTGCGCCTGGTGCCGGCCGCGGATGTGTTCCAGGGCAAGGACCCGAAGGTGCGCGAGCCGTCGGTCGTGGTGGGCGGCACGGCCTCGTTCCTGCTCCAGCTGACCCACGACGATGTCGACGTGTATGGCAACGTGGCGCCCGAAGACGACACCAGCACCAGCGATGGCGGGTTCGGCGAGGTCGCAACCCGCGCGGGCATGTCCGCTGATCTCACCGGCGCCCTGGCGGGCATCGAGGGGCGGTGGCTCGAGCTGGAGGCCGGCGAGGCGGGCGACCATCCGGTGACCCTCGAGCCGGTGAAGGGTGTCGAGATCGACGTGGTCGTGCACGCCGTGATGCCCGCGGCGGTGGGGCAGCTGCGGTTCGCCCAGGCCGACGAGGAGTCTGCAGAGAAGGGGCAGAACCTCCAGCTGAGCATCCGCGCGTTCGACTTCGCGGACGAAGAGCTGTACGGCGCCCCGGTGGAGTGGGAGGTCGAGGGCGAGGTCATCGAGGCGCGCAGCGGCCAGGTGATCCACTACGAATACGACCCGGGAAAGGTGCAGCAGGCCGTGGTCCGCCTGGCTGATCTGGAGGTGGACACGGTGTTCCACGGGCGGATCGTCGACGCCGACTATGCGTGCGGCTGCGCCACCGGGTCCACCGGGGCGCTGTGGTACGCGCTCGGGTTGCTGGGGCTCGTACGCCGCCGGCGGTGACCGCTACCAGGCGGCCGAGCCCACGGCGGCGAACCAGAGGAAAGATGCGCCGAGCGCGCCGCTGAGCACGATGACGGCCGCGACGGCTTCCAGCGCGTGGCTTGGGAGGGTGCTCTGGTTGCGGTACATGGTGCCTCCGCTGGGGAACGACACGCGCGCTCCCTCAACTGCACAGTAGGCCGCGGAGCTGTCGTCGTGCGTCACCAGGAGGCGGGGTCGGTCATGACGGAACGCGAGACCGTTCTGGCGGTGATTCCGGCCAGGCTGGGCAGCACGCGCCTGGCGGCCAAGGTGCTCGTCGACATCGGGGGGCGGCCGATGCTGTGGTGGGTGTGGCGGCTGTGCCTGCGCGCCGCGGTGGATGATGTGGTGGTGGCGACGGACAGTGACCGGGTGGCCGATGCCGCGCGTGGATTCGGCGCGCGCGTGGTGCTCACCGGAGCGCACACGAGCGGTACAGATCGCGTCGCGGCGGTGGCCAGCGGATCGTCCCACAACTGGGTCATTGGGGTTCAGGCCGATGAGCCACTGCTCGACCCTGGCGTGGTCACGGCGCTGGTGCGCTCCCTCCGGGCAACGGGGGCCGACATGGTCACGCCGTGCTGCGCGATCTCGGCTGGCGAGATCGGTGACCCAAGCGCGGTGAAGTGTGCCTTCGATGAGGACGGTCGTGCGTTGTGGTTCGAGCGGGAGCGCTCGTCGGGCCATCGACACCTGGGCCTGTACGGCTGGCGCCGGGCCGCCCTGCTCGAGTTCGCAACGCTGCCGCCCCATCCCGACGAGATCACCCATGGGCTGGAGCAGCTCCGCGCGCTCCGGGCAGGCCTCGACGTTCGGGTGGTGGAAGTCGACCGCCAGGCTCCGGGTGTCGACACGCCGGCGGACCTCGCTGCGGTCCGAGAGGCGCTGCGTCGACGTGTGGACTCGTGCATGCCGGGCTCCGCGGGCTAAGCTCCGGCCGTGCCGCGAATCTCGTCCACCATCCTGTTGCTGAGCCTCTGCACGTCGGGGTGCGCGTACAAGATCGGCTCGGGCCTGGTCCGAGGCATGCTCGAGGAAGCGGGCGGCCAGGGCCAGTCCGACGGCGTGGAGGAGGTCGGCGACCAGGTGCTCGAGCGAGCGCTCCTCGTCGAACTCGGCCATCAGCTGGGTGCTGGCCTGTCATCGGGCGCCACCGACATCACGCCGGAGCAGCGCGAGGCGCTCGAGCGCACCATCGACGGCCTGTTGGCTACCGCGACCCGACGCACGGGCAAGGGGCTGCGCAACGAGGTGAGCCCCGAGCTCCGGAACATGGTGAACAGCGCCATCATCCAGTCGCTCTCGGATGGGCTGCGGGGCGAGCTCGGCGACTCGATGGAAGAGACCGTCGACCGCGTGATCTCCAGTGCGGTGGATGCGCTCAGGGTGTCGCTGAACGACGAGGGCACGAAGTTTGCGGTGTCGGACCTCATCCGCGACTCGGTGTACTACGCCATGCGCGAGGGCCACGGAGGAACGCCGTCGGTGGGCGAGACGCTGAAGTTCACCATCGAGGAAGACGTGCTGACGCCCCTCGAGACCACGGTGGGCGGCATCACCGAGGGCGTGGCCTATCAGGTGGGCGCCAGCGCTCAGCGCACCGAGCAGCTGCTCCGCGCGATCATCGGTGGGTTGATCCTGGTCATCGGCATGTTCCTGGTGGCCTATGTGGTGCGCGGACGTCAGCTGCGTCGCGAGGCCGAGACCCGGCTGAAGGCGGAGGCGGGTCTGCGCTCACTGGATGTGGCGCTCGAGGTGCTCGACGAGGACACGCGCGCGGAGATCCTGCACAAGCTGCACGAGCACGAGAAATACGCCGAGGCCGAGCTCAAGGCGCAGGATGAGGCTGAGGCCCTCGGCCTGCCAAGGCCCCCGTCCGCGGTCAAGCGCGACGATCCGCCGGACTGAGGGGTCCGATGGATCCACTACATGGGGGTGCCATGTTCGCGGATGTGGCCGCGCAGGGCGCGGTTCAGCCGATCTGCACACTGCAGCGTGATGCCGTGCCCGGCGTCGCGGAACTCCACCAGCTCCGCCCGGCGGATACCGGCGGCCAGGAGGTCGCTGTTCGCCGGTGGCACCAAGATGTCAGCAGCCGGCTTGACGATCAGTGCGGGTGCGCGGATCTGGTCGAGGTTGGAGGTGCCCCCGTACCGCAGCACGGCCCCGAGCTGTCGGCCGAGGGTTGCTGGGCCCGGCGGCGTGCCCACACGGCTCTCCATGCGGCGGTTCAGCTGTGCCGTGTCGGTGGTCGCGAGCCAATCGGGTGGAAACAGCAACGCGTTCAGCGCCGCCACCCGGGCTGCCGGCTCGCCCGCCTGAGCGCGGGCGAACAGCTGGAGCGCGCGCGGTGTGGGCAGGATCAGCCGCCGGGGCCCAGCGTGGGCTGCGATGAGCGTGAGGCTGTGCCACCGCTGGGGCTGTGCTGCGGCGAGCTGCCGACTGACCATCGCCCCCATGGACACGCCGACCAGGTGTGCCTGCGGCCAGCCCACCACCTCGAGCACTCGCAGTGCGTCGTCCGCCAGGTCGGGGATTGTCCAGAGCCCAGGCGCCGTCCCGCTGCGTCCGATGCCCCGGTTGTCGAACACCAGGCAGCGGTGGTCGTGCGCGAGGGCCTCAACCTGGGGACGCCAGGCCGCGGCGCTCATGCCGAGTCCCATCACGAACAGCACGGGGGGACCGCTGGTCCCATACACCTCGTAGTGCAGGCGGGGCCAGGTCGGGGTGAGGGGCATCAGAGCTCTCCGAGCACCCGCGCCTTGGTGGCGTCGTACTCGGCTTGATCGATCAACCCCTTGTCGAGCAACGCCTTGAGCTTCTCGAGCCGCTCCACGGGGCCCTGCGAGGTCGGAGCGGGCTGCTGCTCGGAGCGGGCCGCCTCGTCAGCCATGCGCTGCGCCTCGTCCGAGCGGGCCTTGTCGGGATCGAACTTGGTCTTCGCGTCACCGTGGGCTCGGTTGTACAGATCGCGCATGTCGCTCGTCTCGAGGTTCCCCTCACGCTCGAAGAACGCGTCCGCGACGGCGCCGATGGCGAGGGTGCTGGCGAACATGAACGGCGCGCTGATCAGGCCGCCGAGGCCCGGGAGGAAGATCTTTGCCGCGGTGGTGGCGATGCGTGAGCCGACGATGGAGGCGCCGGCCGCCACGCCGATCTTCGCCACGAGCTCGATGGCGTTGTCATTGGACAGTCGCTGGCCGTGGAGCTCGCCGATGCCGATCACCATCGCCACGTGCAGCGGCATGACCCCCACGATCTCTGTGCCTGGCAGCGGGATCAGGGTGAGCGCCGCCGCGGCGTAGCCGATCCGCTCGGTCAGTCGGTTCACGGCCTGCCGGCGCAGCGCCGGATCAGGTTGGGGGGACAGGTCGCCGAACATGGATGCCTCCGGTGCAGCCGATATGGGCATGGCATCGCGTCACGTCAAGAGCTGCGAGGGTCGCAATCTGGGAGCCACCGCCAACCCCACCCCCCGACGAGGCCACCCTGGTGGCGCGCGCGGATGCGCTCGCTGGGTGGACCCTCGGCGAGGTGGCAGCGCGGTTCGCTTGGCGGCCGCCGCCTGATCTGCGGCGACACAAAGGCTGGATCGGCGTGCTACTGGAGATGGTGCTCGGCGCGACCGCGGGCAGCCGCGCCCTGCCCGACTTCCCCGAGCTGGGCATCGAGCTGAAGACGGTGCCAGTGGACCTGAGAGGGGTGCCGCGCCAGTCCACCTTCGTGTGCACCGCGCCGCTCGGGGATCTCGGGGATCGCTGGGATACCTGCTGGGTGAAGAAGAAGCTCGCCCGAGTGCTCTGGGTGCCCGTGATCGGCGACGGCCCGCCTGGTGAGCGGGTGATCGGCGGCTCGGTGATGTGGTCGGCGGATGCGAGCGAGGCCAAGGTGCTCCAGGCCGACTGGGAGCACCTCGTTGAGCTGGTGGTTCGCGGCGAGCTGGATCAGATCACCGGCCGACGGGGCACAGCGCTCCAGCTCAGGCCCAAAGGGCGCAACGCCGACGACGCCTCGTGGATGCTCGACGAGGAGGGGGAGTGGGTGCGCGCACAGGACCGCGCCTTCTACCTGCGGGCGTCCTTCACCGGGGCCTTGCTGCGCCGCTCCCTCCGCCTCTGAGCTGAGCCAGGTCGGTCAGCGCCGCCTGCATCGCCTCGACCACCTGGTCACGCAACGCGGTGAGCACGGCTGGGTCGTCCGCTGCCCCGGCTGGAGGCTGGATCGGCGGGAGGAAGCGGGTGGTGCACTTGACGGGCGCCGGCACGTGGAACCACGGCCCGATCGCGATTCCCCAGGGCAGCGCCAGCATCACCGGCCATGCATCCGTGCGAAGACGGTCCCGCATTCCCGTCCAGCGCGCGATCCGCTCACCCCGGCGGAGCACCACGAGGGAGCTGTGTCCGCCGTGGAACACCACTGGCACGATGGGGACCTCGTGTCGCATGGCGAGGCGCACGAAGCCCAGGCGGTCGCCGAACTCGATCCGGTGACGCTGTGACCAGGGGCGGAACGCCTCACGGTTGCCTCCAGGGAATACCACCACCTTGTTGCCACCGGCGAACGCTGCGGCCGCGGTGGCATGACCCGCGCGCAGAGCTCCCAGCCGGGTCATGACCGGACCCAGGCCTGGGAGATCCACGATGGCGTCGTGGGCGAGACCGTAGCAAGCGTCGT
>JBLFXJ010000046.1:0-33624 GCA_047609825.1 Myxococcota bacterium
CTGCCAATTCGCCCACCACGGAGTGGCCGAACTCGTGGTACACGACATCCGCGTCGTATCCGAAGTCCACCCCGTTCTCGGACTGGCCGAAGGACACGTCGCCCACGCCATCTCCGTCGAAGTCCCCGAAGAATGCGTTGGCCATCTCGAAGTTGACGTAGCCTCGGATCGGTGCTGCGTGGCGGAAGCCATACGACGCATCCAGCCACGACGCGACCCGGTCGATGTGGTGGTACACCTGGACTTCGGCCTGCGGGTCGTCGAACGCGTCGGGCGCGTCGGCGAAGAAGAAATCACCGGCCTCATCCGCAATGGCGAGGGGCGTGGATTCGGCGCAGTCGCTGCCCGCGAACAGATCCTCGCCGAGCTCGGCGGAGACGCAGCTCGCGGTGATGACGTACTGCCCCGAGAGCAGGGTCTCCGACCGGAGGTTGGCCAGGCTGACGGGCTCCCTCGCTCCGTCCAACGGGCTGCGCCTGAACACATCGGCCTCGGCCGTTGCGCTCAGCTTTCGGGACCGGTGCACACGCCCGTCCTGTGCGTCGACGGCTATCCGCCACACGCCCGGAGGATCAGCCGTGGACGCGTCGACCGCGTAGATGAGACGGAGAGACTCGCCCACGGGCTGCCACGCGAGCTCGGCCCGCGACGGCCACAGCGAACCGCGACCCAACCAACCCACCGCCGCCTCGGCCCGCTCCATCGCGTCTTCGGGCGTCAGCTTCGGCACCGCGAGCACAGGGGGGATCAGCGCAGGCGCCCGGCTGGAGCGCACCCGATCGCGCGGCCCGACATCCACCACAGCGCGGGTGTCGAGCACCGGCAGGTCGTGCACCCGCGCCGTGAGCACCACCCAGGTGCCGCCCGCCCACGTCCGCGCCTCGCCCCGCCACTCCACCTGGTCCTGGAGAGGCAGGGTCTGGAGTGCGGCGTCCAGCGGCCGGGCTTCCGCGACCGCGACCACTGCCACCAGCCACATCGAGATGCCCATGCTCCCTCCAGCAGGCCGGGCGGGCGCTGCCTTTTCGCCCTATCGCGTCCCGAAGGTGGGTGGGCTGAGGCGGGCCGGGCCGGTCGTCGGGCTCGGTTCCGAGGCGGCGATGAATCACGCTGCTGCGGAAGCTCCCCAGCGCGTGGCAGACTATGTCTGACCGATCTCCGCAGGAGCCACTCTGGCTCCAGGTTGGCAGACGTCGAGCGCGGATGCGGATTCTACTGACCATCGCCCTGCTCTTTCCCCTGTCGGCCTTCGGCGAGGAGCCGTGCTCCCAGCCCGTTGCGGGCCACGAGTGGCGCGAGGCTCTGGACTGGATCGATCGGTACTTCGGCGAAGAGGACCTCCACCGTGCCGGTCTGCTCATCGAGTGGACGCGGTTCCACCTGCCGTGCCTCACCGAGGTGGTGCACCCGAGCGACCTCGCCCGATTTGCCCAGCAGGTGTCGTTTCAGGCCACCCTGGACGAAGATCCAGAGGCGGCGCGCAGCTGGGCGCAGCTGGCCATGGTCGCCGCCCCGAAGACGCCGCTGCCCGACTGGATGCCGGCGAGCCACACCGGGCGGGTCGCCATCTCCGCCGTGGCGCCGCCACAGATCGCGAGCATCGACGACAAGGGTGTGATCCACCCGCGCGGCGGCGGCGTGTTCCTCGACGGCAACTTCCTCCGCCAGCCGGTCGCTGCGGTCGAGGTGAACCACCTCGTGCAGATCGCCGACCGACGCGGGCGGATCACCGGCGCACGCTGGCAGCACGGGCCCAGCTTCGACGACGCCATCGTGGGCCCCGATCTGGCCACGGTCTCCCCCCCGAACTGGTGGATCCCACCCACGGTGCACACCCGCGACGACTACGTCACCGTGGGCGCGGCGTCGGATCGGCGTCGAAGGCGGTTCACCGCGGCGGCCGCCCTCGGCGGCGCCACGGCTGGGCTGTATGGACTGTCGTGGGCGAGCCGAGCTGCCTACCAAGGGTCGTACAGCGATGGGCTGTACGCCACCACCAATGGCGCCGTGATCGCCTCTGGTGCTGCAGGTGCGGCTGCCGTGGGCGTGCTCACCGCGGCGCTGCTCACCCCGAAGGAGCGCTGATGCGGGTGCTCCCGCTACTAGTACTGCTCGGCTGTCCGTGGATCGGCGCCGAGGAACACGAGGACAACAAGGAGCGGCTCGACGCGGACGCAGACGCCGACGCGGATTCCGACGCCGATGCGGATTCCGACGCCGACGCCGACGCGGACACCGACGCTGACACCGACACCGACACCGACACCGACACCGACGCGGACGCGGACACGGACACGGGCTCGCCGCCATGCGAGGACGACCCGTTCGAGCCGAACAACGACGTGTCCGAGGCCTCCGACCTCACGGGTGTTGGGTTCCCGTTCGTCGTCGACGCGGTTCTGTGCCCGGACGACACCACGCCCGAGGGTGTGGTGCGCGACCTGTACGAGCTGCGGATCCTGCCCGGCGAGATCCTCGACGTGGCACTCGCTCCCCGAGGCGATCTGCCATGCACAGAGCAGAACCTCCTGGTGCAGGTCAGCACCCGTGACCTGACCGACGTGGTGGCCGAGGTGGTCACCGACGGTCGGTCATGCCCGTCGTTCAGCGTCGATCCAGGGCCGGGCTCATGGATCGTCACGGTCCGGTCGCTCGCCGCGGACGAGCGGCAGCCGTATGGGCTGGTCATCGATCAACGCCCGTGCGCGGATGCCGATGGGGATGGGCACCGCGCAGCGTTCTGCGGCGGCGATGACTGTGACGACACGGATCGTGGCGTCCACCCCGGAGCCGTCGAGCGGCCAGGTGACGGGCTCGACCAGGACTGCGACGGGTACGACCTGCTCGCCACGTGTGACACACCCGGTCCCATGCTCGACTACGTCGACGGGCGCCTGCCTTGTGCGGGCACGTTCGGCGAGACCTGGGTGTGGGACATCTGGATGGTCGGCGTCGACGCTGGTGACTGCGTGGACGTCGCCGCGGACAACGACGCCGAGACCCGAGCGGACCTCCTCGCCTTGGTCATCGATCCCGGCAACACCGCATTCTACGGTGTCTCGGTCGACTACGATCAGCTGGAAGACGAGTTCGCCTGCACCACACCGCCGTGGAACGAGTTCCAGTGTCCGGCCCGTTCCGTCGTGGCCAACACGGGCGGCATGATGGTGATCCGCGTGGCCCAGTGGGTGGGTCCGGGCGACACACCAGGGCTCGACACATGCTACGATATGGCGGGATATCGCCTGTTCGTGGCCCGCAATGGGGTTCCGGTCGTGCCGCTTCAGCTGCTCGACGACGCTGAGCTACCCTGGCCTCCATGAGGTGTGCCGTGTGCGGGGCATGTGCTCACAGCCCAGCCTGTCCCCACCAGCCGTAGACCTCGGCTCCGTCCGACACCACCAGATCGATCGTGCCATCGTCGGTCAAGTCGGCCCCGCCGAGCCACTGGCCGATGCCGGGCTCGACCACTCGCCAGGCGGCGGTGTCGGTGTGCAGGCTCCCGGCGAGGGGCCCGCTCAGGAGCACCGCCTGATCCAGTTCGTCGGTGAGGAAAACCTCACCGAGGCCATCCGCGTCGACATCGTCGAGCACGGCCAGCCCGCCCAGCCCGACGCCGTCGACGATCAGCGCCGCATCCGCGAGCAACCGGTCTTCGTCGGCCAACAACGCCACCCGCCACGCCTGGCTCCCGCTGCCGGCGACAACGGCATCATGCAGACCATCGCCGTCCACATCCCCGCCAGCCGCGACCCTGGCGCCGGCCTCTGATCCCGGATCGTCAGCCAGCCAAGCGGGCACGTCGGCCAAGTCCACCACCCCGACCACCGGCCCGGGTACGACCCACACCATGGCCGCGGATGGAGCGCCGAGCACCAGCTCGTACACGCCGTCGCCATCGAGGTCGGACGCGGCGATGCGCACGTCCGGATCGTCGGGCACGCCGATGACCCGGTCCGGCGAGTCATCCAGCGCGCCGCCGAGGCCGGACACCGCCACGACAGCGCCGTCCTGTGCGATGAAGCCGCCGCCGGGGTGTGCTGCCAGTGCGTGACCCGCCCGCGCGCCGGGCACGCCACCGAAGCTGGCGAGGGACGCGCCGGATGCGAGGCCGAGTCCCGAGGCGCGCCCCGATACGATGTACACCTCGCTGGCCCCCGGTGCTCCCACCAGCCAGTCGCCGATCCCGTCGGCGTTCGCATCCCCGTATGCAGCCAGGGCCGCCCCGAGCTCGTCCCCGCCGAGACCGACCAGGTGGGCCTGGGCCGCGCCCTCCCCGACCACGCCCTCCAGCGGTCCGCCGAACAGGTACACCCCGCCGCCGCCCGGGCCGGCAATGCCCTCGTCTGGCGCGCCGAGGACCAGCTCCGCCAGGCCGTCTCCGTCACCATCCCCGGCAGCCAGCGTGGTCACGCCCGCCACACCCACCGTGAGGTCCGCCTCGCCGGTGTTCACGTCGCCGACCACGCCGCAGTCGCCCAACCCGTCGATGCAGTCGTTGTCGATGCCGTCGCCGCAGATCTCGGGCAGGCCAGGGTTGCGCAGCGCCTCGCCATCATCGCAGTCGGTGGCATCGAACACGTGATCATCCAACGGCTCGCCGCAAGCGATGCTGAGGCGATCGGGGTCGCCGAACCCATCCCCGTCCGCGTCCAGCCACATCTCCCGAGCGATGGGATCGTCGAGGTCGGAGGTCTCGGGATCACAGTCGTTGTCGACGCCGCCGTCACACACCTCGACGCCCTCAGGGTTCACATCGTCCCGCAGGTCGTCGCAGTCGCCCCCCTCCGAGACATGGCCGGCTGGCTGCAGGCAGGCCCGCACGAGCCGGAAGTCGTTGCCATACCCGTCGCCGTCGTCGTCTGGGAACCAGGCGGATGCATCCACACCATCGTCATCCGTGGTCGCCGGGTCGCAGTCCTCGTCGCCCACCCCACACAGCTCCACGCCGTCCGGATTCACGTCGTCGCGGCTGTCGTCGCAGTCGGTGGCGTTGGCCACGTGGTCGGCGGGTAGGGCGCACGCGCGCACCTCACCCGCAGGATCGCCGAACCCGTCACCGTCGCCGTCGGCGTACCACCGACGCCCGTCGACCGCGGACTCGTCGCCCGTGCTCGGGTCGCAGTCCTCGTCGACCGGGCCGCACAGCTCCGCCGCTCCGGGGTAGGCCTGACCGTTGCCGTCGTCACAGTCGGAGTCGTCGTCGACGAACCCACGGGGAGCGTCGCATGCGGTCTCGGACACATCGGAGTCGCCGTAGCCATCACCGTCCCGATCCGCGAACCACGCGACGGCCCCGGCAGCGCCGGCGTCTGCGGGGGTCTCGTCATCACAGTCGTTGTCCAGTCCGTCGCAGATCTCCGGGGCGCCGGGGAATACCGTTGAGTCGGAGTCGTCACAGTCGTCCGAGGGTGCGACGTAGCCGGCTGGCGCGGTGCACCCGGCCAAGGTGGCGCCTGGTACGCCGTGCCCATCGCCGTCGGCATCCACGTGCCACTGCACCGCATCCCACGCGTCGCCTTCGTCGATCTCACCATCGCAGTCGTTGTCGATGCCGTCGCCGCAGGACTCCCGGTTGTTCGGGTAGGCCGAGTCGTCATCGTCGTCGCAGTCGAGATCCGACGTGAAGCCGTCGGCGTCGGCGTCCACCGGGCCGGGCTTCGGCGCAGGCGACTCGCACGCGGCGAGGAACAGCAGCGGGAGCGGGAGGAGCAAGGCGCGCATTTGGTTCTCCGTCTCGGCATCCGTAACAGGCTGTAGAACCGTGGTGTGGGCAGGGGCTCCGGGCAGGAGCAGGGTCAGACCGCCTCACCGACGACCCGCCGGGCGCGGTGCGCAATCCCGTAGATGGTCTGGCTCGGATTCACGCCCAGCGCGGTCGGGAACACGCTGCCGTCCACCACGAACAGGTTCGGCACGCGGTGGTGGCGGAGCTGTGGATCGACGACGCTTGTGGATGGATCCGGCCCTGCGACACATCCGCCCATCTGGTGGGCCGTAAAGATATTGTGCTCAAACGCACCGTATGGGGCGCTCTTGAGCTGGGCGAGGTCGGCTTCCGTGCGCAGGATGACCGGATCGACGTGGGTGCTGGCCACCCGGTCGGCACCCGCGGCCAGGTGCACCTGGGCCATCGCGTGGTGGGACGCGGCGAAGGCCTCCGTGAGCTGGGAGGTGACGGGGTAGTCGAGGCTGGGCCGACCATCGGACCGCAGGGTAACGGTGCCACCGACATCGCCTTGAACCCAGCCATCCACGTGCAACGCGATCACGCTGGACACGTGGGCGAGGTGGGACATCAGCTCGCCCTGCGCCTCCCCCATGCCCGAGAACGCCAACGCAGAGAGCATGGGATGAAGCGGGGCCGCCTCGAGGAAGAAACCCACCGCGTCGGGCCCACGATCGACGAACTCGTGGCTGCTCACCGACTGCGGGGCTCCGAACCACGGCGACACCCGGTCTGCGTACTGTCCCATCATGCCCACGACCGGGTGCAGCCAGGTGCGCTCCCCGACTCCGCCCTCATGCAGTCCGGAGCGCAGCAACAGCGCAGGGCCGTTGATCGCACCGGCGCTGCTCACCACCACCTTCGGCCGAACCACGAGGCGATGCCCGGACTCGCGATCCGTGGTGCCCTCGAGCAGGCTGGCGTGGACCGCCACCACCCGATCGCCGACGACCTCCAGTCGGTCTGCCCGGCAGTCCGCATAGATCCTGGCGCCTGCGGCCACTGCGTCGGGCAGGTAGGTCAGGTGCATCGACTGCTTGGCGTCGACCGGACAGCCCAGGCCGCAGTACCCGCTGTTCGCACAGCCCCGCACGTTTCGCCGGAGCACGCTCCAGTCCCAGCCCAGCGCCGCACAGCCACGTCGGAGCACGTCGTTGTTCGCGTTGACCAGCTCTTCGTGCCATCGCCCGATGCTCAACCGCTCCTCGACGGCCGCCCAGTGCGGCGCGAACGCCTCCGTCGACCAGCCCTCGAGGCCGTGCACGGACTGCCATCGCTCGAGCACGCGCTCCGGGGTGCGGAAGCAGGTGGTCCAGTTCACGACGGTGCCACCGCCGAGGGTCCGGCCCTGGAGGACGCTGATCGCGAGATCGGCCGTCGCCCGGGAGCCCCGCTCCTGGTACAGCATCGGGTACGACAGATCTTCTCGGAGTGCAGCCCAGTCAGCGCGCGTGTGATGCCCCCCCGCCTCGAGGATCACCACGTCGAGGCCCGCCTCGGCGAGCCCGGCCGCGAGTACCGCCCCCCCGGCCCCCGACCCGATGATGCAGACGTCGCAGCTGACCTCTACATCCGCGGTGACCGTCCTCCCCTTGATGATCGCGCCGCTCATCTAGGCTCCGGGATGCGAAACTGTGGGGGGCCCGGGTAGCCGACATGAGCGAACACCTGCGGGTCGGCCCAGTATGGCGCGCAGGACAGTCCGCGGAGCGCCTTGTAGGCGGTGCGTCGGATGGACACGGCGCTCCGCTGCCAGTCCCGCAGCACGCGGTCCTGTGTCTGCTCATCACAGGCGGAGAATGGCCGGACATGCCGGTCGAGCACGAGCCCCGCGAGTGCGTTCTCGAGCAGCCACAGCACCTGGCCCAGCTCGGCGCCGACGCCAGGATGTTGCGCGGCGAGCAGCGCATCCAGCTTCTCGGGCACCTGGAGGTCCCAAGCGCTTGGCAGACCCTCGGTGGCTGGGCAGAATCGATCGGCTGCGGCGGCGAACACCGAGAACGACACCGGGTCGAGCTCCTGCAGTGGCACTCGCGGCTCTCTGAGCACGGTGCCTTGGAGGGCCAGGCCCACGCCGCCCGCCGTGACCAGCGCTCCACCTGCCGCGGCCAGCGCGAGCACATGACGCCGGGTCAGTCCAGCGCGCACGCCGACTCCCGCTGCGCGGCCGACTTGCAGAGCTCCAGGGCCTTGTCGGTGTCGCGCCCTGCCGCACGGGCGAAGTCGAGCCACTCGCGGGCGTAGGTCTTGGTGTCGCCGCGGAGCAACTCCACAACTTTGATCCCGGTCTTTTCGTCGACCCTGTCACCCGAGCCATCGTCGGCCATCCGCGTCCACTTGCGCGCCGTGGCGTAGGCCCGCAGCTCGAGCATGGACAGTGTGCGGGCAACGAAGGCGTCTCCGGTCCACACCTGGCGTTGTTCGAGGGCGACCTCGGCCCAGTGCACCACCTCGTCGGGGTCCGCCTCGGCCTGCAGGTGCAGGTGGATCGCGTAGAGGAATGCCATGTCCGGGTCGGACTGGTCCACATCCTCGAGGTGGCGGCGCACCAGGCGCTCCCACCACGTGGTGTCCGTCACGTAGGCATGCACGAGCAACACGCGGGACACCTTGTTCTTCACCGTCTGCCGATTCGCTTTCTCGAACGCCACCTCCAGGCAGCGCACCTCCTCGTCGTTGAGCGCGCCGCGGCTGGCGAACGGCTCCAGCTGCCGCAGGGCCGGCACCCGGGTGTAGTCGGTGCAGTCCCCCGCGGCCGATGCGGCAGGAGCCCAGGTCAGGGCGATAGTGAGCACACACGTCCGGATCACGCGTCGACCTCCGCGGGCAGTATGCCCGAACACTGCACCCCCGTCGGGCTGGGGGCTCGCCTCAACCGATCAAGCCTCGAAGGAGACGGTCGATCAACGCACCGTACGGCGGGTTGAGCAGAGACGCCCCTGCCAGCCGGGACTGGTACATCACCGCCTTGCGGTGGGAGAACGTCTCGAGGCCTTCTTCTCCGTGGTAGCTGCCCATTCCGCTGGGGCCGATTCCACCGAACGGCAGCTCGTCCTGGACCGCGTGCAGCAGCACCTCGTTGAGGCACGCCCCGCCGGAGTGGGTGCGGTCGAGCACGTGCTGCTGCCGGCCGGGATCGCGGTCGAAATAGTACAGGGCGAGCGGCCGTGGGCGATCGTTCACGTAGGCGATGGCCTCATCCAGCGTGTCGTAGGCGATGATCGGCAGGATCGGCCCGAAGATCTCGTCTTGGAGCACCGTGGCATCGTTCGGCGCGTCCACCACCAGCGTGAGTGGGAGCTTGCCCGAACCTCCGAGATCCTCGCCGCTCGGATTGACCTCGATCAGACGGGCTCCGCGCTGGGCGGCGTCGTCGAGCACACCCTGCAGTCGGCCCAGGTGCCGATCGTTGATGATCGCGGTGTAGTCTGGATTGTCGCGCATGTTTGGATACAGCTTGGCGGTCTGCGCTCTCACGGCGTCCACAAACTCCTGCACGCGCCCCCGGGGCAGCAGGGCGTAGTCGGGGGCGAGGCAGGTCTGGCCAGCGTTGTACAGCTTTCCGAACACCACACGGGCCGCCGCCTTCGCCAGTGGAAACGACGGGTGGATGATCACCGGCGACTTGCCGCCGAGCTCGAGGGTGCACGGCACCAGGTTCTCGGCCGCCGCGGCGAGCACCTTGCGCCCCACTGCGGTGGACCCGGTGTACATCAGGTGGTCCCAACGCTGGCGCGAGAATTCCTGCCCGATGCTCACGCCCCCCTGCACCACCGAGACCAGATCCGACGGGAACACCGCCAGGATCTCAGCGAGCAACCTGGACGTGCGCGGCGTGATCTCCGATGGCTTCAGCATCACCCGGTTGCCTGCCGCCAGCGCCGTCGCGAGTGGAGGGAGGGAGAGGTAGACGGGGTAGTTCCATGGACTGATGACGCCGACCACGCCCTTGGGCTGGTGTCGGACCTCGCCACGAGCCGGCTTGAACAGCCATCCGATGGAGCGCGATCGAGGGCGCATCCAACCGGCCAGGCGGTCACGCAACCACCGGATCGTCGACAACGAGCCGAAGACCTCAGCCGCGAGGGTCTCGTGGCGTGACCGGCTGCCGAAGTCCTCCCGGATCGCGGCGACCAGATCCTCCTGGCGGTCCACGAGCCCGCGCTCCAGCATCGACAGTCGCTCGAGGCGGGCTTCCAGAGTCGGGTATGGCTCGGCGCGAAACGCCGCCCGCTGGAGATCCACCTGGCCCTTCAGCGACGTATCGCTCGACATGACCGGTCCCGGCGCTGCGAGCGACATCTCGACCTCCGGACGCCAGGTAACGGCAGGCGGACTCGCGCGGGCCGATGCTGGCGCGCTGACGACCTCAGTCGGACGCCGCACGCACGCACGTCACCCGTGGCTGGACGGCCCGTGCGGCGAGACACTCCGCCACCCAGTCGCCTACGGTCGCCTGGGCATCCAGCGCGAACGCCACACGAGGCTGGCCCGGCGCGCCATCGGGCAGCCGATGCACGCCGAGCGGCAGGACGATGTCCGGCGCACCCCAATCCGATATGACCCAGGTGTAACGCCACGGATCGATGCTTTCAGGCCAGTCCGGCGTGGCCGCGAGTGCGACGACCAACCTCACCGGGGCCGGCGGCAGCTCGGCTAGGGGCGCGTCGGCCGGGGCAGCGTGCAGATCGCACCCGCCGCCCGACCACGCGCCACTCCACACCCGCACGCACCCCTCGGAGATGCGGCCACGGATCGGAGGCTCGGGTGGGTGTAGCGGAAGCGGCAGCGCCCTAAGCGCGACCAGCTCGGATGGCGGAGCCCAGGCGAGCACCGTCGGCGACAGCGTGGTGGCCGGCAGCCCGATCAGGGCGAGCACGGCGCTCCCTCCGAGGACGGCGAACCGGCGGCCATCCGAGGGCGCAGCGAGCACAGCTGCCCCGGCGAACGCGACGGGCAGCAGGCCCAGCGCGAGCGCATCGAAGGTCGGATCGGCCAACGCCACGCGCGCTGCATCGTCGAGCGGACTCGCCCACACCAGCGCCGCGTAGCGACTCCCGGCGCGCTCGAGGGCCAGGGAGATACCGAGCAGCGCCCCGCCGGCTGCGCACAGTGCGCACGCCCACCGACGCGCGGCGGCGTCGATCCATGCGGTCTGATGTACCGCAGGGAGCGCCAGCGCGACGAGGCCCAGAGCCCACGGCCCCAACGAGCGGTCGGCCAGGGTGAGCACGGCCACGCCGAGGCTGAGCACGGCCGTCACCTGGCCCAGCGTCATCACTCCGGTGATCCGGGCGGCCGGAGCCCGGATCTGCCCAGCGACGAGGACCCCGGCGGCGGCGATGAACAGCGCGACGCCGGCGCATCCCGCCCCCAGCCACAACACATCCAGTGCGCGCCCGGCGGCCTGTGCGGCCTGCGCCGGCCGGGCACGCGCGGCGATCAGCTCGATGGACTGCGCCGCGGCGTGGTCGCGGTGGGCATAGGCCCAGCTGGCCAGCACCCCGATGGGCAGTGCCGGGAGGTAGGTGACCCAGGTGGCGGAGAGTCCGGTGCGAACGGTGCGCGCCGCCCACGCTGCCGCCCACGGCATCGCGGCCAGGAGCAGTCCGATGCAGACCCACTCCACCGGCCCCGCCACAGCGAGCAACCGCGCGAGGGGGGCGGGCGTCACCGCCGCCGCCCGTGCCGACTGCGGCCACGGCCCTTGTCGGGGCGGAGCTTCGACACGACCGTGCGGTCATCGGCGGTCTTGATTCGATAGCCCACAGCGGCGACTACGCTGTCCAGGGCATCGGTGCCCAGCGCCAGCCAGCTCATCGGCTCCTCCGGGGCGGTCGGCCCATCGCCCCGCGCTGCCCGTCGGAGCCACGCCACCAGCCGCTCGAGCACGTCTGCACGCACCGCGACCCCTCCGCACAGGGCGTACCCAGCTGCCGCGTAGAACTCAGGCGGCACCTGGGGATCCACCGTGAGCGCGGTGCGGGCATCGGGCAAGGGGGGCCACTCCTGAACCCGGGTGTGGGCGCACCACAAGGCCGCCCGGAGCTTCACCCAGCGGGCCTTGAGGAGGGACTGGACATACACCGTCTCCGTGCCGATCCGAACGTCCAGGCGCGCAAAGGCCTTTCGGTCATCGTCGGTGAGTCCCAGCACAAGGTCGCCCACGGCCCGACACCGCACGCTGCCCAGCCCCCGCTCGAGTTCGAACCGGAGTCCGCGACCAGCAGGACCGAGCTGCTTTGCCGCCGGACGCCCGAGCGGCGCGAGCAGGGCCGCGACCTGCCCGCGCAGCCAGCCGTCCAGCCGCTCTTGCACCGAGCGTCGATCATCCGCCTCGATCATGTCCAGTCGCCGCAGGCGGATGCGCGGCACCAGCAGATCGTCGGTGCCCTCGATGCGCGCCAGCGGCCCACCGCGCCATCTGAGCCTGCCGTCCGTCGCCAGCGCGATCTCCCGGTCGCGGGCGGCGATGAGCGCGGCCACCCGGCTCTCCAGCTCGGGCTGCAGTGCGCGGCGGAGACCGTTCCAGAGCGAACGATTCGTGGTCGGAACATCGCCGTCGAACGACAACCCCACCAGCCTGCCGATCGGCACCCCGCTGGCCACTACCGCGCCGTCTTCGTTCACTTCGATGGTGCCTGGCCGGTGCACCAGCGCCATGGCCTTCTCATCGACGAACCGCTTGGTCAGGGCGGCGTGCAGCGCGTCGGACAGCTTGTCCTCGATGGCGCGAGTGCGCTCTTGCCACTCCGACGCTTCTGGGATCCAGTCGCGCTGGTGGGACAGGTAGGTCCAGGTGCGCACGAACGCGATGCGCGCCATGAGGGCGTCAATATCCCCTTCAATCCTGTCGAGTCGAACGATTCTCTCCGCGACCCAGTCGCCGGGCAGGCGCCCCATCGGCCCGAGCAGGTGGGCGGCGACGGTGGCCAGGAACTCGAGGTGATGCCCCGTGCGGGTCTTGCGGTAGTCCGGGATGCGGCACACCTCCCACAGCACGGCCAGGGCCGGTGGATCCTTGACCAGTCGCCGGACCTCGGGCTTGCGGAGGAGGTCCTCCAGCGCGCGGTGGTCGTACTCGTCTCGGACCATGAGCAGGGACGGGTGTGGCGCCCGACGCACGAGGGACCGGAGCAGGGCGTCGCCGGAGCGGAAGTCGAGCTCGGAGTTGCGGTAGTACAGGCGGGTCAGTGGCAGGAAGTCGTGCGCCTGGATGGACGCCACGGAGGCCTCGGGCATCGGACCCAGCTCGCGGGTCGTGCCGAAGGTGCCGTCCTCGAGATGCCGACCCGCACGCCCGGCGATCTGGGCCAGCTCGGCGGCGGTCAGGTCACGGTGCCCGCGGCCATCGAACTTCCGCAGGGCGGTGAAGGCGACGTGCTTCAGGTCCATGTTCAGGCCCATGCCAATCGCGTCAGTGGCGACCATGTGCTGCACATCACCGGACTGGTACAGCGCCACCTGCGCGTTCCGTGCGCGGGGGGACAAGGAACCGAGGACCACGGCCGCACCACCATGCACGGCCCGCATCCGCTCCGCCGTGGCGTAGACCTGCGCGGCGTTGAACGCGACCACCGCCGACCGCTTGGGCAAGCTCGTGACCCGGGACACCCCGGCGTAGCTCAGCGTGGACAGCCGGGGGAGCTGCTCGATGTCGATGCCCGGGATCAGGGCGCGGAGGAGTGGAGCGATGATGCCGGACCCGAGGAACAACGTCTCGGACCAGCCTCGCGCGCGGAGCAGGCGGTCGGTGAACACATGGCCGCGGTTGCGGTCGCCGGCGAGCTGAATCTCGTCCACTGCGACGAAGCTCACGCCGCGATCCAGGGGCATCGCCTCGACCGTGCACACGAAGTACTTCGGCGCGTGCGGCGTGATCTTCTCTTCGCCGGTGATCAGCGCCACAGCGCTTTCGCCCCGCAGCGCCACCACGCGGTCGTACACCTCTCGGGCGAGCAGCCTGAGCGGCAGCCCGATCATCCCGCTGGGGTGTGCAAGCATTCGCTGGATGGCGCGGTGCGTCTTTCCCGTATTGGTGGGGCCGAGCAAGGCCCAGACGCGGCCGTCACCGTCCAGGATGCGTGTCCCGGATGGCATGCTGGGACCGTATGGCGACCCGCCGGGCACCGCCATGGAGCCCAGCTGTCCACCTCGGCCGCTCCGCGTCCGCATCGCGGGTTTTCCCGCCGTTCCTGAGGGTGGACTCGATGCCGACGTCCCGTTGGAATACGTGTGACGGATGTGGACCTGGTTCATCGTCACCTCCCTGGCCGGGCCAGTCGTCGCTGGCGCAGGGCACAGCTGCACCATCGTCGGCGGCGCGGCGCTGTGCTGGGGAGGCCTGTCGGACGTGGCGGCACGTCGAGGAGATGTCCCCACGACGCCCCGCCCAGTGCGGATCGAAGGCGTGCACACGGCAGCCGGCATCGCCGCCGGCGGCGGCACACGATCGTGCGCAATCACCGAGGCGGGGCAGGTCCAGTGCTGGAGCCTCGGCGTTGCCCCGGCCACCCTCCCATTGACCAACATCACCCAGGTCTCGGTGGGCGATCGTCACGCCTGCGCCGTGGACGGTGCTGGCCAGGCCTGGTGCTGGGGCGACAACCACCGAGGGCAGCTCGGCGATGGCACCACCACCGCCTCGGAGCAGCCCGTCGCCGTTCCGGGGATCGCCGACGCCGCGCACATCGCCGCCGGCTGGTACCACACCTGCGCCGTGCTCCGGACCGGTCGCGTGACCTGTTGGGGAGACGACAGCCACGGCCAACTCGGGCACGGGCATCAAGGAGAGCTGGTCCCCTCACCCACACCCGCGCTGTACCTGGAAGACGCCGCGAAGGTCTACGCGGGCCAGTTCCACACGTGCGCCCTCCGCCGGGCTGGCGCCCTGGTGTGTTGGGGGAGCAACCTGTCGGGTCAGCTCGGTGACGGAACGCGCGACAGCGCCTCGGTTGTCACCGCCGTTCGCGGCATCGACGATGCTGTCGCGCTGTCGGTCGGGATGGACTTCGCATGCGCCATCCGCGCCGGCGGGCAGCTGGTGTGCTGGGGCAGCAACGAGCGCGGTCAGCAAGGTCAGCCCGACAGCAAAGACGGGCTGCTGCCACGACGCTCCGAGGCGCCTCCCCTGGCATCGGTCTCCTGTGGCGCCCAGCACACCTGCGGCACCGACTTCCGCGGCGGCCCGTGGTGCTGGGGCCAGAACTTCGCCGGTCAGCTGGGTGACGGGGGCCGGGAGACCCGAAGGCAGCCGGCCAAAGTGGACCTCGGCCTGTAGCTGCCGTCAGGTCGAGACGCCGGGCAGCTTGGCGGTAGTGGCGATGTACACCAGCTCGTGCCGAGGCGTGACCATCGTGCTCTCTGGCGGGTTGACTACCTGGTCCACCGGTCCGGTGCGCATGCCGAGCAGCAGGATCTGATAGTGCTCTTTCAGATGTCGGGATACCTCAGCATAGGTGGCCGGCAACGCCAGCTCTGAAGGCGCGCGACCCACATATACGGAGTGGCCGTTCACGTCCGCGAGCCCCCCCATCACCGATGCCGTGCCGGGCATGTCGATGGCGTGGGCGACGAGCGAGAAACCGATGCGGGTGGTCTCGATGACCTCGTTGGCACCGGCAGTACGCGCGTGCTCGACGTTCTCCGCGTCGAGGATCTCGGCGACCAACCACAGAATCCGATGCCGCTTGGTGGCCACGGCGTGGCGCTTCATGTACCGCCGGATGGTGAACGCGATCAGGATCGTGTTGGCGTCCGATTGTGGAGGCAGGAGCGAGCGGCGACCGATGATGAGCACGGCCCGTGCCCAGGCGACGCGCGCCTTCTCCAGCTCCGACTCCTTGGTCGGGTCGCCCTGCACCCAGAGGTACTCGGGCGGAACATTGTCGGGCCGCGCCTCCGGCGCGAACAGCACGACAGGCGTGCGTTCCAGGTCGAGCTCGGTGGCGAGCGTGTCGAGCAGCATGCGCGCGCCCGGCTCGTAGCCACACACGACGATGTGGTTGACGTAGCTGCTCATCCGGAATTGCTCCGCGCGGAGGGTGAGGACGGTGGACATCAACGACTGACTGACGATCCCGGCAAACAGCGCCAAGAAGACCATGCCGCTGACCATGACCACGCCGGCGACGACCTTGCCCAGCCCAGTGACCGGCGTGAGATCGCCGTAGCCGACCGTGGTGAGGGTGACGATGGCCCACCACACCCCGTCTCCCACGGTGTTCATGCCGGGGTTCGACGCCCGCTCCACGAGGAAGATCGAGAAGCCGCCCACGAGGGCCGCAAAACCGAACAACCCGAAGCCGAGGCTGAACAGGAGCCGGTTCTCTTCGACCGCCCGCCCGATCCCGAGGATGGGGCTGCTGTACCGGAACAGCCGTGCGCTGCGGAGAAGCCGGAGGAACCGGAGCGCCCGCAGCCCTCGGAACGGCGGGTAGACCGCCAGGACCGAGAGCAGGTCGATCACCAGGAGGGGCGAGAACATGAACCGCAGGCGCCCGGTGATGTGCTCACGGATGCGGCCGCCAGGTGACAGCTCGTAGAACTGCGTCGCAGGGGGCTCGAACGTGCCGACCCGGCCGATGATCTCGATGATGAACAGCACCAGGATGATGTCGTCCAGGGTGTTCAGTGCCGTGCCGAGGGCGCCCGCCCGACCCCACGCCTGCTCGTGCAGGAACAGGCCGATCGAGACCACGATCAGGATCCACACGAACGAGGTGACCCACCGCTCGGCGGTGGACCCGGGGCGGTGGAAGGCATCGGTGATGGTGCGGATCACAGACTGCATCGCGTCGCCCTGTACCCCACTGCCCCCAATACTGGAGCCCTCGTCGTTCACCCCACGCAGGGAGTGAGCGGGCTGGACCGGCGCAGAACCCCGCAGTTCGGCCGGGCACGTGCTCGCCCCTGTGTAGGTGCCGGGCACATGGGTACACTGCCTTGTCCTCCGGCGCAGCTCTCCGCGCCTGACTTCCGCAGGTTCCAGGCCCGAGTCAAGAGCCGGCCGATCTGCGCAGGTATCCTGCGCTACATTCAGCCGGTTCGTAGACGAGCAGACTGGACCTCAACCTGAAGGACCAGACCCATGATCCAGTTCCGGATCGAACAAATCATCGCGGGCGGCACCTTCGGTACCGTGTGTGTTGTTCGGGATCAGGATGGCGAGCGGCACGCCGTGAAGGCCCTCAAGACCGAACATCTGGAGAATCCGCGCGTTGTCTCACGGCTACGCGACGAGGCCATGCTGCTGTCGCGACTCGACCATCCGAACATCGTCAAGGTGCAGGATCTGATCGAGTTCCGGGATCGGCCGGTGATCGTGATGGAGTGGATCCAGGGGTGCAACCTCGAGGAACTCATCGCTCACCACCGGCACGGACTGCCGGTGGCGGAGGCGCTCGAGATGGTCCAGGCTGCCGCATCAGCTCTGGACGCAGCGTGGTCCACCCAGCGGACAGACGATGGCGCCCAGCTCCGGGTGATCCATCGCGACATCAAGCCGTCCAACCTCCTCCTCACCGCAGAAGGCGTGCTCAAGGTCGTGGACTTCGGGACCGCCCAAGGCAGGTTCGAGGGGCGCGAGTCCGAGACGATCAGCATGGTGCTCGGCGCCCGTGCGTACCTCGCGCCAGAGCGGCTCGATGGCGCCGAGGACAAACCCCAAGGAGACGTGTACGCGCTCGGCCACGTGCTGTACGAGCTGATCGAGGGCGCGCCGATCCAGCTCTCCCTGCACCCATTTCACCATCAGAAGATGTTGGAGGCGCACCTGGCGGAGATCCGCGTGGACGCCTTGAACGAGCAGGCCCAAGCCCTGCGCGAGCTGATCGGTGCCATGTGTTCGTACGATCCTGGAGACCGACCGAGTCACGGCGAGGTGGCTGACCGACTCTCTGCGATCTCGGCGTCGGCACAGCTGAAGCCCGACCTGCCGGCGCTGGCCAGCAAGCTGGTGGCCCCGTTGCTGCAACGCCGCGCTCGGACCGACCCGCGCCGCCATCCGGCCTGGAACGAGGTGGCCTTCCTGGAGTCGGACACGGCCCAACGCGCGGGCAGCACGCCGCCGATCGACGATCGCATTCGCGCATTTCTCCAGCGCCCAGATTGGTACGTGGAGATCGACGCGCTCCGCGCCCTGCTGTCCACGGATGCGAACTGGTCTGCCCAACCGTTCGTCGAGTTGCTCGACGGCGCCGCGACCCCGTGGTGGCAGTTCTGGTCACGCGACAAGCTGGCGCCCGAGGAGATCGCTGCCGTGCTCGAGACGCTGCAGCAGCGCCCGAGCCCCGGCGGCGCAGCGCGGGCGCGAGATCTGGTTCGGCACTCCGATCCCCAGGTGAAATACCTCGCGGGCGAGCTGCTCACGCGGGCCGCATCCACAGGATGAGCGCCGGTCACCGCGATGTGCGGCGCGCCGCGACCACCTTGCTCTTCAGCTGACCACAGCCCGCGTCGATGTCGATGCCGCGGCGGACACGCACCGTTCCTGGCACGCCGTGCCCTGCGAGCACCTGTACGAAGCGCTCTGAAGCGTCGCGCCCACTCGGCGCGCCGCCGTAGCCACCCGTGGGGTTCAACGGGATCAGGTTCACATGACACCTGAGCCCGCGGAGCAGCCGCCCGAGCCGGTGGGCCTCCTCCTCGCCGTCGTTCTTCCCGGCGATCAGCGCCCACTCGAACGTGACCCGCCGCCCGGTGACCTCCGCGTAATCGCGGCAAGCGTCGAGAAGCTCAGCGATGGGCCAGCGCCGATTGACCGGGAGCAGTGCTGAGCGCTCCTCATCGGTGGCGGCGTGCAGGCTGATCGCGAGGGTGACCTGCAGGCCTTCTTGTGTGAACCGGCGGATCTGGGGCACCAGCCCGACCGTGCTCACGGTGATGTGCCGCGCGCCGATGCCGAGGTCGGTCATCAGCCGACGGATCGTGATCAACACGGCGTCGTAGTTGTGGAACGGCTCGCCCATCCCCATGAGCACCACGTTGGACAGCCGCTCGCCGACCGCTGACAGCTCTGCTGCAAAGCAGGCCGCCTGCTCGAAGATCTCTCCCGGCGAGAGGTGCCGTGCGAAGCCCATCTGACCGGTTGCACAGAACACGCAGCCCATGGCGCAGCCGGCCTGCGACGAGATGCACGCGGTGCGCCGGCGGTCCGCGTACGGCATCAGCACCGACTCTACAAGTTGGCCACCGGGCAGGCGATACAGCCGCTTGCGAGTGCCGTCTCCCGAGACCTGCTCCGAGACCACCGCGAGTGTGCCCACCGTCGCATCGGTGTCCAGGCGCTCTCGGAGCGCCTTGGGGAGATCGGTCATCTCCGCCGGATCGGTGACACCCCGCTCGTAGAGCCACCGGCGGATCTGCTCAGCGCGGTAGGCGGGCTGCCCCCACTCCTGAAGCTGAGCCGCGAGCGCCGTAGCATCGAGGCCGTAGAGATCGACCTTCGCGGTCACACTGCACCCCACACGGAGTGTACATGCGCCGTCAGGGGTTGTCGCGCCAGGGCGCGCTGTGCAATACCGCAGCACTGGGCCGTAACCGTGGAGGGCCGATGCGACCGACGATGCTGACCAGCCTGGTGCTGATCCTGGGAGCCGTGGGCTGCAAGAAGGAAGAGCCGGAGCCCGAGCCCGCCGAGCCGCCGCGCACGCGCAGCGCCGAGGTCGAGGTGGTGCTCGAGCAGGTCAACGACCCGCTGTGGGCGCTCGGCGACTTTGCGATCTTCACCGCCGAGATCGGTGCTGGCCGCGACATCACCAGCGTGGTGGACTGCATCATGGAGGGCCATGAGCAGACCTGGGATGCCGGTCAGGGCCTGTTCTTCCCGGCCATCGAGCCCTATGACACCGATCCGCCGCCGCATGACACGATGTTCACGGATGCGCTCGCCGACTGCGGCTGGACCAGCACGCGGTTGCTGGATCCCGCTGATCTGCTCGAGCCACGCGCCGTGTTCCTCACGTTCAGCATCCTCCCCGACCCGGACGATGCCCCCGAGGGGTTCTCGGTCGCCGATGTGGAGAACGCACATCCGATCATCCCGTCCACGTTCTTCCCGTTCAAGGTCGACATCGACTTCCTGAAGGACGGAGAGCTCATCGAGTTCACCGACGACCTCACGTTCCCCAGGCTCGAAGACCTCGGCATGAACGGGAACGCCCAAGGCATGAGTGCCGTGCCGATGCTCACCTTCGAGACGGAGTCGCTGCTGCCTCCCGGGCAGGACACCGCGGGTGTGTTCCGGTGGGAGATCCAGGTCACCGACTCGCGGGTGCATGGCTGGAACGCCACGGCAGACATCTACCTGGGCGAGGAGGCCGCAGGCGGGCCTGGCTACAACGGTGGCGCCACCGAGGGCACCACCACGGAGGAGTGAGCGGCGGCAGGAGGCGGGCTAGCGATAGCCCTCTGCCTGCATCGCGAACAGCCGCGCATAGGTGCCACCATCCGCCATCAATGATTCGTGGGTGCCCTCTTCCTGCACCGTCCCCTCGTCGAGCACGACGATCCGGTCGGCCATCCGCACTGTCGAGAACCGGTGTGAGATCAAGATGGCGATCTGCCGGTCCGTGAGCTCGCGGAATCGCTCGAACACCTGGGCCTCCGCCTCGGCGTCCATCGCGGCGGTGGGCTCGTCGAGCACCAGGATGTCGGATTCTTCGCGCATGAAGGCCCGGGCCAGCGCCACCTTCTGCCACTGGCCGATCGACAGCTCCCGCCCACCCTTGAACCAACGTCCGAGCTGCGTCTGCAGCCCGTTGGGCATCCGGTTCAGGAACGAGTCGGCCATGCCCTTCTCGGCCGCCCTGGCCTGCCGATCCGGGTCGTTCAGGTGGCGCACGTCTCCCACGCCGATGTTCTCGCCGATCGTGAACTGGTACTTGACGAAGTCCTGGAAGATGACTCCGATTCGCTGCCGTAGGGCGCCCTCGTCCCAGGCGCGCAGGTCGAGGCCGTCGAGCAGCACCCGCCCTTCTTGCGGCGTGTACAGGCGCGTGAGCAGCTTCACCAGCGTGGTCTTTCCGCTGCCGTTGTGGCCGACCAGCGCCAGGCGTGTGCCGGGTGGAATATGCAGGTCGATCGAGGACAACGCCGGCGTCGTCGCTCCCGGGTAGGTGAAGGATACCGCCTCGAACCGGATCCCGTCGCCCGGCCGGGTGCCCTCCATGGCTCCAGAGCCCGACGCCGGGACCTCGATCTCGAGGAACTCGTACAGGTTCGACAAGTACAGGTTGTCTTCGTACATCCCGCCCACGTCGCGCAGCATGCTCGCAAATGCGTCTTGGCCCTGCTTGAACACGAGCAGGTACATCGTCATCTGGCCCAGGGTCAGTCGCCCGAGTGTGGCCAGGGTCGCGATCCACCCGTAGGCGCCGTACAGCGCCACAGTGGACAACAGGCCGAGTCCGTAGCCCCAGGCGCCGCGGCGGAGCGACAGCGCGCGATCCTCGGCGTACAGCTTGAGGAAGATGTCGCGGTAGCGCTGCACCATGATGGGCCCCAGCTGGAGCAGCTTGACCTCTTTGGCGAAGTCCTCGCGAGCGACGACCACCTCGAGGTAGTTCTGCTGCCGGGTCTCGGGCGTGCGCCAGCGGAACAGCCGGAACGCCTCGCCGGCGAACCGTGTCTCCGCAATGAACGCGGGGACCGCGGCCACCGCGAGGAGCAGCACGGCCAGCGCCGACAGCTGCAGGAGCAGCGCCCCGTAGGTCAGCAGCGCGACCAGGTTTCGGACCAGACCGAAGGACCGGCGCACCAGGCTCAGCGGGCGGCTCGAGGCCTCTCGTCGGGCCCGGGTCATCTGGTCGTACAGATCGGCGTCCTCGAAGTGGGCGAGGTCGAGGGTCAGGGCCTTGTCGAGGATCATCACGTTGACCCGGTGCCCTAGCTGAGCGCGGAGCAGCGCCATCGACACATCGAGTCCCCGCTGCACGCCGGCGGCCAGCGCCACGAGCCCCAGCTCCGCCCCGACCCACCCCAGAGCCGCCCAGCGATCCGCCTCGGCGCCGGTCTGCGCGGCGAGCACCACCCCGTCCACGATGCCCTTGCCGACCCAGGCGATGGCGGCCGGCAGGAGCCCCGCGGCAACCGTTCCCACCGCGAGCAGCACTGTGAGCGTTCGGCTGGTCGCCCACACCAGCTGCACTGCGCGCCCGGTGTACCGGAACACTCCCGCCGAGCGCCGCCACCAGTCCAGGGGGCGCTGTTGTCGTTGCGTCATGGGCGGGAAACTACGCGCGCGACATCCGGCCGTCACCTTGGCCGTACGGCCAGGGTGGGTCGGCTGTCACGCCATGGGCACCGTGGATGGCGGCAGCGTCATGGGGTCGCCCCACACCGCGAGCAGCGCCCAAGCGGCCGCCTCGCCGAAGCTATCGCCGGCCAGCCCGCGCACATCCGGCCCGCGGGTGCGGATGGCCACCACCCAGTACCCGTCCAGGCGAACCACATCGGTGAACCGACCCGTGGTGGCGAGCTGCCCGAAGATCAGGCCTGCGGTCGCCCAGTCGTCCAGGTCGGGAGGGTTCGAGGCCTCCCACGGCGTGGAGACGCGTGCTCCCGACCGGTCGCTCATCCCGTCTTGCCACTTGAAGTTCGGATGCAGGCAGAGGCGCCAGGCAGCGTCCAGTTCGTTCATGAGCCACCCTCCCCGCTCGGGGACCAAGCGTCCAGGTAGTCTGCCACGTGTCGGTAGGTCCACGGCTCGAGGCGAGGGGTGGCGGCCGCCGCAGATACAGGTAGTCCCCTCTCTTCACACAGGCGCCGGGCAAACCGAAGCCTCCCCCGCTTGCCCTTGGGGAAGCGGAGCGCGATCACCACCATCCGCCCTGGCTCCATACACGCCATCAATGCATCCACGCTGCGGTCATCCCGCGCCTGGACCACAGAGGTGCGGCGTCGCGAGGCGCCGCGCAGCGCGAGCAGCTCGGCCAGCCAGAGCAGGGCTTGCTCACGACACTCCAGGTGCTCGGGCGCGTCGATCACCAGGTGCTGGGCCTGCACAACGGCCGCCGGCCAGGCACCGTCACGGAGTCGCTCGAGGAGCGCGCCCTGTAGTGCCTTCGCGGTGAGCTCGGTCGGCGCGTCCCCCACCAGCCGGCGAGCGACACGGGACTTGCCCACGCCAGGCGGCCCGAGGACCACGAGAACGTGTCGCTCCGCGATCACTCGCGGGCGGGGCCGGCGTCCGAGGAACTCGGTGCTGGTGCCGGTAAGCAGAGCCGGGCGGAGGGACGCCACGTCAGCCGAGCATGCTCTTGGCGATCACGAGGCGCTGAATCTCTGACGTGCCCTCGTACAAGGTGGTGATGCGGGCGTCGCGGTACAGGCGCTCGACCTCGTATTCCTTGCTGTAGCCGTACCCGCCGAAGATCTGCAGGGCCTCGTAGGCGCAGAAGTTCGCCGTCTCGGAGGCATGCAGCTTGGCCATGGAGCACTCGAGGCTCGCCCGCTTGCCGGCGTCCTTCATGGCCGCGGCACGCCAGGTGAGCAGCCGGGCGGCGTCCACCTTCGTCTTCATGTCGGCGATCTTCCATTGGATCGCCTGGTGCTTGGCGATCGGCTTGCCGAAGGTCTTCCGCTCATTGGCGTACACGATCGCGAGGTCGAGGCACCGCTGGGCGATCCCCAAGGCTTGGGCTGCGATGCCGATCCGACCGCCATCGAGCGTGGCCATGGCCACCTTGAACCCCCGCCGCTCCTTGTGGAGGAGGTTGGCGCTGGGCACCCGCAGGCCCTCGAACACCAGCTCGCTGGTGCCCGAGCAGGCGATGCCCATCTTCTCCTCGACCTTGCCGACGGAGAACCCATCCCACTCGGTCTCGACGATGAACGCGCACACACCGCGATGCCGCGAGGCGGGATCGAGGTTGGCGTAGGTGACACAGGTGTGGGCCTGCGGGCCGTTGGTGATCCAGATCTTCGACCCGTCCAGCACGTAGCCGTCGTCTGTCTTGGTCGCGCGGGTCTTCTGTGACCCCGCGTCGCTGCCCGCCTCGGGCTCCGTCAACGCGTAGCAGCCGATGGTCTCGCCCTGGGCCATCGGCGCCAGGTAGTCGAGCTTCTGCTGGTGGGTGCCGTAGGCCAGGATCGGCCAGCCCGCGAGGCTGTTCTGCACGCTCATGATGACGCCCACGCCGGCATCTGCGTAGCAGACCTCCTCCAGCGCCAGGACGTAGGAGAAGACGTCGAGACCGGAGCCCCCGTACTCCTCGGGCACGAACACGCCGAGCAGGCCGAGCTCGGCCATCTGACCGACGAGCTCCGCCGGGAACCTGTGCGTCCGGTCGCGCTCCGCCGCGCCGGGGAGCACCTCTTGTCGGGCGAACTCCCGGGCCATCTCGCGGATCGCCTGGTGGTCTTCGGACAGCTCGAACATCTCTGACTCCTGGGCGGACACGGTCCCTATCCTGTCGTGCAACGCGCTACCGTCGGGGGCGACACAGGTGTCACCGACAGGTGTCACCGACCGGTGAACACCGCGGCTCGCTTGTCCAGGAACGCGGCCATTCCCTCGGACTGATCCGAGGTCGCGAAACACAGGCCGAACAGCGAGCGCTCCGCTGCCTGGGCCGATCCGAGGGCACTGTCGGCGTTCTCGTGGATGGCGCGCTTGCACAGCCGCACAGCGACCGGCCCCAGGGAGGCGATTCCCTCTGCGGCCGCGAGCGCGGCGCGCAGGACCGCCTCCTGCGAGGACTCCCCCTCCTGAGCGACGATCGCCCTGGACGCAAGGCCCATCGCCACAGCTTCGCTGGCCGAGATCATCCGACCCGTGAGGCAGAGGTCCAGCGCCGCGGCCATGCCCACCCGCCGGACCAGGCGCTGCGTTCCACCGAAGCCGGGGATCACGCCGAGCTTTACCTCGGGCTGCCCGAATCGGGCGCGCGGACCGGCGAACACGAGGTCGCAGGCCATGGCCAGCTCGCAGCCACCCCCCAGTGCGAAGCCTCCGACCGCCGCGATCACCGGCGCTGGCAGCCGCGCCAGGCGATCGAACAGCGCCTGGCCACGGGCGGCGAAGCGCTCTGCATCGACAGGCGACAGGTCGCGCATCGCGCTGATGTCCGCGCCCGCGACGAACGCCTTCGGACCGGCGCCCACCAGCACCACGGCGCGCACGTCATCGTCGGACTCGAGCGCGTCGAGCGCTACGGCGAGTCCGTCGAGCACCGACGCGTCGATGGCATTGAGCGCCGCGGGGCGATTGATCGTGACCACGGCGACCGCATCGCGCCGCTCGAGAAGCACAGCGTCCATCTCACCCTCCGTAGGTGTAGAAGCCACGGCCGGACTTGCGCCCGAGCCACCCCGCCTCGACGTACTTCCGCAGCAGCGGGCAGGGGCGGTACTTGCCGTCGCCGAGGCCGTCGTGGAGCACCTCCATGATCGCGAGGCAGGTGTCGAGCCCGATGAAGTCGGCCAGCGTGAGCGGGCCCATGGGCACGTTCGTGCCGAGCTTCATGGCCGTATCTACGTCCTCCACGCTCGCGATGCCCTCGTACACCGCGAACACCGCCTCGTTGATGTACGGCATCAGCACGCGGTTCACGATGAACCCGGGCATGTCCCGGGACTCCACCGTGGTCTTGCCCATGCGCTCTGACACCTGGAGCACGGCGGTGACGGTCTCGTCGGACGTGGCGAGGCCGCGGATCACCTCCACCAGCTTCATCACCGGCACCGGATTCATGAAATGCATGCCGATGACCCGGTCGGGGCGCACCGTGCACGCGGCGATGGCGGTGATGGAGATCGACGACGTGTTCGTCGCCAGGATGGCGCTGTCGCCGAGCACATCTGACAACTGGCGGAAGATCTTGTGCTTGAGTTCGACGTTCTCGGTCGCCGCCTCGACCACGAGCTGACATCCGACGAGCCCAGCCACATCCGTTGTGGTGGTGATGCGCCCGACGACGGCCTCAGCGTCCGACTCACTGAGCCGACCCTTCTTCACCTGGCGGGCCAGGTTCTTGCGCACGGTCGCGAGGCCGCGCTCGAGCGCCGCCTCGGAGATGTCCTGCATCACGACCGCGAAGCCAGCGGCGGCGGCGACATGCGCGATGCCGTTGCCCATCTGACCTGCGCCGACCACGCCGATGCGTTCGATGTCCATGCCCGACCTCCTGTGGGGGGCTCGCGGTAACGCCCGGGCCCGGCCATGTCCCGCTGCGCGCGCCCGTCCGCCGGGATACGCACCCCGCTCCCTCACGAGGTCCCACCTGGTGCAGCTCCGCAGCCGCTCGACCGCGCTCCTCCTCCTGCTCGCGGCGTGTGTCGTGCAGACTCAGCGCGGCCCCGATCTGGGTCGCTGCGCCGACCCGCCCCCGGGGGTGTACACCTACGGTCAGATCGGCATCGGAACCTGCATCGCGGGTCCATCCGACCTGGCGTTCCTGGA
Organism: Myxococcota bacterium; assembly: GCA_047609825.1. Classification (GTDB taxonomy): domain Bacteria; phylum Myxococcota_A; class UBA796; order UBA796. The sequence continues at coordinate 26,130 of JBLFXJ010000046.1, forward strand.
GCACGAGGGCCGCACCTGGCTCGCAGTGTCCAACGCCGACCCCTACTACAACTTCGAGGGCGGCAGCTTGCTGCTCCTCGACTGGGATGCGGTCGACCCCTCCGTGCCGCGCATCAACGTGGCCGACCTCAACCCCGGCGCCTTGGCACTCGACCGGTTCATGGGCGGCATCGGCATCGTCACGACCCGCGAGCCGCAGCTGGCCATCGTCACCAACCGACTCAGCCCCGGTGCCGCGACCCGCTCTGCCGAAGACAAGGCCTACGTCATCGACCTGTCCGACCCCTCCGCTCCGGAGCTGTGGACCACGCCTGAGCTGCCGCTCAAGGATGATCCGTACCCCGTCGCGGTCTCCGACACGCAAGAGCGGGTGTATATCGGCAATCTCACCGATCACTCGATCTCGGTGGTGCGCACCCGCGACCAGGCCCCCGACGGCTCCGGCGACCTGTTCGGCCTGATCGATGTGGCGCCCCAGGCCCGCATCGACGAGGCGTGGTTCGACGACCGCGATGGATCCGGCACCGCTGCGCAGCTCGACCGGCTCGTCTCTGAGATCCCCGACAACCTGGTCGATGACGTGTGGACGCTCACCTATGTCGATGGTGTGAGTCGCCTGATCATCCCGGATGACGTGGGTGGCGCCCAGCGCTGGTCTGGCGGCGACCTCGGATTCGTCCAAGCGGCCGCCGGTGTCGCGGTCGATCGGGATGGCACCATCACCCGAGGCGAAGACATCGCCGATCCATTCGTGGCGCTGGCGTCGGATGTGCCGGTGCTGTTCTACCTGACGCCCGAGGGCAGCATCCTCCGCGCCAGCTCCGATGGCACGGCGGGCGGGTACGTGAGCGAGGGAGCGGTGCTCACGAACACCGACTTCGGCTGGGACGCCACCCTCGGCGGGCCGAGCGTGTCGACGGTCGATGGCCGGCAGGCGTTGTTCTACGACGGTGCGGTCTCCCGGGATGCAGGCAGCGCCGTGTCCATCGGTCTCGCCACGTCCGATGATGGGCTGTCCTGGCGACGGGAGGCGGCTCCGGTGCTCGCCGCGTTCGACCCCGCCGACCCCGATAGTCTGCCGTGGGAGCGTATCCAGCAGCCCTATGTCCGGGTTGAGGCTCCAGCAGGCGTGCACCGCATGTGGATGAGCCTGTGGGACGGGGACCGCTGGCAGGTGGGCCTGTCTGAGAGCGAAGACGGCCTCGCCTGGAGCGCGCCCGAGGTGGTGCTCTCCGACCCCCTCGCCGACGTGGCGGCCCCGGCCATCACGTACATGAACGGACGGTACATCGCCTACGTCGCTATGGGCGATGACACCCAGTGGAGCGTCGCCACGGCGTGGTCCTACGACGGCCGCAGCTGGACCGACCTCGACGTGCTGGTCCCCCACGATGGCACCTACGATCTGTACGCTCCGCCGCGGGCGGGCCTGCAGGCCGATGGCACCAGCGCATGGCGGCTGCAGACCCGCGACCGCGGCGTGCTGGAGCTGCTGATCACGTCCGGCTCCGGGGTCGAGCTGGTGGACTTCGGCCTCTCGATGCAGGTCGCCTCCGGGTACTCCATCTCGGAAGACCTCGACGGCGTGCGCGCCGCCGGCGGCATGCGGCCCGGGGCGGCGGCCGTGGTAAACGGGCGGGATGTGCTGTACATCACTGCCGTGGACAGTTCCGGGCGTGAGCGCATCGCCGTGCTCCGCCGGAGCGGCACCGAGTGGCGGGTGGTCGAAGGCGACGCCATCCCGAACGGCGTGGGTGGCAACCGCCGCGGCGCATCGGACCCGGTGGTGGTCCCCGTCAACGATGGGTGGGTCATGCTGTACGCGGCGACCGACCGCGAGGGCGTGGTCCGCATGCGCCGTGCAGAATCGTCCGACGGCCTCACCGGCTGGAAGCCCCTCGATGGCGCCGTGGTCGACAGCGGCGAGGACTGGGACGCGTTCGAGCAGCGCCCGCACTCGGTCGAGGCGCTGGACGACGGCCGGGTGCGGGTCTGGTACGCAGGCGGCAACGGCTCCCGCACGCGCATCGGAGCTGTGATCGGTGACTCGGTGCGCGGCCGGCTGCGCCCGGATCCCGGCGAGTTCGATCCCTACCAGCTGGGTACGGGCGTGCCCGGTAGCTTTGACGACAGCAGCGTGCGCGACCCGCTGGTGTTGCGCGACGGCGACGTGACCCACCTGTACTACAGCGGCTTCGATGGCATCTCCTGGCACATCGGCCATGCCACCCGTGATGCGCGCGGCCGCTGGGTACGCCTGCTCGACGACGCCGATCGGACGGCCCCGGTGATGAGCCGGGTGGATCGGACGTTCTCTCACCTGGGCGTGCACAGCCCCGTCGCGCTCCCGCAGGATGGTGGCCTGGCCGGTGCGGGTGGGTGGGACTTCTTCTACGGCGGCTCCGATGGCGTGAAAGACCGCATTGGCGAGGCCGTCTCATCCGTGGGCGGCGGCGAAGACAGCCTCGCCGAGGCCGTGCTCTACCCGGCCCAGCGGTTCGCCACCGCCGATGACACCTTCGTGTTCGGCACGGCGCGCGGCGATCCCGAGGTGAGCGTGATCGAGCTCGCGCAGTCGGTCGAGGACTTCACCACCATCGGCGTCGGGATGGCGAACATCGCGCTCGACGAGCGACGTGGTTTCCTTTACGCCGCCTCAAAGCTACTCAATCGTGTCTGGGTGGCCGACATCAGGGACGATTCCAGTGGGCTGGTGCGCGACTCGAACTTCCTCGACCTCGAGGCCGTGCTCCAGATCGACAACCTGTCGACCGACCACGGGTTCCGCGACATCGCCATCGCAGAGCAGCGCGGGCTGCTCTACCTATCCGGCCGGTCGCCAGACGCCATCGTGGCGGTCGACCTCGAGGCCCTGGTCGACGATGACCTCAAGGACCTGGTCACCAGCGCCGCCGTTGGCACCCTGCCGGCCCCCGACATCAACGGCGACCGCGGCGTGACCACATCGGCCGCCATCGGGTCGTCCGGGATGGTGCTGTCGCCCGACGAGCGGTACCTGTGGGCGACCCACTACCGAGACAACAGCATCACGGTGTACGACCTGAGCCTCGGCGCATACGGCGAGGCAATCCAGAATATCCCGTTCGTCGGAGAGAACCCTCACGTCCTGCGTACCAGCCCGGACGGCCGCTTCGTGGTGGCGGCGAACTACACCGGCGAAGTGAATGAAGAAGGCACCGCGTCTGGCACGCTCTCGGTCATCGACGCCGATCCCGCCAGCCCGACGTTCCTCGAAGTCCTCACGCGGATCGTGAATCGATGATGCCCTCCCTGCGCTGGACCATGCCCGCGACAGTCGCTGGACTCTCCGTTCTCCTCGTTGGATGCCGGGGCGAGCCTCCGTACGAAGGCGCGTTCGAGGTGCCCGTGGCCGCCGACGTGCTCGGCATGGACCGGGCCTCTCCGTTCTCCGAGCCGATCGGATTCGTCGCCAGCGGCACTAGCGGCCAGATCAGCATCCTCGCTCTGAAGCAGGGCCGGTTCCTGACGGACGACGACACCGCCGGCTTCCTTCGGGGCAACCCGCTCGCTACCGGGCAGGGCCGCGTGTTGTCCGGCGTCGCGGTGTATGCGCCGAGCCGGTACCGCGTGGAGGTGTTCGCCACCGACCGAGCGTACGAAGAGCTGGTCCGGGTGCCGTACATCGTGGACTTCGAGGACGGGTCGTGCTTCGTCAACGAGACGAACACCCGCGACGGCTGCACGACGGATGCCGACTGCGGCGATGACGGCGTGTGCATCGGCACCCCGGTCGAGGCGCGTGCCTCGCTCTCCGATCCGCCAGTTCTCCGCGACGTAACCGGCGCAGAGACGTCAGGAGCCCAGCTCACCAAGCTCGAGGTGAAGACCGGCTATACCACCACCGAGACGTGGACCCTCACGTTCGACGGTGAGGGTTGGGTGGTCGAGGGATCGAGGAGCGGACCCCAGGAGTACCGCGCATTCCCGGGCGAGCCCTACGTCGCCGAGCGTCGCACGGTCGGGTTCACCGTCAAGGGCGGCGCGCAGGTGGGCGACACGTTCACCTTCGGCACCGACAATGGCGCGGTGGCGTTCGATCTCGGCGGCCGACCGCTGCACCTGAGCCTGCAGCCCGACCAGGCCCGGCTGGCCACCGTGGTGCAAGACCGTGTGCTCGATCGACCAGTCCTGCGGTGGGTCGACCCCGAGTCCGGGGTGGTGCTCGGCGAGCCGCTGCCCCCCACGGCGAAGCCCGGACGCCTGACCTGGTCCGAAGACGGCACGCGGTTGCTCACCGGTGACCTCGAGCAGCCCATCGTGTGGGAGGTCGGGCCAGATGACAGCGTGGTCCAGCACGATGTACCCTGGCCGGTGTTCGACGTGGCGCACATGGACGACGGCGAGCTGGAGCAGGTGTTCCTGGTGCCCGTGGACGACGACACGCTGTGGCGGATGGATCTGGCCAGCGGCAGCCTGATCGACGTGAACCCCTACATGGCTGGCGACCAGGGGCTGGATCTCCACTCCCCCATCGGCGGCATCGCCGCCGTGCCCGTACCCCACCTGTACGCGGAATACACCGACTACGGCGTGCGGAAGCAGGGGCGCTCCGTGGCCGTCACGTTGCACAGCGGGCGGGTGGTGTTCGCCGAGGAGACCACGGGCTGCCTGATGCGGGACTCCCTCGGCCCGCGCTCGGCCGTGTCCGGTTCGGTGGGCCAGAGTCAGGACTACGCCACCAACTTCGACGGACTGCCGGCTCCTGCATTCCTGGAGCAGAATGCCCACAACACGCGGCATGTGCTGGTCGCGCCGTGCGCCGGCCTGGCGCGCACCGAGAACTGGTCGATCCGGTTCGACAAGAACCGGCAGCACTGGGTCGCTCGAGGCTCCCTGAGCGGCGAGCAGGTCAATGTGGCCTACGAAGACGAGCGCTACGTGAGCGATAATGGCGCGATCAGCTTCGTGATCCGGTCGGGCGGCACGCCGAGCGAGGATGGCTGGCTGATCGAGTTCTCGGTCGTGGACGGCGCGATGGCCGCCAACGGCGACGACGACGGTGACGGCCTGCGCGAGATTCGGCTGTCGAACATGGGGGACCCGGTTCCGTATCAGTACCGGGTGGGCCCGCGGGACGGTGGCTGGGCGAAGATCGACGAGCGCGCGCTCGTGTTGGTCACAGCGCAAGGCAGCAACAGCGTCGGTCGCGTCGACCCCCAGGAGGGCGACGTGGATGCCCGCTGGGACTGAGCACCAGGCGTGGCGTTCACGCAGGTGGGCCGGGCTCAGGGCTGGGCTGGGCGAACAGCTCGGGCCGAACCTGCTGCAGCGCTCCGTACACCACCACCGCCACCGCATTGGCGAGGTTCAGCGACCGCACCGGCCCGTCGAGGGGGATCCGGTAGGCGCCGCGTTCGGCGACGAGCTCCCGCGGAAGGCCTCGGGTCTCACAGCCGAACACCAACACATCACCCGGTCGATGCGAGGCGGCGGTGAACGGTGCCTCGCCGTGGCTGGAATACAGGAACAGCCGGCGCCCCGCCGCCCAATCCCAGAACGCCTCCTCGTCGGAGTGTTCCACCAGCTGCACGTGCTGCCAGTAGTCGAGGCCTGCCCGACGCACCTGCTTCTCGTCCATGGAGAAGCCGATGGGGTGGACCACATGCAGTGCAACGCCCACGCCCACACACAACCGGCCGATGTTGCCCGTGTTGGGTGGGATCTCGGGGTGGTAGAGCACCACGTTGAGCCGGGGTTCGCCAGCGGCTGGTGGCATGGAATCCTCGAGTGGGCGGCGCCGACCCGGCGACAGGCTCGCTCCCGCGAGCGCGCCGGCGACCTGGACCGTTCGCCGCGCGGTGGGCGGCCGGGTATCCTGTCTGTCGCGTCGAGGCCGTGCTGTCCATGAGCGAGCAGATCCCGGGCCCGATCGGGCCTTACCAACCTACTGTCCTCCTGGCCGCCGGTGCCCAGTCCACCGTGTGGCGCGCTGAGGGGCCGCAGGGCGTGGTGGCGTTGAAGGTCCCGCGCACGGCGGAGCAGCGGCGGAGTGTGGCTCGGGAAGCACACCTCTTGGCCCGGGTCAGCCACCCCAACGTGGTCAAGCTGGTCGACGCCGATCCCGAGCACGGGTGGCTGGCGCTGGAGTACATCCGCGGTGCGCCCCTCGACCAGTGGGCGGAGATCCAGTCCATCGATGCCGTGCTCGACGCCCTCGAGGGGCTGGTCGGCGCCGTCGCCCACCTGCACGAGCGAGGGATTGTGCACGGGGACCTGAAGCCCACCAACGTGCTCGTGTCTCCGGGTGGAGCGGTCAAGCTGCTGGACCTCGGAATCGCGAGCCAAGCTGATGCGCCGTCGGACGGATTCCGGGGCACTCTGGGCTACGCGGCACCGGAGCAGCTGCAGGGCGAGGCCGCGAGTGCTCGCACCGACCTGTACGGCCTCGGCGCCTTGATGTACACCTGCATCGCGGGCCGCACTCCGTTCGTAGCGCCCGATCCGGCAGCACTCACCTACCTTCCCCTGGTCAGCCTGCCCCCTCCACCCGCGGCGTTCCGACCCGAGGTACCGGCGCTGCTGAATCAGCTCGTGCTGGCCCTGCTCTCGCGTTCGCCGCGCAGGCGACCGTCGCCGGTCCAGAAGATCCTGGCCGTGCTGCACAAGGCCCGGAGCGGCCTGCCGTCCACCCCCATCCTCGGCATGCACGAGGAGCGGGAGGAGATCCGGCGAGCGGTGGTGGGCGCGGCGGACGGCGAACCACGCGTGGTGGTGGTGTATGGACCGCCCGGCAGCGGTCGGCGCACGCTGATCGGCGAGGCCGTGGAGTACGCCCGACGCGAGGGCATCAGCTACCTCCGAGGCCGTGATGCGCGGGCGGCGCTGGCAGGGCTCAAGCAGGGCACGCCGCAGGTGATGGTGATGCGCGGCACCCACAAGGGCTCGATCGCCCTGGCGAAGCGAATGCTGGATGACGCGCTCCCGGGCTTGCTCCTACTCCACGCCGACCGTCCCCTGCCCCAGCTGGTGTCCAGCTCCGCCATCCAGCTCACACCCTCCCCGCTGCGCGATGCCGACGTCGAGCGCCTCGCTATTCACCTCGACGTGGATCCGGGCCGCGCTGCGGACTGGCGGCGCACCTCCATGGGATTGCCCGCCGCCGTGCTGGGGTGCATCCGGGCCGAGCGCCGAATCCGGCACGGCGCGACCCTCGACCCCGATGTGCTGCCCGACGATGCGCAGCGGGTGCTCGCCGCGCTGAAGCAGCACACAGCGCCCGTGAAGGTGGTGGCGCTCGCCCGCGCCCTGCGGATGCCTGAGCACACGTTGCTGGACCACTGCGAGGTCCTACTCGCCGAGCAGCTCGTGGTCGCCGCCGAAGACGGGCTCGCCCTCGCCCTTGCTCCCTGAAGGCACTCGTGCACCGCCCACTGTCCGGACTGTACACCCCCCGCCCCCGCCGCCTCGTGGTCGCCGAGATGGTCGGCCGCGCTCGGAAACGGCTGTCGTCCCT
>JBLFXJ010000047.1:0-33604 GCA_047609825.1 Myxococcota bacterium
GTCCACTCGCGGAGGAGGGCGGGTTCGGCGGCGAGCAGGGCGGAAGACAGGAGCAGAGAGGTGAGCATGCGCGGGTGTAATCCGGCGCGATGGGTGTGGGACGCTGGGCCAGTCCCTCAATGCACCGGACGGGCGAGGTGGTGCTCATCGGCGACGAAGCCAAGGGCGGCGTAGAACGCCAGCGCGTCCGCGTTGAACCCGGCGACCTCCAGGGTCACCCGAGCGCAGCCGAGGGCCTTGGCGCGCGCGTCCGCATGGTCCATCAGCGCGCGTCCGATCCCGCGGCGGCGGGCATCGCCGCGCACGGCGACCTGGTCCACCCGCAGCTTGCGCGACGCGTGGCTGAACCCGGTGGACGCGCGCACGCGCAGCTCCAGCACGATGTAGCCGAGGCCGTCGACCAGCCAGATCTCGACCCCCTCGGCGCCGAGCCGACTGGCGAACCAGTCGGCCAGTGTGGCGGGTTCGGTAGGGCGGTAGCGGTCGGGCGCGTGGGCCACGTGCAGGTCATGCACCCAGCGGTTGAGCGCGACGAGCGCCGGCAGATCGCCCACTGTGGCCTGTCGGATGGCGACCTCGGGCCGTGAGCTCACCAGCGGCCCTGCACGTCGAACACCGGCACGGCGTCGAGCCAGATCACCGGCGCGATCCGCGGCGTCTCGGGGTTGAGGTCGGGGTAACCATCGGAGTGCCGGCTCAACGCCGCGGCCCAGCCGAAGCCGCCGGCCAGGTGGTCGCCCCATGCGCCGAGTGCGAGCAGGCGTCCCGAGAAGTCGGGCCCGCCCACCATCTCCACCCGACCCTGCGCCGACACCGCCCAGCCGGGCCTGGGCAGCCAGTCGAGCCGGCCGAAGACCTGCGCCGAGACGCCGGTGACCTGCGGCGCGAGCCACGGGTCCACCCACGAGATGTCCTGGAACTCCAGCGCCCGATCCGGCGCCCCCTGGAGCGGGATGCCGCCGCGCAGCCGAGCCCGCCCCGACACCACCCAGGTGTCGTTCCGCCACCCGACGAAGGCCGACACGCCGGGCACAGCCGTCCACCGGATGTCCTGGTCGCCGGCGATCACCTGGAGCGGTCCGGTCTGGAGCAGACCCGCCATCGGGCGCGGCACCGCGAGCTCTCCGCCGAGGGCGAACGCCACGCCGTCCTCGCCAGAGATGAGGGTGTGCTTCACATCGACCTGCGGGCCGAGGAACACGCCAAAGCCATTGACCTGCACCTCCCAGTCGTCGCCCAGCCCGACCGTGGCCGGCCTGAACAGGCCAACGGCACCGTTCCGCTCGCCGATGGTGTGCGGCGTGTTCATCCCGGAGAACAGCGGGTGGGATTCCGAATCCAGCGCGAGCGCGCCGCCCATGAGCAGCAGCCACAGCATCATGGCAGCTCCAACACGCCCCAGACCGGCGCATGATCCGACAGGATCAGCGGGTCTGGGATCGAGCGGTCAGCGGGGCCGTCGTCCGGGGTCTGGACCACCCAGCCCTCGCGCCACGAGCGGTTGCTGAACAGGTAGTCGAGGCGCTGGGTCCAGAAGAAGTCCTCGCTGAGCGAGTGGGACATCCACGGCTCCTGGTCCACCTCGCCGGTGGCCGCCATGTAGCTGGCCAGGGTCAGCCGCCCGTCGCCGTGGTCTTCCTCGTCGCACGCCTCCCACAGGTCGTAGAACGGGACCAGCACCTCCTCTTCGCCCTCGTAGGTCACCGTGCCCACGCCCCGGTTGCCCGACACATCCGACTCGTCGGCGAAGTCGGACAGGCGCAACGAGCCCGGCGGCAGCACGTTCAGGTCGCCGCCCACCAGCACGTCGCCCTTCACCTCAGCGCCCAGGTCGTACAGCTGCTCCACCTGCCGGAGCTTCGTGCCGTCGGTGGAGTAGGCGTCGGGGTGGGCCACGAACACCGTCAGAGGGCCGCTCGGCAGGTCCAGCTTCGCCTCGAGCAGCGACCGGTCCAGGTAGAAGAACTTGGTGAGCGCGTCCTGCTCCTCGAGGGGACCCTGATCCACCCGGAACGCCTCGGTGATCGGGTACCGCGAGAACAGGGCGTTGCCCATGTCCACCCGTCCAACGCCGGAATCGGGCACATACCCGACCTGCCAGTTCGGGGCGTAGGCGGCGTGGTTGAACCCGAGATCGCGGTCGTCGAGCAGCCAGCGCACCATGTCCACGTAGGCCGAGCGCTTCGAGCCCCGCTCGATCTCCTCGGCGAGCACGATGTCCGGGTCGAACTCCTCGATCAGCGCCTTCAGGCCCTCGAGGTTGTTCACCACGACACGCTCGTCCATGATCACCCGGTCGCCGAATCCGTCGAACCAGAACGGCACCCGGGCGGCACCGTACTTGACGTTCCAGGCCAGCACCTTGAGCTCGCCCTGCCACTCCGGCACCGGCGACTTGCGGGCGGCGTCGAGGATCGGGACCGGCTCCCGGGCGTCCCAGTTCTTCCCGAGGGGGGCACAGGCCACCAGGGCCCACATCAGCAGCATCGCTCCTCCGCGTCAGACTATGGCACGGGCCGCGGCGTGGCGGTGACTGCTCGCGCGGGCAACAGATCGCCCGACCGGGTGTAAGTCCGGACCGAGGGCAGCGTTCGCTCGGCACACGGAGGCTGACGATGCACCGCGACGAGCTGCCCATCCCCTCGCCCTGCTCCGCCGACTGGTCTGGAATGGACGGCGACCGCGCCCGACGGTTCTGCGGCGCGTGCACCAAGCATGTGCACGACCTGTCGGAGATGACCGCAGCCGAGGCCCGTGACCTGCTCACCCGCGAGCGGTCCACCGGCCTGTGTGTGCGCTACACCGCACGTCCGGATGGCCGGATCCGCCACCGGTCGGTGTTGGCGAGCACAGCCCGCGCGCTGGCCCTGGGCGCCACGCTGGTGTCGATGCCCGCGATGGCCGCCACCCAGCCGCGCACCGATGGCAGCTCGGTGCTGGACGCGCTGGAGGCCCTCGCCGCGGCCGCCGCCGAGCTCATCACCTCCGACGAGGTGCTGCTGGGGGAGCCGGCCATCGATCTCGGCCAGCTCGAGGTCGGCACCGAGGCGGTGCACGCGCCGATGGGCCAGGTGGCGATCATCCCTGAAGCCCTCGCCGAGCCGCAGCCGCCCCCTGAGATGCCCACCATGGGGGACATCGCAATGCCCGTGCCCGAGCCGCTGAACGTGCGACTCGGCAAGGTCGCCGCGCCCCGATGACGCGGCGGTTCTACCTACACCTGCGGTCCGGCCGCGACCACGTCGGGTGAAGCCTCGGACTGGTACTGGTCGAAGTTCAGCATGAACAGGTGGGCGAGGTGACGCGCCTTGGCGTCGTAGGCGGTTGGGTCGGCCCAGGTGCCCCGCGGCTGGAGCAGCGAGGCTGGGACATTGGCGCACGAGACCGGCACCTCGAACCCGAACACCGGGTCGGTGATGGTGTCGGCGCTGGCGAGCTCGCCGCTGTGGATCGCGTCGATGATCGCACGGGTGTAGGCCAACTTCATCCGGGAGCCGACGCCGAAGCCGCCGCCGCTCCACCCAGTGTTCACCAGCCAGACGGACGCGCCATGCGCCTCGATCTTCTGGGCGAGGAGCTCGGCATACTTGGTGGGATGCCACACGAGGAACGGGCCGCCGAAGCACGGCGAGAAGGTGGCCTCGGGGTCGGTGACGCCCATCTCGGTGCCCGCGACCTTGGCCGTGTAGCCGCTGATGAAGTGGTACATCGCCTGGGCCGGCGTGAGCTTGGCCACCGGCGGCAGCACGCCGAAGGCGTCGCAGGTGAGCATGATCACGTTCTTCGGGTGACCCGTCATGCACGGGATCTTCGCGCTGGGAATCGCCTCGATGGGGTAGGATCCACGGGTGTTCTTGGTCAGCGACGTGTCGTGGTAGTCGACGACGCGCGTGGCGGGGTCGTAGACCACATTCTCGAGGATCGAGCCGAAGACGAGCGCGTTGAAGATCTCGGGCTCCGCCTCGGCCGACAGGTCGATGGCCTTGGCGTAGCAGCCGCCCTCGATGTTGAAGATGCCGTCGTCGGTCCAGCAGTGCTCATCATCGCCGATGAGGTAGCGCTTGGCGTCGGCCGACAGGGTGGTCTTGCCGGTGCCCGACAGGCCGAACAGGATCGAGGCCTCGCCATCGGCGCGGCCCTCGGTGGCCGAGCAATGCATTGAGAGCACGCCCTTCTTCGGCATCAGGTAGTTCATGATCGTGAACACGCCCTTCTTCATCTCGCCGGCGTACTCGGTGCCGAGGATGACGAACTCCTTGCGGGCGAAGTGCAGGGACACCGAGGTCTTCGACGACATGCCCTCGGTGTAGCGGTTCGCGGGGAACGCGCCGCCGTTGTACACGACGTAGTCGGGGTCGCCGAAGTCGGCGAGCTGCTCGGGCGTGGGCCGAATCAGCATGTTGCGCATGAACAGGGCGTGGTAGGCGCGGGCGCAGATGATGCGCACCTTGATGCGGTGCTTCGGATCCCAGCCGGCGAAGCCGTCGATCACGAACAGGCGCGCACGCGTGTTCAGGTAGTCGATGGCGCGCTCACGGTTGATCATGAAGGTGTTCTCGTTCACCTCCATGTTCACCGGGCCCCACCACACGTCGCCCTCGGTGCTGGGCTCACGCACGATGCGCTTGTCGGTCGGGCTGCGCCCGGTCTTGTCGCCCGACACGGCGACCAGGGCGCCCGTGGCGGTGATCGCGCTGCCCTGCTCGTGCCTGAGCGCGAGCTCGTACAGCACGGGGGGGTGAGGGTTGCGGATCACGTTCTCGACGCGGATCCCGTGCTTGTCGAGCATGGACATGTACGCACCTCCGATGACTGCGGATCGACCGCTAATGCAGGAACCGAGCCGATGGGAGAACGCCGATCTTGCCGGCCGAACAGCTCTCGGTGGGTCCTGTGGCGCGGAGTACTGTGGCAGGCCGCCCGTGCCCAGCGGCGCCGCACCTCGATGCAGTGATTCGACACCGGGTCACCGCCGGCAATCGGTGGACACGCGAACGGCATCGCTGCACTCTCGGGGGCCATGGAGGGAGCCGTGGCCGCGCTCGACGACCGGTTGGAAGCGGAGGGGAAGATCACCTTCGCCACGCCGCGGGCCTGGTACATCAAGCGCGGCGTCACGCTGCTGCTCGCGTGGCCCGAACACCTTAGCGTTTTCGGCAGTTCGTCGATATTATCCCTTCATAGTAGACAGTTGATGTAACACCTGGCGTCCTGACCCCGGGTGGCGGCTGGGGGGACGGGGGCTGGATAGGGGGGCGGATGCCGCAACCGCTCGCTCGTACTGTCGGACTGTGGGGTGCTGTGTGGATGGGGCTCGGCTCGATCCTCGGCACGGGCGTGTTTGTGAGCCTGGGCATCGCGGCAGGCGTGGTGGGCACCGGGGTGGTGTGGGCCGTGGCGCTCGCGGCCCTGGTCGCCATCGCCAACGGGCTGTCCAGCGCACAGCTCGCCGCCGCCCACCCGGTGAGCGGCGGCACCTACGCCTATGGCCGCAAGTTCGTGCACCCCGCCGCCGGGTTCGTCGCGGGCTGGATGTACCTCTCGGCGAAGAGCGCATCGGCCGCCACCGCCGCTCTGGGCTGCGCCGGCTACCTGCTCCACACCCTCGGCTGGGGCGGAGGCATGGCCCCTCGGGTCGGGCTGGCGCTGGCCCTCGTCCTGGGAACGACGGCGCTCGTGGCCGGTGGGGTACGGCGCTCAAACGCCGTGAATATCGCCATCGTCTCGGTCACCTTGCTCGCCCTCGGCGCGTTCGTCGCCGGCGGCCTGTGGACGACCGGACCCGCAGCGCTGCTCGCCACCGTGGGACCCGACGTGCTCACCGATGCGCTCGCTTCGCCCGCGGCCCTGGCCCACGCGACGGCCCTGATGTTCGTCGCCTACACCGGGTACGGGCGCATCGCGACCCTCGGCGAGGAGGTGTCCGACCCCGCCCGCACCATCCCCCGGGCGATCATCGCCACCCTCGCCGTGTCGATGGTGCTGTACATCTCCGTCGCCGCGACCGCGGTCGCGGTTGTGGGCGCCGAGACGTTCGCCCGCTCCACCGGAGACCTCGCCGCACCCCTCGAGGTAGTGGCCCGCCAGCTCGCCGTGCCCGGCGTCGCCTGGCTCGTGGCCATCGGCGCGATGACCGCGATGGCCGGGGTGCTGCTGAACCTGGTGCTGGGCCTCAGCCGCGTGTTGTTCGCCATGGCCAGGGCCCACGACATGCCCCACGCGCTCGCCGCCGTGAACGCGGCCCACAGCCCGTCCCGCGCCGTATGGGCCATGGGGGCCGTGATCGCGGCGCTGGTCTGCCTCGGCGACGTGCGCACCACGTGGTCGTTCAGTGCGGTCACCGTGCTCACCTACTACGGGCTCACCAACCTCGCGGCGCTCCGCCTGCCACCCGAGGCCCGGCGATTCCCACGGTGGATCGCCTGGGCTGGGTTGCTGGCCTGCTTCGGCCTGTCCGCCTTCGTCTCGGGGCCTGCGTGGCTCGCGGGTGCGGCCATGCTCGCCGTCGGCTTCGGAGTGCGCGCCCTCGTCCGGCGGTGACTAGCCGCACCACGCGCGGGCATTGCGGAACATCCGCATCCACGGCCCATCCACGCCCCACTCGGCCGGCGCCCAGCTGTTGGTGACGGTGCGGAACACCCGCTCGGGGTGGGGCATCAGGATGGTGGCGCGGCCGTCGGCGCTGGTGAACCCGGTGAGGCCCCCAGGCGAGCCGTTCGGGTTCAGCGGGTAGATCTCGGTCGGCCTTCCGCGGTTATCGACGAATCGGGCCGCAGCGACGCCCGGCGCCCCAGCATGCACCACCCGACCCTCGCCGTGGGCCACCGCGATGGGCAGGCGGCTGCCGGCCATTCCCTGCAGGAGGATCGACGGGCTGTCGAGCACCTCCACCAGCGACGTGCGCGCCTCGAACTGCTCCGACGCGTTGCGCTCGAACCGCGGCCAGTCACCCGCTCCGGGGATCAGCTCGGCGAGCTGGGAGAGCATCTGGCAGCCGTTGCACACGCCCAGGGAGAACGTGTCGTCCCGCTCGAAGAACGCCTGGAATGCCGCCCGCGCGAGGCCGTGGTTCAGGATGGACTTCGCCCACCCGCCGCCCGCCCCGAGCACATCGCCGAACGAGAACCCACCGCAGGCCACGAGGCCGCGGAAGTCGCCCAGGTCGACCCGACCCGCCAGCAGGTCGGACATGTGCACATCCACCGCGTCGAACCCCGCCCGATGGAACGCCGCCGCCATCTCGAGCTGCCCATTCACGCCCTGCTCCCGCAGGATCGCCACCTGTGGACGCCCGGAATCGTGGGGCGGCACCCACGCCGGATCGAAGGTGAGCACCGGAGACAGCCCCGGATCGTCGGTGGCGAGCAGCAGCGCGTGCTCGCTGTCGGCGCACACCGGGTTGTCGCGGTTGCGGGCGATCTGCCAGCTCACGGTGGACCAGGCGCGCTCCCAGTGGGCCCGGGTGCCGGACGCGACGATGGTCTTGCCGTGGCGGAACCGGATCACGCGATCAGCGTTGGGGCTGCCCAGCGCGTGCACCATCCGTCCCAGGCCCCGGTCGGCGAACGCCTCGTACACCGCGTCGAGGTCATCGGTGTGCACTTGGAGCACCGCGCCGAGCTCCTCGGCGAACAGCGCGGCCGCGGCGTCGTCTCCCGGCAATGACACATCCACCCCGGTACGCCCGGCGAACGCCATCTCTGCCACGGTCGCGAGCAGCCCGCCGTCGGACCGGTCGTGGTAGGCGAGCACCTGGTCGCGCACGGCGTCGAGGGCCTCGATGAACGCCACCAGCCGGGCCGGGTCGTCCAGGTCGGGCGGGGTGGCGCCGAGCTCGCCGTGCACCTGAGCGAGCATCGACCCGCCGAGGCGGTTGCGGCCGTCGCCCAGGTCCACGAGCAGCAGCGCAGTGTCGAGGTCGCGGGAGAGCTGCGGCGTGAGCGTGCGTCGAACGTCGGCCACGGGCACGAAGGCGCTGATCACCAAGGACAGCGGTGCGGTGACCCGGTGGTCGCCCTCGTCGTCGGTCCACACCGCCCGCATGGACATGCTGTCCTTGCCGACCGGTACATGGATGCCCAGCGCTGGGCAGGTCTCGAGGCCCACGGCGCGCACGGTGGCGTACAGGTTGGCGTCTTCGCCCGGGTGGCCTGCGGGGGCCATCCAGTTCGCGGAGAGCACCACATCACCCAGGGCAACGATGTCGGCGGACACCAGGTTGGTGAGCGCCTCGCCGATGGCCATGCGGGCCGAGGCGGGACCGTCGAGCAGGGCCACCGGCGTGCGCTCGCCCATCGCCATCGCCTCGCCCGTCCACCCGGCGTAAGTGGTGGTGGTTACGGCGACGTCGGCGACGGGAACCTGCCACGGGCCGACCATCTGCTCCCGGGCCACCATGCCGGTGATCGACCGGTCGCCGATGGTGATCAGGAACCGCTTGCTCGCGACGGTGGGGTGGCGGAGCACCCGCACGGCCGCCTCCTGCAGGTCGAGTGCGGTGGTGTCCAGCGGCGTGTGGGCCACGGGAACCGAGCGCACGTCGCGGTGCATGCGCGGAGGGTTGCCGAACAGGACGCTGAGCGGCAGGTCGATGGGCGCCTCGCCGAGCTGCCCATCGGTGACGCTGAGCCGGTCGTCTCCGGTCACCTCGCCCACCACCGCATACGGGCAGCGCTCGCGGACGCACAGGCGCTCGAACCGCTCGAGATCGGCCGGCGCGATGGCGAGCACGTACCGCTCCTGGGCCTCGTTCACCCAGATCTCCATCGGCGACAGGCCTGGCTCGGCATTGGGCAGGGCACGGAGGTCGAACCGACCACCCCGGCCGGCGTCGTGCACGATCTCGGGGAACGCGTTGGACCAGCCGCCCGCGCCCACGTCGTGGATCGAGGCGATGGGGTTGGCCGCGCCGAGCTGCCAGCACCGGTCGATGACCTCCTGGCACCGCCGCTCGATCTCGGGGTTGGCCCGCTGGACCGAGGCGAAGTCGAGGTCTTCATCGGAGTCGCCCGTGGCCATGGAGCTCGCCGCACCACCACCGAGACCGATCAGCATCGCGGGGCCGCCGAGGGCGACCAGCTTCGCGCCCACGGGAAGCTCGCGCTTCTGCACGTGGCCGTCCCGCACGTTGCCGAAGCCGCCCGCGATCATGATCGGCTTGTGGTAGCCGCGCCACTCGGGGCCATCCGCGCCCGCGACCTGCTGCTCGAAGGTGCGGAAGGTGCCGGTGAGGTTCGGCCGACCGAACTCGTTGTTGAACTGGGCGCCGCCGATGGGCCCCTCGGTCATGATCTCCAGTGCCGTGGCCATGCGCGGAGAGTTGCCCGGCGACAGATCTTCCCACGGCTCGGGCGCGTCGGGAAGGCGCAGGTGGGAGACCCAGAACCCGGACAGCCCGGCCTTGGGCTTGCCGCCGCGGCCGGTGGCCCCCTCGTCGCGGATCTCGCCGCCGTTGCCTGTGCCGGCGCCGGGATGGGGCGAGATGCCGGTGGGGTGGTTGTGGGTCTCCACCTTCATCAGCAGGTGCACCGGCTCAGCGGTCGCGCCGTACACCCGCGTGTAGGGGTTGGGACCGAATCGCTGGGACACCGGGCCCGCGACCACGGCGGCGTTGTCCTTGTACGCGGACAGGGTGCGGCCGGGGTTGGCCCGGTGGGTGTGCTTGATCATGCCGAACAGGGTGTGGGGCTGCTCGGCGCCGTCGATGGTCCACTGGGCGTTGAAGATCTTGTGCCGACAGTGCTCGCTGTTCGCCTGGGCGAACATCATCAGCTCGGCGTCGGTGGGGTCGCGGCCGAGGTCGCGGAACGCCTCCACCAGGTACGCGATCTCGTCGGCGGACAGGGCCAGGCCCCAGTCGGTGTTCGCCGCCTGCAGCGCCGCCTCACCCCCCTCGAGCACGGGCACCCGACGCAGGTGACGCGGCTCCTGCACGGCGAACAGCAGGCTCGCCTCACCCACCGAGCCGAGCACGGCCTCGGTCATCCGGTCGTGCAGCGGAGCGGACGCCGCTGTGCGCTCGGACGGGGTGAGCGGTGCGCCGTCGGCCTGGAGCGACCACGACACGCCGCGCTCCACCCGATGCACCGCATCCAGCCCGCAGTTCGCCACGATCTCAGTCGCCTTGGAGGACCACGGTGAGATGGTGCCCGGGCGCGGGACCACGACCAGGTCGGCGCGGGAGGGCTCGGGGACTGGCGACTCGCCATACGACAGCAGGTGCTCGAGCCGACCGGTCTCGCTCACCGTGAGCGGCCGAGCGGTGTGCGCCAGGTGCACGAAGTCGGCGCGCAGGGCGGCGACACGCGGCACCTCCCGCTGCACGGCCACCAGGAGCTTCTCCAGTCGGAACGCCGAACGTGCCGGACCACCACGGTGCGTCCACATGAGCCACCTCAGGGAGGCGGGGGGTCTAACTGGTTGCTGATGGCGTCCCTCGGTTCAGGGCCAGTCCCTCAGCGTCGGCGCGCCGCGAACTGAGCGACGATGCCGGAGCGCTGCAGGCTGACGAGCGCCATGCCCGCAGCGTCCACGGCGTCCACGAACCGGACGCGGGACACCGGCGGCTCGCCGATCACCCGGGACAGCAGGCGTAGAGCAGACGGCCCCTCGTCGACCGCGACCGCCCCGACGAAGGTGCCGCCAGGCGCGAGGACCCGTCCGACCTCTGCCACCAGCGCGAGCGGGTCGTGGGCCTGGTGCAGACCCGACATCGCCTGCACCGCACCGACCACCCCGTCCTGGAATGGCAGGTGGTGGTCGGCGGCGCGCAGGTAGGCGAGTCCCGGGTCGAGGGTGCTGCGCTGGGTCTGCTGGAGCAACGCCAGACTGCTGTCCACCCCGATCACCCGCGCCACCCCCATCCATCGGGCCAGCGCCCGCGCCGTGCCGCCGGAGCCCGCGAACAGGTCGAGCACGGGCCCCGGCACGGGGCGGAGCCACGCGGTGATCCAGGCGTCGCGGTCGGCCCCGCTCCGGCCACCGTCGAGCCAGCGATGCACCGCCGGGCGCGCCGTGAACCGCACCCAGCTCGCCGCCGGCTCCCACGCCCCCAGCCCCCGGAGTGGGCCGGGCCCCGGCGGAGTCTGAACCGCCAGATCGGGCACGGTGACCAGCCCTGGGAACCGCGCGTCGCAGGCCGCACACACGAGGGTGCCGCCGTCGTCGGACACGCCCAGCGATGGCGCCGCACAGGCGGGGCACCGCATGGCGACGAACGCGTAGGGAATCAGCGTGTTGTATTCGGGAGCGCGCATGCCTCCGATGTAGCGGGACTGCGGAGGCGCGGCCCGGACCTTCCACCGCATGTTCGACCCTGTTCCACGCGGCCCTGGCGGCGTGATCCGCGGTGTAGGTCCAAGAGCCGGCTTCCGCCTCCACAGCCAGTCCCGGGCCGGTTGCAGGATGGCGCCCGCCTGGACGGATGCCCAGCACTCGCTCATCGCCGGCGATCTGCCTACACTTTTGAGGCCTGATCGCCACGATTCGCTAGCTTGGTCTCGGACGAGGCCCAGAGCCGCGTCTGACGGAGCGCTCCATGAAGTCCCACGCCCCCCGCGGATTTGGCCAGGCCACCAGCCGCCCCACGGCAACGCCGTTGAGCGGTGGCTACGGCGCAGGCTACGGCAACGCCTTCGCCAGCGCTCAGGCCTTCGGCTCAGGGGAGAGTGAGGGCGGGGCAACCTCCCTGCTCGATCAGGCGGCCGAGCAGGCGCCGGTCGGCCAAGCGGGCGAGGCCTTCGGCTGATCCTGGGGCGAGGGGGAGTGCAGCCAAGAGGCCGTGCGCGAGGCCGATGCCGACGCCGCCGCCCGCGCGCTCCCGATCACCGTGGCCAATGAATACCCCGACGCCGGCACCGGCGGTCTGTTCAACCGCACCACGGTCGGGGTGGGCGAGAGGTGCACCTTCGACTGCCTGGAGACCGGCGGCACCTGGGCGGCCTCGGCCGGCACGGGCACCACCGACGCCGACGGCTTCTTCCAGTGGCAAGCCCAGGGCGCGCCCGGCGCCGCCACCATCACCTACATGACCAGGCCGGGTTCACCGGGTGGACGCGCCAACCCTGGCGTGAAGGCACCTGGACCTACGAGATCCCCACCCACTACAAGGCCGAGGGCGGCGCCAGCACGCTGTTCCACACCGAGACGCAGGTCATGCGCATCACCAACGCGGCCGGCGATGCCACCGTGTCCAAGTACGACTCGTCGGCTTGATCCTCCTGTTGGCTGCCTTCGCCACCGCGGCCGACGGGGTGCTCGCCCGCCTCGCCGACCCCTCTCCGACAGTGCGCGCGGCCGCCGCCGCCGAGCTGCTCGCCGCGCCCCTCCCGGATGAGGGAGCGGCGCGCTGGCCCGCGCGGGTCGCCCAGGTGCTCCCGGGCACGCCCCGCCATCGGGTGGAGGCGCTGCTGCCAACGGTCGAGCCCGGGTTCGGCACGATGTCCCGGGGCGGAGCCACGGTCACGTGGCGGCTCGACCCGTGGTGGAGCCTGACCACCTCGTTCGACGAAGATGGGCTGACCCGCGCAGCGCCGTCGCTCAACCGGGAGGCGCAGTCCATCTGGGTCGCCCCGCCGGCCACATTCTCCGGCGTGTGGCTGACCTACTACGTGACCGGTCACCCGAGTCAGACGATCCACTACGCAGACGGCGCGTATTCGGGCCCGTTCACAACCCAGTACGATGATGCACGTCCCAAGGTGCAGCAGCACTACCGCGGCGGGGTCGCCCACGGACCCGACACCGGGATGCACCACAACGGGACCAAGGCCTACACCGGCGCCTATCTGGACGGAGCGCGGCACGGCGTGTGGACCCACTGGTACGCGGACGGCGGGCTGCAGTCCCGGGAGACCGTGGAGCATGGGGCACTGCACGGCACCCGGGAGATGTGGTTCGAGGGCGGAGGTCGGCGCTCCGAGGTGCACTATGAGCACGGCGAGAAGCACGGCCTCGACCGCGCCTGGGACGAGCAGGGAACGTTGCTCTGGGAGCGGCGGTTCGTGCGCGGGGTGATGCAGTGAGCGCGAGGAGAAGCAGGACCCGGGATCCGTTCAAGGCAGGTTGTCCCACGAGAACCCACCGGCGGCCACGGCGTGGTCCGCGATGGCCTTGAGGGTCTCGTCCACGTTGTTGTCCACGTGCGCGAAGTTGTCCTCCACCCGCTCCAGCGCCTGGCGCTGGAACACGCGGAGGATATCGATCTCCCGCTCCACAGCGCCGGCGCCCTGGTCCGCGATGGCGGTGCTCACGCGGCTGATCACGCAGCCGAGCACGAACATGTCGATCATCGCGTCGGCGAGGCGCTTGGACGCGAACTGCTTGCCGATGATGTTCTTGCCGTGCTTGCGCAGCACCCGGTCCACTGCGGACGCGAGCCGGCGGGTGGCGCGCTCGTACGCCGCCGCCTCCTCCCGCAGCTCGGGCACCACCCCGCTGAACGCCGCCGCTTGCGACCCGAGCCCGGTGGCCATCGACGCCCGGCGCTGGGCATACCCGGACAGCACGCCGAAGCCCTTGATCGGGTCGTCGAAGATGCCGGACAGGCTCGCGCCAAGGTCTTTCAGCTCACGCCCGACCTCGTTCATCGTGGTGAGCGCGATGAACAGGCGCAGCACCTCGTTGGTGCCCTCGAAGATCCGGTTGATCCGGCTGTCCCGCACCACACGCTCGTAGGGGTACTCTCGCATGAACCCGGTGCCGCCCGCGATCTGCAGGGCCTCGTCGGCCGACCGCCACAGGGCCTCAGAGGCGAACACCTTGCTGATCGCGGCCTCGACCGCGTACTCGTCATGCCCGCGATCGATCAGCCCGTTCACGATGTTCACCGCCGACTCGGCGGCGTAGCAGTCCACCACCATCTGGCCGATCTTGCCCTTGATCATCCCGAACTGGGCGATCGGCACGCCGAACTGCACCCGCTCCTTCGCGTGCCCCGTGGCCAGCTCGAGCATCCGCTTCATCCCGCCGACGCAGCCCCCGCCCAGGCCGGTGCGGCCGCTGTTCAGGATCTGCATCGCCACCTTGAACCCGGCGTCCTCCTCGCCGAGCAGGTTCGCGGCCGGCACCCGCACATCGTCGAAATACACCGACGTGGTGGAGCTGGCCCGGAGGCCCATCTTGTCCTCGTGCGGTCCGATGGTCACGCCGGGCATGTCGCGGGTGACGATGAACGCGCTCATGCGGCGGCGTTCCTCCGCATCCCCGGTCTTCGCGAACACCGTGAAGAAGTCGGCGATCCCGCCGTTGGTGATCCACAACTTGGTGCCATTGAGGACCCACTCATCACCGTCGCGCACAGCGGTGGTGCGCACGGAGGCGGCGTCGGAGCCGGCACCCGGCTCGGTAAGGCAGAACGCGGCGATCTGCTCGCCCGTGGCCAGCGCCGGCAGGAAGCGTGCCTTCTGCTCGTCGGTGCCGAACAACAGCAGCCCGCGCATGCCGATGGAGCTGTGGGCGCCGATGGTCACAGCGACCGAGGCGTCGTGCTTCCCGATCTGCTGCAGCGTGCGGGAGTAGGCGGTGGCGCCGAACCCCATGCCGCCGAACTCCTCGGGGATCACCAGGCCGAAGGCGCCGAACTCCTTCAGCTCCTCGATCAGCTCCGGTGGGAACTCGCCGGCCGTGTCCCACTCGCGGAACGACTCCGCGTGGGGCTCCAGCAGCGCGTCGAACGCCTCGAGCACGCTGCTCACCAGCTCCGCCTGCTCGCCGCTCATCGACGGAAACGGCAGGATCAGCGAGTCATCGATCTGACCCAGGCACAGCGACCCGACAAAGCTCCGGGACGGTCCAGCCACACGGCCTCCACGAGGTGTCGTGTGGTGTCGACCCTCTGGCCACAGTGTTTCACACCCAGGCGCCGAGTGCTTCTCCGCGACGCGAGAGCCGGCCGGTCGGACACACACCGCCCCGGTGGTGTGCCGCAGACGCATTGTCCAGTGCCTGTTTTCGCGCGCTGGTATAGCGCACCCGCGCGACGACACCGTCGCGCAGCCGGCGAACGCTGACTGGCTCGTGCCACCCATCCTGGTCAGCGTGCGTGCCGGTCGGCTGGTGGTGCGGCTGCCCACGGCCATGTACTTCGAGAGCGGCAAGGCGGAGCTGCAGCCCGAGGGCAAGGCCGTGCTCGACGCCATCGCGCCCCTCCTCGCTGGGATGAAGGACCGACGCTTCCAGCGAAGCTGTAGGCGCTGCCGTCACCCCAGGTAGCCGGCGTCCGCCGCCCACCGGGTGAGCGCTGAGCGGCTGTGCACGCCGAGCCGGCGGTACACGCGCTTGAGGTGCGTGGCGACGGTGCTTGCGCTGACGTACAGCGCGACGCCGACCTCCTTGTTCGTCAGGCCGCGGGCGACATGGAGCACCACCTCGAGCTCTCGGGCTGACAGCGGACCGTCGATCGCGCCCCGTCGCGGGGTCGCTGGCGCGCCCACCCCCACCGCCCGGAACACACAGCGCGCACGCGCGAGCCATGGCGCATGCTCCATGGCGACCAGTCCGGCCCAGGCGGCGTCGAGGGCCCGTCGAGCGCGCTCCGGGTCCGAGTCCAGGGCCACCTCTGCGGCGCGGAGCCGCGCCTCCGCGGCGCGGGGCACCATGCCGCGACGCTCGAACCCCGTGGCCACATCGAGCAGCGCCTTCGCAGCACCGACCCGCCCCCGTGCGGCCGCCACCTCCGCGCGGACGAGGGCGCCCACCTCGACGGCGTAGGGATCCCGGAGGGACAGCCGATCGGCGAGGGATTCCGCCTCGGCCAGCCTCCCGACGCGGGCCAGGGAGACGCCGAGTAGCCGGGCCACATCGGACGGGAGGGGACCGAGGATCCGCGATTCCTGTACCAGTCCACTGGCCGAGAGGTCCCCAACCACACGTCCATGGTCCCCAGCGAGCGCAGCCGCCGACGCGGTGAGCAGGTGGAAGAACGCCGCTGTGCGTGGCTCTCGGGTCCAGGTGGGGTCACCGGCGCCGACGCTCGCCCAGTCTCCCCGGGAGATGGCCGCTAACCCCCGGGTCAGCTCTACAGCGAGCTGCGGCGCTGGAAGCGCGTCCATCCTCTGGACCAACGCCTCGAGCTCCGCGGTGCGTCCCAGCAGATGCAGCGCGAGGGACTTGGACGTGACCTGGTAGGTTCCGGAGGGGTCCCCGTCTTCCAGGCGTTCGATGACCTCGAGCGGCCGACCGACGGCCAGCAACGCCATGTTCAGCGAGTGCGCCGCCCGCATGTGCACCCGCACATCCTGCACGCCCCGTGCCTCGGAGACCGCCCGACGGGCCATCTGTACCGCCGCGACATCGCCCCGGGCACCGGCCACCGAGCTGCGCACCTGCCACAGCTCCGAGCGCCCCTCCGGGGTGACCACCACCTGCGCCAGCCGGTCCGCTCCTTCCTCCAGCGTGTCCAGGTCCATCCGTCGATCCAGGAAGATCAGCTCGGTACGGATCAGCGCCTCGACCTCCGGGCCAGCATGCCCGGCCAGGGACTCCCATCCGGCGCGGACGTGGGCCAGGGCGCCGTCGAGATCGCCCTCGTCCCACGCGAGCAGGGCGAGCGAGCGGCGCAGGCGCGCGAGGAGCGACGGCTCCGGGTTCGCCGCGAGCGCCCGCTCCCAGGACCCACGCGCAGCATCCAGCCGTCCGATCAGCCGGCTCGCGCTGCCCACATCGTCGTGGAGCGCCGCAGTCGCCCCACCACGACGCTCGGCGATGTCCCGCGCCGCTGTCAGGAGCTCCGCGGCCTCGGCGTGCGCTCGGCGGGCCAAGCAGGCCCGCCCAGCCGCCGCGAGCCGTTCCACCGCGCCAGGCCCAGCCGCAGTTCCCGCGGCACGGGTGTGGTGCAGCTCGGCCTCGGCATCGAGGGGCGCTCCGAGCCATGACGCGTGCAGCGCCCGGCGCTCCAGGGGCCCGAGGGCCCTCCGGACGGCGTGTGCCCAGCCCCGCCCCAACGGCCCGACCTGCAGGGCGGAGCCGGCGTCGTACACCTCTAGCCACTCCCGCCGAATGAGTGCGTCCACAGCGGCGTCGACGGCATGGCCAGCCGCCGCGGCCAGCGCGTCCACCTCCACTGGACCCGGCGCCAGCATCACCAGCCCGAGCACCCGTCGGGTGGAAGATTCGAGTGGGATCAGGCGCTCGCGGCATCGATTCGCCGCAGCCTCGAGGTCCGGCGCGCGGGGCTGGATGGGGTAGACGCGGGCGCCGGCCGGAAGCGGGACATCAGCGTCCCCCGCACACCACGTGCCCAGCCAACGCACCGGGGATGGCGCCACCGCGACCAACGCCCCGCCGAGGACCGCGCAGGTCTCGGCGTCGGCCCGGTGCAGGTCGTCCACCGCGACCAGGACAGGACCGTGGCGTGCCAGTCGGCGGAGCAGCGCAGCGAGCTCGGCCTCCAGTCGGGCCGGGTCTGCCGGGCGAGCATCGTCGGACAGCTCCGGCACCAGCGACGCCAGCCCGTGGAGGCCGCGCGTGGCCCGGAGGGCGGCCGAACCGCGGCTCGCCTCGGCCCACCGACCGAGCACTCGCTGAAGGGTGGCGAGAGGGTGCTGAACATCCGCGGCCATGGCCGCACCGGCCAGCACGGCCGCGCCGCCGACCCGCGCCGCATCCACGAGCCCGCGGAGGGCGGTGGATCTCCCGCACAGCGGTGGACCCATGAGCAGCGAGAGCGATCCGGTTGGCGCGGCGCTGAACCACCCAGCGAGGTCAGGGGTCGGCATGCCCGAGCCTACCCCGAACAGGGGACAAGCTGGCGCAGACGTCCCGTCGAAAATGCTCTGACCAGGGGAACCCGACCGAAGACGGGGGAACGTATCTTTGTCCACACCGAACGACCGGTCCACGTACCCTCCCCAGGGAGCCTCCATGCCCACTCTGCTCGCCCTCGACGCCATCGACCTGTCGACCACCGCCAGCGCCGGGCGCAAGGCCGCCACCCTCGGCGCGCTCAAGCGGGCTGGGTTCCACGTGCCCGATGGGCGGGTGCTCGACGCGTCGTGGTTCCACACCTGGCGCGACGATGCACTGGATCGCGACGCGCTGTTGGACCACGTTCGCCAGGCCCTCGACGCCCTGGGGGATGGCCCGATGGCGGTGCGGTCCTCCGGGGTCGCCGAAGACGGGGCTGACCAGTCCATGGCGGGCTGCTTCCACACCTCGCTTGGCGTTCATGGCGCGGACCAGGCCGTGGCTGCGGTGCTCGCGTGCTGGGCATCGGCGGACGCCGCTCGGTCCACGCTTGCTGTGGACGCTGGCGGGATGGCGGCGCTCATCCAGCGGCAGGTGGTGCCCACTGCGGCCGGGGTCGCGTTCACCGCCGATCCGGTCACCGGCGAGCGCGATGTCGTGTGCATCGAGGCCGTGCGCGGCCTGGCCGACGCGCTGATGGCCGGCGAGGCCGATGGGGAGCGGTGGCGCGTCCGCGGAGACGACGCAGACGGGTCTGGCGGCGTGCTCACAGAGGACCAGGCACGCGCCGTGGCGCAGACCGCGCGGGCCGTGGCGCAGCGGCTGGGGTGCCCCATCGACATGGAGTGGGCGCTCGCCGAGGGCGAGGTGGCCGTGCTCCAGGCGCGGCCGATCACGGCACTTCCCGCGGCACCGGTGCCGATCACCGAGCCCGACCCGCCGGGCGCCTGGAAGCGCGACGACCACAGCCCCAACACCACGCCGCTGTGTTTTGCCCTGTGGTATCGGGTCTACCCGGCGCAGCTCACCTCGGCTCTCAAGGAATGTGGCGTTCCCATGGAGGGATTCGAGGCGCGCCAGATCCGCGGCCAGGTGTACATGCGCTTGCTCACCGGCGCACCGGACGGGCCTCCCCCACCCGGCTGGGTATTGTGGCTCGCCAGCCGGCTGATGCCGTCGCTCCGGCGCGCCGAGCACACCCTCCGGGCCTACATCGAGGGGGGCATCCTCGCGGTCCTCGATGACTGGGAGAACGAGACCGGACCGGCTCTGGAGGCCCGCGCGCGGCGGCTGCTCGCGGTCGACCTCACCGCCCTGGACGACGCCTCGCTGCTGGCCCACCTGGAGGACAGCCGCTCCTTGATGAGCGACGCCGGCGACATGCACGCACGACTGGGCGGCGGCTACGCCATCCCCGTCGGCCGGATGCTCGTGGAGGCGGAGGACTGGCTCGGCTGGACCGACAGTGAGACCTATGAGCTGGTGGCGGGCTGGTCGGTGGGCACCACGGCCGTGGATCTGGAGCTCGCAGCGCTGGCCGCGCCGTGGGCCGACGACCCGCGCCTGCACGAAGGCACCCTGGCGGATGTGCGCGCGGCGCTGCCGGCGCTCGCCGCCCGCCTCGACGGGTGGTGCGGCTGGGAGGGGCTGCGTCGCCAGGACTATGACCTCGCCGAGCGCACCCTCGCGGAGTGCCCCCAGCTGTTGTTGCGGGGACTCAGGGACGGCGCTGCCAACCGCGAGCGCCTGCTGCACACCCGAGAGGCGGCCCGCACCCAGGCGGCCACGCGGCTCGCGGCTGCCCGGGAGGCGCTGTCTCCCGAGCGAACCGCGGTCTTCGAACGACGGGTCCACGATGCGCGGAAGGGGGCCCACCTCCGGGACACCAACGCCCTGGTCACCGTGCAGGTGCCGTCGTCCATCGTCCGGCTGGCGGCCCTGGAGCTCGGCCGTCGGCTGACGGCGCGGGGCGCGCTGGAGGCCCCGGAGCACACGTTCTATGTGCTCCCCGAGGAGTGGTCGGAGGCCATCGCCGGCCGCGCACCGGATCTGCCCGCCGCCGTGGCCCGGCGCCGCGGTGAGCACAGCTGGGCGCTGGCGAACCCCGGCCCCATGAAGCTCGGCACGCACCACGCCGAGCCCGACCCGTCGTGGTTCCCCCCGCACCTGAGCATGTTCTTCCGGATCTTCAGCCGGTTCGACGCCCCAGAGCGCGAGGGTGACGGGCTGCTCGGCCTCGCGGGTGGCGGCGGAACGACCATCGCCACCGCGCGGGTCCTCCGCACCCCCGCCGACCTCCACCGCTTGCGCCCCGGCGACGTGCTCGTGTGCCAGTGCACCGGCGCTGCCTGGGCGCCCGCATACGGGGTCGCTGGCGCGGTGGTCACCGAGCGCGGGGGCGTGCTCAGCCACCCCGCCATCCTCGCCCGGGAGTACGGGCTGCCGGCCGTCCTCGGCGTGCCCGGCGCCACGACCCGCATCCGCGACGGCCAGCGAATCCGGGTCGATGGGACGCGCGGCTCCGTGGAGGTCCTGTGAGCCCGTCATCGCGACTCGCCGTCATGTACCGCGTGATCGAGGCGATGCGCATCGCCCAGTCGGTGCGGGCGGCGGTGGAGCTGGGCGTGTTCCACCGCCTGGAGGCGCCCACTGCGCCGGCCGTGTTGGCGGAGGCCGTCGGCGTGGCGCCGGATCGACTGCAGCCCCTGCTCGACGCGCTGGAGTCGCTCGAGCTCGTGGGGCAGGAAGCTGGGCGATACCGCTCCCGAATTCCCGGCGCCGCGGCGGAGCGCATCCTGCACCTGCGCGACGTGCGCGCGGGCCTGTACGGCGAGCCGGCGTGGCAGGCCCACACGCCAAGCGGCGCTTCGGCCGAGTATCCGGAGGTGGTGGATGCGCTGTCGGCCATGGTGCGTGAGCCTGCCGCAGCCGTTGCCGCGCACCTGGCCGAGCCGGGCCTGCGGGTGCTGGAGATCGGCGCTGGCGCGTGCGGCTGGTCGCTCGCGCTCGCTGCGGCGTCGCCCGGCGCCACGGTCGTCGCGAACGACCTGCCCGGCGTGATCGAGCGGTCTCGCCAGGCCGTCGCGGCGGCCGGCATGTCGGAGCGGTACCGGTTCGTCACCGGTGACGCGTTCGCCATCGAGCTCGGAGATCGGTGCTTCGACCGCGTGTTGGTGCCGATGGTGCTGCACCTGTTCGACGAGCCGCGCGCCGAGGCCCTGGTGCACCGTGCCGCGGCCTGCGTCGCGCCCGGGGGCCAGCTCGCGGTGGTGGACCTGTTCGCCCGCGACGACCGGCCGAGCCTCGGCGCGTCGCTGTACACCCTCGAGCTCCGCTGCCGCACCGCCGCGGGTCGGGTGCACCGGGCGGACCGGGTGAGGCGGTGGATGGAGGCGGCGGGGCTGGTGGTGAGGGCGCCGTGGGGGACGGGGACGGTGCCGGAGATTGGGGTGGTGGCGGGCGGGCGTACGTAAAAGGTAGGCATCATCGCCAGGAGTCAGCTCAACCACTTTCGTTCAGCGGTGCGTCCGTCGGCCAACCCGGACGCATCGCTGCAGCCCATGGATGGGACGCGGCGTTCACCTTGCGGACGGGCCGTCCCGGAGGAGGGCGAGCACGCGCTGTGCGGCTCCGCAGACCTCCGGCGCGACGGACAGCAGAACGTCCTCGTCGTCCATGGCCATGGCCTGGAGCGCCGTCCGCAGCGGGAGCATGGCCACCTTCTCGACCACGCCCGACTTCACCAGCCGGTCGAGCTGGCCCGAGACCACACCCGACTTCAGCCCGGCCAACCGGGCCAGGGCGCCGCTGCCGATGGGGTGCCAGTGCATCGCGAGCTCGTGGAGCACCTTCTGCGCCTGAGGGGCCAGCGCCTCGAACCGGGCCTTGTACAGTGGCGTGCACCGGTCGAGCAGCTGCTCGAGGTCGGTTCGCGCGTCGCCACGAGCGTTCTCGGCGAAAACGGTGTACAATAGGGCGAGCGTGCGCGGGTTGCCACCGGTGAGCTCCCGGATGGGCTCGATGCGCTCGGGTAGGTGGGCCACCTCGGCGGCGCCGTGCTGCTCGGCCAGGCGCACGAGCAGTGCTCGGGCTTCGTCGGAGGACAGCCCGCGCAGCTCGTCGACCACGAAGAAGTCGTAGAACGCTTTGCCATAGTCAAAGCTGAATTCCAGCGCCCGGGATCTCGCTCCGATCAGCGTCAGCCGGGTGTCTTGGGACAGCGCCTCACGCACGGCCCAGTCCTGGTCGCCGAGCCGGTCGAGCACGAGATCCACGTTGTCGACGAGGAGGAGGAGGTGCTTGTCGCGCTGCTGGGCGTGGCTCATGAGCAACGCCAGCGCCCGCCGGGCCCGCTCGCCTTCGGGGAGGGTAGACATGGATGGCGTCGATGGCGTCGTCCAGCGCGTCCGGCGCCTCGCCGCGAGCCTCCAACGCGCCTCCCAGGGCGTCCAGGCAGTTGAGCCAGAACGTGGACAGCCGATCCACATTGTATTGCTCTTCGGGGAACACGAGGGGCAGCCATCCGGCCAGCTCGGGATCGTCGTCGACCAGGAATCGGATGCGATGCAGCAGCGTGGTCTTGCCCACCCCGCGCTGGCCGAGGATCAAGCGGTGGGGCGCTGCGCCACCGGCGTACGTGAGCAGGTCGCTCGCGATGCGGTCGAGGAGCGGGGTGCGGCACACGAACCCACCGATCAGAGCTTCCTTGGCCAGTAAGCGCGGGTTGTTGATCGCCACGCTGTGCAGGCCGACATCACTGGCCATGGTACTGCCTCCACCATGCGCGCAGCAGCGGAGAGCGGAACCGGTAGCGACCGCTGGGCGGATCTCCGTCTCGCACCAGGTATCCGTCGTTGCGGAGCACATTGATCGGGAACACCAGCGCCTCGTCCCGCGCGGCAGGGTCGGCCACACGCGCGTGGAGCACCTGGGCCAGGGTGGACCCGCGCACGCCGTCGGGGGCGCTGGCAGCGGCGAGCAATGCCTCCGCGTGGCTCGCGAGCACTGGGCCGAGTTGCTTGGGGAGCCGCTGGCGCCAGGCGTCGAAGTAGTTTCGTCGGTTGGGGTCGAGCAGCTCGTCCCACGCGGCGTCGACTGTGGCCGTGGTTGGGGGCGCAGCTGTGTCCTCTACGAGGTTGCGCACCTGACGGAACAGCAGCTGGAGAAAGTACGGGATCGGCCATCCGACCCGGGCGACCAGGTAGGTGCGGGCGGAAGCGTCGAGTCCGAGGCCGTGGGTCTGGTCGAGACCGGCAACGAAGTCCCTCGCCACCTCTGGCTCGAACGCACCGAGCTCGGCGACCTCGAGGTCGTTGATCGTGTCAGCCAGGTTGTGCAGCGCCGCCACAGTGTCGAGGCCGATGGAGCCCGCGAGCACCCAGCGCACGTTGTCGGCCCGCTGCCGCACAGCCCGGAACCCGTCGAGGAACCGGCGGGTTCGCTCGGGGTCGACCTTGAGCAGGGCGAGGACGAACACGGGGAGCTCGTCCAAGAGCGTCAGCGAAGGACTGGAACGCGCGCAGCCCGCCGTCGGCGGGGACCGAGTCCAGCCCCTCCCCATCCGCCCACAGCTCGGACCGGAGCGTCAGCCGGCGCACCGATCGCTCGCCCCACCCGCATCAGCGCCAGTCGACCATGTCGGACGGATCGAAGACCCCGGGCCCGTCATCGATCAACCCCTCGAGCTCTGCCAGGCGCTCCTCGAACGGGTCGAGCGTGATCACGATGGGCGGCTCGATGGTGACCGGGGGCGGGTCCATGCACAGGCCAGAGTCGCGCTCAGTGGCGAACACCTGCTGGGTCATCCCGTGGATGGAGGTTCCGGGCAGCACCGAGCCGCCGAAGGCTGTGCTGCACAAGCCCGAGGTGGTGGCTGCGAATGCCTGGTCCGGCGGAGCGGGTCCCAGCAATGCCCCTACGGGGTGTGTGGACGGCTTGAGGAGAGGGCGATGGTCGGGATGCACCGGCGAGGTCCAATACTTCCTCGCCTCAAATGCCTGCCTTTGCGCCCTTCGCCACGTCTGCCATCATGGTACCGTCCCTCGGCAGACGCTCGGAGGATCTCATGAATCATCGCACAATCGGTGTCTGTCTGGCACTGATCGCATGTGGCGGGCCAGGCCCGACCGAGCAGGTAACGCCGGCCGAGGAGCCTGCCCACGGCCAGAATCCGGTGCCGTCGAGCACCGCGCCCACAGACGGGGTGCTTCCGCCGACCCTCACCCTGGCGTCCTGGGCGCCAAGCGTCTGCGACGTCCCGATCTCCTGCAGCAACCACGCGTACTTCACAGCCTACGACGACAGCTGGAGGCATTCCGAGAACGTCGCCCACGCCGATGTCACATACCGGAGCCACAACAGCGTCGATCTGGAAGGGTACGTCTGCACGCCTGACCTCGGTGAGCTCGCCAACGCCCTCGTCACGACGGCGGCCAACGCCATCGACGAATATCCGAACTTCGAGATCAACGCGGCGAACTACGGCAACGGCACGTGCGAAGGCGGCACGTTCCGGATGACCCCGCAGACCTCGTTCATCCGCAACAATCAGGTCGTCGACCAACACCTCGCCCTCTGGCCGTTCTCGGAGGGCAGCAAGCTCGGCACGATGATGACCGCGCTCCAGGACGCAGACAAAGACGCGATGGAGGCCATCTTCGTCTACACCGTCATCACCAACCCCGCTGGGGAGGTTCTCCAGCTCCTGCTCCACGATGACAACGAGTCCATGGCGGCCGGGAACCTCTCCGAGCTCGCCTCCAGCATGACGACCGGATTCCAGAACGCGGCCGAGCAAGAGGCCATGACCGACATCGCCGTCACCGCGGCGATCGAAGACTTCAATCCCTTCGAGGCACTCATCGGCGCTTACAAACTCGCGTTCGACACGCTCGTGCTGTCGGAGGTGAAGTACGTCATCGAGGCCATCGACAAGACTGAGTCCATGCTCAAGGACCACGACGTGCACCTGTCCTGGAACAGCTACCAATGGGGGCGTGTCCTCACCGGGTACGGTAGCATCGAGCGCACTGAACACCCGTGGAACCTGATCATGGACAACCCCGGCTCGTCCGCCGTCACCGCGTCGCTCGTGGTCGACGGTGGCATCGCCTGCGCCGTGGCCGGCAAGGCGACATCACTCGCCACGTCGCCCCCGGCTCCCCCCTCAGGGTCGGTCACCGGCACGCCGCAGACGACGGTGAATGCCGGCGCAGCGTTGGTGTTCAAGCGTCCCACCGACAAGCTCTGGCACTACACGAACGCCGTCGGAGCGTGCAACGGCGTGGCAGGCACGCTCTGCTACACCAGCACCTCGAAGCTCGAGTGGGCCTCGGGGACCTCGTGGCGCTTCGTCTCCGACAAGTCACCCTTCACGCCGCTCAGCGAGACGGCGGTCGTGACCGACGACATGGTCGAGAACAACACGCCGATCCCGAGTACGGCCCCCGTGCAGAACGTGACGGTCACCCTGGTCAACTACACAACGACCGCGGGCAACCTCGCCTACACCTACTACAATACGGGCATCTCCTACAACGGCACCGACATCGCTCCGGCAAACCTGAACAACACGGTCATCCGACCGACGACTCACGGCAAGCGGGTCACGGTCCCAGCCGGAGATGGCATCACCCCAGGCACGGCCACGTTCACCGTCCCTCGCGGGGTGAGCGCGATGTGGCTGGAGGACAACAACAGCGCCGCGATCTCGCAGCTCGTGATGCCGAGCCCACAGATGTACGATGGCTACAGCCTGGACTTCGGCTTCGCCGACGCCAACTGCCCGCGAGGCAAGCACTTCCTCGCCGTCATGACCTTGAAGGGTAGCGGGGCGATCAGCGAAGGCACCAAGGACGCCGAGATCGACGTCGACAGCATGATCTGGGGCGGCACCATCCAGTCTGGGCGCCTCTACGACCTCGTCGATCGCGCCCGCAACGTAAAGATTCCCGGCGGCGCCAGCCCGACACCCGAGTACGCCCTGGTTCCGACCGTGAAGTGGACCTTTCCCAACGTCACGAACGCCAACGCGAAGTGCCTGACCGAGCCGACCTGCGACTGACTGTAAGGGGCCGCACAGCGACCATGGGACAACCTCCGCATTGGAGGTGCTCGGCCCCGGAAAGTGACCCGCCGCGGATTCTACCCCGTGGGCGTCGGGCCAGCACCGGTGTCGGAGCCGGTGTCCGTTCCGGTGTCGGTGTCGGTGTCGGTGTCGGTGTCGGTGTCGGAATCCGTGTCGGTGTCGGTGTCGGTGTCGGTGTCGGTGTCGGTGTCCGAATCGGCGTCCGCGTCCGCATCCGCATCCGTGTCGGTATCTGTCCACGCGACCGGGTCGGTGTAGATGGCCGTCGCGTACGTGTCCCCCGCCCCCGCGCCTTCCTTGCCATCGCCACACCCAGCGAGGGTGAGCCCCATCAACGCCGCAGCGGCCGTTCGGCGGAGCACCCGACACTCCCGCAACGAGTGGCCACAGTGCGGGCAGCGGCACGCGGTGGCCACCACATGACACCCGCACTGCGAGCAGGGAACCAGCCGTGCCATTCGCGCCTCCTCCTGCAGTCTACTCCGCCGGCTCCTCGACCAGCCGGAACAACCCTCGGTCGAATGGCACCCCAGGCGCCGGCGCCACGTGCTCGAGCCGCTCCCGCACGCCCCTCGCGGCCAGCGTGGTGACCCGGTGGTAGCAGAACGGGTTGTTGCCCCGCTTGCCGAGGGTGCAGTGCGCGGTGAATGAGCATCCGCCCCGGCAGACCTCGGCGTAGTCGCAGGTGCGGCAGAAGCCCCACAGCTCGTCCACGGTGCGGTCGCGGGTGAACCGCATGGCCTCCGCGTCGTGCCACAGGTCCTCCAGCGCCATCGTGCGCACACTCCCCGCGGTGTAGGCGGATGTTGGCAGGGAGGGGCAGGCCTTCACGGTGCCGTCCGCCTCGATCCCGATCACGAACCGGCCCGCTCCGCAGCCCTGGTAGTAGGTGGAGGCGTGGCCCGGCACGCTCCGCAGGACCTCCTCGTGTGGACCGAAGTAGCCCAGGTTGCTCGCCGCAGACACGTGCATGGCCGCTCGGGCGGGGCGGCCCTCGGCGCGCACCCGTCGCACCTCATCCAGCTGGATGGCGGCGAGCTCGTCGATGGCGTAGACCACGCGCCACGGCTCGAGGATCCACTCGGGGTGGTCGGCGGCGCGGCCCATGGGGACCGTGAGCTGGACGCGCCAGGTGCGCGCTCCCGCCTGGCGCAGAGAGGCGTAGTGGTCGCGGAGGTGCGGCGCCGTGAGCCGGTTGAGCTGCATGGCGGACGAGGTGACCATGCCGGCGTCTGCGGCGTGCCCCAGCGCGGCGAGGGCGGCGGCATGGCTGCCTCGGGCCCCCCGCTGGACATCGTGCACCTCCGCCGGACCGTCGATCGACACGCCCATCGCCGACAGCCCGGCCGCCGCGAGGCGCCTGGCGAGGCTGGCCGTCACCCCGCGCCCGCCGGTCTGCATCGCAACCCGAACGCCATGATCGGCGATGTGTCGGATCAGGTCGAACACCTCCGGCCGGAGGTAGGCCTCGCCTCCGATCAGGGTCACCTGGCGGGTCTGGAGACGGATCAGCGCGTCGGCGACGGCCATGAGCTCGTCGCCGGACAGCTCGCCGACCCGCGCGCGACCCGCGCGGCTCCCACAGTGACCGCAGGCGAGGTCGCACCGCAGCGTGATCTCCCACACCGCGTTCACCGGGCGCGGGCGGGCGTGGTCGTCGGCGGTGAGCGCGCGCGTGTCCATGCGTCAGTGTACCAGAGGTGGTCGGCCAGCAATTCCACTGCTATGACTCTATATGAGTCGGTTCGAGTCGCATGCGGAGGCAGTATGAATCAGCTTACAATTCGTGGTTTCGACCGCGAGGTTGAGCGGCGGCTCCGCGCTCTGGCGGACAGCGAGGGCCTGTCGTTGAGCCAGGCCGCGATGCGCCTGATTCGTCGCGGCGCCGGGTTGGAGCCTCTACCTCCCGGGGCTGCGCGCGTCGGCGGAGCGTTGGACCACCTCATCGGCAGCTGGACGGAGGCGGACGCGGCCGAGCTGGAGCACGCTGTGGCGGACCTGGAGACCATCGACTTGGAGCTGTGGAGATGACGCACGAGCGCATCCTGCTGGACAGCAACGCATGGTCCGATCTGATGCGCGGCGATCGTGAGGTCAGTACGCTGATCCGAGAGTCGCGCCGGGTGCTGATGTCGGCGATCGTGGTCGGTGAGCTGGAGTATGGGTTCCGTCGTGGGACGCGGGCGGAGCGGAACCAGCAGCTTCTCGACGACTTCATGGACGCACCCGTGGTGCGGTTCCTGATTGTGACACGGACGACCGCGGACAGGTTTGGCCGCGTGATGGCGAGACTGCGGGAGCGCGGGCAACCGATACCAACGAACGATGTGTGGATCGCGGCCCATGCGCTGGAGACGGGTGCCACGCTCGTGACCCGCGACAAGCATTTCGAGCGTGTTGATGGACTGGCGGTGGAGTGGCTGGACCGGAAGAGTCCTGGGTAGTCGCAGCCTGGCGGCAGCGGCCCGTTGGCCTCACGCCGTCTGGTACACTCCTGCTACTGACACCATGGACGGCCCGTTCGACGACGCCGTGGGGAGCGGATCCCGCGTGCTCGCCGGCTACATCTTCGGCGGCAACGATGGCGGGGAGCGGATCGCGATGACCGTCCCGGTGAGCGCCGTGCCCGAGGCCCCGATGCTCGAGCTGGACGGGGACGACTCACCCGCAACAGGGTAAACACGTTTACCATGCGCACCGACCTCGAGCTCCTGCACTCTGCCCTCGCGCTGTTCGCCGAGAAGGGTTTCCACGACACCTCGATGCGCGACATCGCCAAGCGGGCGGGGGTCTCGCCCGGGCTGGCCTACAAGTACCATCCGTCGAAAGATGCCCTGGCGATGGCCCTGTATGCGCGCATCGCCGACCGGTTCGAGGCGGCCGCGGCCGACCTTCCTGACGGCACCGTGGCTGCCCGGTTCCTCGCCGCGATGCAGGTGAAGGTCGGGCTGATCACGCCCCACCGCAGCGCCATGCGCGCCCTCACCGCCCGCGCCCTCGACCCCACCGACAGGCTCGGCATCCTGGGTCCGCGCACCGGCGTGGTGCGGTCGCGGAACAGCGGCGTGTTCCACCTGGTGGTCTCAGGCGCCAGCGACGCCCCGGCAGATCCCGCTGAGCAGGCTCGGATCGGCCGCCTGCTCTACGGTGCCCACCTGGCACTCCTGCTGGTCTGGACCCAGGACACGGCCGATGACAATCCCCGCACCCAGGGCGCACTGGAGCTGCTCGCCGGCGGGCTGGGCATGCTGCCGTTGATCACGGCGATGGGCGGCGACGTGCTGACCCGTGCGGACGCGTTGTTCGGCGACGCCCTCGCCACCACCCGCGGTGCGGACGCGGCTCAGCGGGCCGATGCGATGCTGGAGATCCTGTTCCAGCGCCGTCGCCTGCACGAAGGTTCGGCCTGGCCCGCCTCCGAGGCGGCACTGGCCCTGCACCGACCGGCGATGGCGCGGGTCATCGCCGAGGATCGGCCGCTCACCCTGGTCCTCCCGGCCTTCCCCGCGAAGTCCCCCAGCCGGGCCAAGACCCTCGGCCCCCTGCCCGACCTCGCCGAGGTGCTGGCGCTGCGCAGCCTGCAGGCCCTGTGCGATGAGCTCGCCGCCGTGCACGCTCCCGGGGCTCGCCTGGTCATCGCGTCGGATGGGCATGTGTTCGCCGATCTGGTCGAGGTCGACGACGCCGAGGTCGACGCCTACCAGGCGGCAATCCGGCGCATCCTGGAGGATGAGGGACTGCACGCCCTGAGCGTGTTCGACCTGCGGGACGTAGTCGGCGACCTGCGCGGTGCCGCTGCTCGCGAGGCCCTCGCGTCCCGCTACGCCACCCCAGTGGATGCCCTGAAGGCGCGCGCAAAGGCGCACTCCCGGCACCAGGCACAATACGATGGCATCCACCGATTCCTGTTCGAGGACGCCGTGGTGCTGCACCCCGAGCGCAGCCGCACGGCGAACCGCAAGGTGACCGCCGGCCGGGCCTGGGAGGTTGTTCAGCGGAGCGAGGCGTGGGGCGCACTGGTGGCCGAGGCCCTGCCCGAGGCCCTGCGCCTGTCGATCCATCCCCAGCCGCAGGTGTCGGAGAAGATCGGCATCCACCTCATCGACACCGCCGATGCCTGGCTCACCCCATGGCATGCGGCCGCGGTGGTCGGTGAGCACGGCGCACGCCTGATGAAGCGCGCTGACGCCGAGGGCGCAGGCGCGACCCTGTGCGGGGACCACCTGGTGCTGCCGTGAAGACCACAGCGCTGGAGCCATTCGGCGTGGTGGTCGAGGTCGAGACGGGCACGGCCTGGTCGGACCTGGATGCGGAGTGGCTGCGCGCCCAAGTAGATGCACACAAGGTGGTGGTGTTGCACGGGGTGGAGGGCCTCGACAAGCAGCGCCTGCCCCTGCTCGCCCGCCGACTGGGCCCGCTGCAGGCGTGGAGCTTCGGCGCCGTGAACGTGCTCCGGGTGGACGCGGAGAAGAAGAACTACCTGTACACCACTTCCGAGGTGCCGCTCCACTGGGATGGTGCCTTCAAGGGAGAGATCCCAGATCTGCTCGTCTTTCACTGTCTCCAGGCGCCGCCAGCTGCTGCCGGAGGACGCACAGTGTTCGTGGACACCGAGGCGGTGTGGGCCGAGCTGGACGCGTCGACGCGAGAGCGCTGGGCCGCCGCCCGGTTCCGGTACAGCACCGACAAAGTGGTGCACTATGGCGGCACCTTCGACAGCCCATTGGTGGGTCCCCACCCTGTGTCCGGCGCCCCCACCCTGCGGTTCGCCGAGCCGGTGGCCGGCCTGAATCCCGTCCAGGTCCATGCCCTACACGCCGGCGCGCCGTCCATCGACGCCGTGGCCCGGGCCCTGCGCGACCCCGCCTACCGCCTGGCCCACCAATGGCAGGATGGCGACCTGGTGCTGGCCGACAACCACGCCCTCGTGCACGGTCGCGAGGCGTTCTCAGAACAGGCGCCGCGCCACATCCACCGGGTGAATGTGCTGGCTGCACAGCGCGGGCCACGGCGCTGGCTCACCGACAGCCTGCGGATCCGCCGTCCCGAGTTCATGGTGGCGGAGGTCCCCATCCTGCTGATCGGCCTGCTCTGGGCCGATCCGACCGCGGCGTGGCTCGGCTCCCCGGTCGCCTGGCTCGCCGCCGTGGTGTTCTTCGGGCTGTTCCACTTCGGCGACATGGTGAACTGTCTCGCGGACCGCGAGCTCGACGCCGTGTACAAGACCTCGCTCTCCGAGGCGGTGTTTGGCCTCGGCGTGCGGAACGTGACCGGTCAGATCGTCGCCACCGCAGGTGCCGTGCTCGTGGGCACCGTCGCCCTGGGGGCGCTCACCGGCCGCTGGTGGCTCCTGCCCCTGGTGCTCATCGGGCTGGTGCTCGGCCACCAATATTCGTACGGCCCGCTGCGGCTGAAGGGTCGCGGCCTGCTCCAGATCCCCACCCTGTGGACGCTGATCTTCGTGGGCCCCATGCTCCTGGTCACCGGCGCGGTCGTCGGTTGGCCCTCCCCCTCACTCCTGGCGTTGGTCGGTCTTTACGGTGCCATGGCCCAGCTGATCATCCTGGTGAACACGGCCGAGGACTATGACGAGGACGTGGCGAACGGGATCCACACCTCGGCCGTTGCCCTCGGCAGGGTGCCGGCCGCGTGGGCCTCGAGCGTCGGAGTCGGCCTGGCGGGTGCCGGACTGTTCGCCCTGTTCGGCAGTACGATCCTTGCCGAATCCTCACCCGGCCCCGTGTGGTTCGCGCTCGGACTGTGGACCTGTGCCTGGGGCTGGAGCACGCTGGAGATCGGCCATCTGGCGTACCGAGTGGCCCGAGCGCGAGACCCCGACGCCGAGCTCAAGCGCGGCGCGGCCAAGATGCCGGTGTGGATCACCGTCGTGGCCTGGCTGACCCTGACCGTGGTGGCGGTGCGCGCATGGACCCTGTGACCACCCCCACTGTGCACATCGTTGGCGGCGGCATCGGCGGCCTGGCGGTGGCGATCGGCCTGCACCGGCGCGGGTTTGATGTTCACGTGCACGAGGCGGCCCCCAGCTATGCCCACGTGGGTGGGGGCCACTGGCTGTACGCGAATGCCCTGCACGCGCTGGACCAGCTGGAGCCCACCTTGCGGGCCGATCTGGTGGCGCTCGGGCGACCGTTCGACGGCTTCCGATTCGCGACCCGCGCGGGCACCACCCTGTTCTTCGAAACCACTCGCCCGTACACCCCGCGACCCGAGCTCGCGCCCGTCGTGCTCCACAGATCAATCCATTGTTCGACCTGGAGCCGCCGCCGCGGTGGTGGGCCGGCACCGTCTGTGGCCTGGGCGATGCCGTGCACGCCTGCACCCCGAACCTGGGTCAGGGCGGCTGCCAGGCCCTCGAGGATGCGGTGTGCCTGGCGGACCAGATCGCGACACAACCCACGCCAGAGGCGGCGTTTCGAGCTTATCAGCGGCAGCGACGGCGCAAGGCCACCGCCGTGGTGTGGCTCGCCCGCTGGCTCGGTCGCCTGGCACAGTCGCGGGCGTGTTCGCACCGCTGCGCAACCTGGTCGTGCGCCTGGGTCCGGCGTGGACGATCCGTCCGGTGCTGCGGTGGATCATGGTGGGTGAGGCGCGCTGAGACGCGCTGCTCCAAGGCCTCTTTCAGTCGGGGTCGCCGCGGGTGGCGGGTCGTGTCTGCCGCCCCCGCCGGGCGAGCCTCCGCCACACGGTGGTGCGGTGGACGCCGAGCTCCCGGGCGATCTCCGGGCTCGACCGTCCGCTTGCCGAGAGGGCGAGGGCCCGGTCGGTCAGGCCGTCGGGCCCGGGCGCGCCCTCGAGGCGAAGGGCATCCGGCGCCGCGCCACGTCTGCCGGCAGCGACCTCGTGCACGTGGCGTCGGTACGCCGCGACGCCACCGAAGGCGGCATCACGCCGCGTGAGGGCCAGCCAGGAGGGCGGTGGGGTGAGCCCGGCGAGGGCCTGGTGGGCGCCGGGCCACGGGTCGTCGGGTCGGCGGACCAGCCCGGCGGACCAGGGGTTGAGAGCAATGTAGGCGTACACGTGGAGCAACTGGGCGTCGGTCCGGATCGGCACGCTGCGGTAGCGGTCGCGGAACAGCGGTCCGTCCCACCAAGGCTGGCGCTGGTTGACGCGCTTGACGAACTCCCGTGTCAGCCCACCGATGGCGTTCGGCAGCGTTCCGTCGTCATCCAGGACGAGCAGGTGGAAGTGGTTGGGCATGAGCACCCAGGTAAGCACGTGCACGCCCCGTGCGGGCAGGTCGGCGAGGTGGTGGGCGAACAGCCTCTGGTTGAACGGGTCGTCGAACACGGCCTCTCGGCAGCTCACGCGGTTCATGACGTGCTGGTAGGTACCGGGCTGTACATACCGGGGTCGGCGAGGCATGCCGGGGGATGACACGTCGGGGCGCGGCCGGAAAGTGGATCCGCGGACCCACGGGGGTTCGCTTCCGCTCAGGACCGCAGGGCGGTTCCGGGGACCGATGAAACCGGGTTGGGACCGCGGGGCGGTTCCGACCGAGGGGCGGTTCCGGGGACCGATGCAACCCGCTTGGGACCGCGGGGCGGTTCCGGGGACCGATGCAACCTTGCCATGCCACGTTCCCCGACGGCCGGTGCGAGGTGCCGGTCCAGGTGGTGGACTATTGGCAGTCGAGCTCACCGGCCGCCCACGCGGCGATGACATCTCTCCGACCCCCAGGCACGACGCAGATTCCCTCACCTTCGTGAATCGCGAATGGATCGTCGAGTGCGGCCAAGAGCAGGTCGGGCCTGGGGGCCAATCCGGTTTCCAGACCACGGTGGTGGCAAAAGTCGACGGGCGTATCACCGTCGAGGC
>JBLFXJ010000048.1:0-33502 GCA_047609825.1 Myxococcota bacterium
ATGACCTTCAAAGGCCTGTCCTCCTGCTCGAGGGAAGCCCCCACCGTGGATCCGCAACCCCAGAGTATTTTCTTCCAATCTGTGCCAAGTCCATTGACACATTCCGCCAGCAGGCACCGGCTCTCTCTGACTCCGCTCGGACCCTGATCCATCGGCCCGCCGAGATCGATCGGCCTCTCCTGCCCGGCCTCTCCTGCCCGGCCTCTCCCGCTCGGCCTCTCCCGCCCGGCCTCTCCTGCCCGGCCTCTCCCGCCCGGCCTCTCCCCGCCCGACCCCGCCGAACCCGAATTCTCGCAGGACCTACGCCAACGCCGATTCCTGCCCAGAGTCCCGCACGAAGACACATGGCGCCCCCGCCGCCCGGTGGATCTCCCACAGCCGCTCGAGCTCGATGGTCGGCGGCAGGCCAAACAGGTGCACATCCGCCGGTGGACCGTTCCGCAGCTGGTCGAGCAGGGAGCCCCGCAGCACATGCGAGGTGGTGCGCGGCAGCCGGCCCAGCTGCACCAGGTCGTCGAGGAACTGCTTCGCCGGCTCGGTGGGGCCATCGCCCCGGAGCACCGTGCACAGACGAGTGGACCCGCTGTCGGGGCGGGTGAGCAGGTAGGCGAGCAGCACCGGCAGGTCCAGGTTCGTCACCCGCAGGGCGAGCTCCCAGTCCGGTGACCGATCCGACAGCCACACCGCCGCCTGCGCCGCCTTGGTGAGCGGCAGCTCGGGCGAGTCGAACAGGAGCACCACCCCCACCTGGTGCTTCACGGCGTGGTCGAGCACCACCTGGGCGACGGCGTCGCTGGTGTGGCGGGCCGAGAGCAACACGAGGTTCGGCGCGAAGAACGTGCCCTGCATGGCGCTGATGCTCAGCCGCGCGCCCTGGGCCGGGGTCTCCTCCGGCATCAGGTGCCACGAACAGAACCGCGCCCGCTCCCGCATCGCCTCCACGAGCTCGTCCATCGGCTCCTCGAAGCCGTCCTTCAAGGCGACGAACTTCACCGAGCCCTGCGATGCGATCAACGCCTCGGCGGCGGGCGCCACCGAGCGCAGCTCATCTTCCGAGGCCACGGGCACGAGCAGGTCGGGCTTCCAGGTGCGGGGGCTCTTCCGCATCTGGGCGGCCTTGCGTGCGGCCCACGCGGCCAGCGTCTGGGCGATGCCGGACTGAACCGTCTCCCAGGGGGTGTCCACGCGCTTACGCCGCGCGAGCCACAGGTAGATCCCCGTGACGAACATCACCTCGGGCAGACCGCCGGCCGGGCTCGACAGCACCAGCCCGAGCAGGCACGCGCTGGCACCGAGCGCCGGCACCCAGGTGGGCACGAGGAATGTGGGGCGCCAGCTCACCAGGCCGAGGCCCTGCTCGAGGAACACCACCACGTTTACCGCGAGGTAGGTCATCACGAAGAAGCTGGTGATCACCGGAGCGATGGCATCGAGCGACCCGGCGAGCAGCCCCGAGGCCGCGATGAGCAGGGTGACGATGGTGGCATTGCGCGGCTCGCCATTCTCGGTCTGCTGCTGCAGCCAGCCAGCACCGGGCACCACGTCGTGCGCGGCCATCGCCTGGAGCAGGCGGGGTGCCGCGACGAGGGACGACATCGCCGCCATCAGGGTGCTCGACAGGAGCCCGAACAGCACCATCTCGCCAACCGCCGCGTGGTCCACCATCGCGAGCTTGTTCGTGAGCAGCTCCTCCCGCGGGATGACCGTGGCGTACCAGATGGCACCGATCACGTACACGGCGAGGGTGGTGCCCCACGCGAACATCGTGCCGCGGGGCACAGAGCGTGAGGGGGAGGCGAGCTCGCCGCTCATGCCGGCGCCAACCATGATGCCGGTGGCCGCCGGGAAGAACAGCGCGAAGCACTCGAGCAGGGAGGCCTCGGGGAACCGCCCGATGATCACCAGCGGCTGGGGGCGCGCGTCCCACCAGCCGCCGAGGGCGCTGAGGATGGCGACTGCGACGACCCAGAGCATCACCGCCTGCGCCCGGGAGGCGAGGGAGGCGGACCGGAGCACGACCGCCGCAACGCTCGCGAACGCTACGCCGGCCACGATGCGCGGATCGTGGGTCGGGAAGATGTAGCCCCAGCCCTCGGCGAACGCGAACAGGTACATCGCCGAGCTGACGGTCTGCGCGAT
This sequence comes from Myxococcota bacterium, assembly GCA_047609825.1. Lineage (GTDB taxonomy): Bacteria > Myxococcota_A > UBA796 > UBA796. The sequence goes on from JBLFXJ010000048.1 coordinate 2,140, forward strand.
GAACAGGGGCACGCCGATGGCGCCGCCGGCCTCGAGTCCGAGTGCGGCGGCGATGATCGCGAACGCGCCGCCGGCACGGAGCCGGAGGTTGGTGGCGATGGAGGACAGCGACAGCGCCGTGGTGCCGGTGATCAAGAACGCCGCGCCGATGACGAGCAATGCCCCGCCCAGCCCTGCGTTCCCGACGAGCCAGCCCTCCCGAAGGTAGAGCATCGCGCCGAGCACCGTGAGCACAATGGGGCGGTACACACCGGCGAACGTACCGAACCCGGCTTGTCGCGCTTCGCTTTGCATGGGCATGGAGGTAGCGCCCTGCCCAGCGGAGGTCCACGGATCCCTTGTCTCCATTGCCGCGATAGACGATCCGGTCGGTTTGGGGGGAGTTCTACCTGTCGCGGGCGCGAGGCTCCGGTCGAGACCGGCGATCATCGCCGGTCTCGCTCGCCGGGGTTGCCCGGAAGCCTCGTTCCGCGTCACCTGACCGGGATAACAATCGCGCCTGGTGCATTGTTGTCGTGTGGCCGGAAGCGACCCTGCTACGCTGTGAACAGCCGATGACAGCCGGGTGGGCGAGCGCTCCCCCCCCAACACGATGTCGGTGTGGGGGGAGGATCCCGCCGGCGACAAGTTCTGCTGCGTCACCCAGGAGACCGACATCGACACCGTGTGGATCCAGGCCGATGTCGAGGACCACGTGGACTACATCAACCTCACCTATACGCCGGTGGCCGGCCCGACCTACGACCTCGAGAACACGTCCGCGACGTCCATGGTGGTCTATGTAGAGACCATCGGCAGCTCGGTGATCCGGGGGTCGAATGACGTCACCGACTACGTCGAGACCCTCAACGAGAACTGCTACGGCAGCAGCGCCAGCGCAATCGTGTACGGCAACGACGGCGACGACCTCATCGAGGGCTGCACCGGGGCCGACGACCTGAACGGCGGCGCCGGCAAGGACACCATCGAGGGGGCCGGCAGCGGCGACACGATCCGCGGCGGAAACGGCGCTGACGACATCGACGGCGGGAGTGGCGCCGACACAATCTACGGGGAAAACGGCAGGGACACGATCGACGGCGGCTCGAGCGGCGACACGATCTACGGCGGCGACGACGACGACACGATCTACGGTGGCGCCGGCGCTGACATCCTGCACGGCGAAGACGGCGACGACGAGATCTTTGGCGAGGCCGGCGACGACACCATCCGGGGCGACTTGGGGTTTGACACGCTCCACGGCGGGGCCGACAACGATGGCATCGCCGGCGGCGGCGGCACCGACACCCTGTACGGCGACGCCGGCGACGACTCCCTGTGTGACGCCTTTGGCGGGGACAAGTTCCTCGGGGGCGGCGGCGACGACACGCTGTACTACCAGTCCTCGATGTTCGGTCCCGGTCCCGACCCGACCAGCAACGCCGGACTGGTCTTTGACTCGGACACCTGCGGGCACCCGTCCTGGGGCACTTCCTGGGCCGGTGGCTACTGCGCCTACACCCAGACCGTGCGTCCGGCGGCCTGTCCCTGACGAGTGATCCACGAGACCGGCGATGATCGCCGGTCTCGCGGGCCACGGTCGATCATTCGTGACCGTACATCCGTCGGGCGGTGAGTATCCTCCGGGCACTCCACAGGAATCCCCATGATCCTCGTCGCCCTCGCGCTCACCGTCGGCGCCCTCGCCGAGCCCGCCACCCCCCCGCACGGCGGCGGAGCTGAACGCGCTGATCACTTTCCGGTCGAAGGTCCTCCAGGTCCGCGAGATCCAGACGCTGGTGCCTGGCTCGGTCACGGTGATGCACAGCCACTGGGGCTGGGGCGGGCGCCCGTGGCGGGGGTATGGCTGGCACTCCGGGGAGGTGGTCGCGGTGGACCCGCCTACGTTCGCGCACGAGTGGGCGGTGTATCAAGGCGCCCAGCGCCTCACCGTGCCGGACTACATGCGGGCGGTCGGGCGTGGGTCCGAGGCCGCGGAGCTCGGGGCCCGCATCCAGCGGTCGGGGCGCGCCAGCAGGACCTGGTCCACCGTCGGCGTGGCCGGACTGGCGGGGGGGCTGGCGAGCCTGATCGGCGGAGTCGTCACGTCCGATGCACAGACCAGCCGGTCATTCACGTCGGCCGGGCTCGGGGGCATCGGCATCGGCATCACCGGATCGCTCATCGGCAGCCTCACCCGCAGCAAGGCGACCACCCTCGCCCACGACTACGAGCACAGCCTCGACGTGGCCGAGGTGCAGCGAGCTGTGCGGGAGCGCAACGAGGTGCTCCGCGACGAGCTCGGACTCACGCCGGCGCAGGCCTACCATGAGCTGTCGCGCACCGGCCGGAAGTAGGCCGCTCGCGTGGTATTGGGTCACGAACGGGAGGCCGCGATGCGCACGCTGGGCTGGGTGGTGCTCTGCGGGATCACGGCCTGTGGCGGGTCCGCCGACTCCGACGCGCTGCTGGTGGTCAGCATCTCCGCCGACCGGATCGAGGGCCGGCTCCCCCTGACGGTGCAGCTGGACGCGGTGGTGTCGTCCGGTGCGGCCAGCGACTTCACCTGGGACCTCGCCGGAGTGACGGCCGACGGCGCGTCCGTGGAGCACACTTTCCTCGCCAGCGGCCTGCACACGGTCGCGCTGGTGGCGACGGACGCTGCGGGGGCCCTCGCGCAAGCCGCGGTGGAGATCGAGGTGGGCCAGGCGCGCTGCCCGGGCACCTCGGCCCCGACCGAGCCGGGCTTCGTCGACGCGCCCGCGCTGATCGAGGTGTCCGGCCTGGTGGCCAGCCGGGACAATCCGGGCGTGCTGTGGGTGCACAACGACGCCGGCGATGGCCCATACCTGTACGCCCTGGACGAAGACGGCACCCTGCTCGGCAGGTGGGAGGTGGACGGCGCTGAGCCCCGGGACTGGGAAGACCTGGCCATCGGGTCAGACCCGGAGACCGGCGCCGGGGTGCTGTACATCGGAGACATCGGTGACAACGCCGAGTCCCGTGATTCGATCCAGGTCTTCCGCGTGCCCGAGCCCCGCATCGGTGGGCCCGGCGACGGGGTGACGGAGGCCGCGGCGACGCTGACCCTCACCTACCCAGAGCGGGCCTACGACGCAGAGACCTTGCTGCTCGACCCGGTCACCGACGACCTGGTCGTGGTGACCAAGAGCTACGAGGGCGACACTCGCGTGTTCCGCAAGGCCGCCCCCCATGCCGACGGCGATGTGGAGGAGCTGATCCTCGTGGCGGAGCTGGACTTCGACAGCGCGCCCCTGAGCGGTGGAGCCACCACCGGGGGCGACATCTCACCGCTGGGCGACGCCATCGTGATCCGCACCTACCGGTCCGAGGCCTACCTGTGGCGCCGGGACCAGGCCGTGCCGCTCGCCGATGCGTTCACCGACCAGCGCCCGTGCGCGATCGCCCTCCCGAGCGAGGGCCAGGGGGAGTCGATCGGGTTTGGCGCCGACGGCGCTGGGCTGTGGTCGATCAGCGAGGGTGGGAACATCCCGGTGAACTACACCCCACTCCGGTGGAAGTAGCCCGACAGTCAGGCGCGCCACGCGCGGTACGGCACCACCTGGATGCCGAGGAAGACCGCCACTGCGATGCCGTTGGCGGTCGCATCTGAGCTGCCGTTCCACCCGGCCAGGCACACCGGCGTGGCGCCGAGCTCGGCCGCGCGGCGCTTGGCCGCCGTCATGAACAGCCAGTTGCGCCGCTTGCCCCACTGCGCACGCTTGAGGGTGTCTGTCGCGGCGTCTTCGGCGGTCATCCCGTGCTGGGGCAGCCCCCGTGCGATGGCCCAGGCCCTGGCCCGGCGGTCCCATCCGGCCCGCTCGCCGTGGTGCACCTCGAGCACCCGCGCCGCGGCGTCAGGGCCCATCGCGTCAGCCAGCGCGTCCAGGCCCCGCTGCCAGTGGGCGGGGTCGGTCAGATCACTGCCCCCGGTGACGATCAGCACGATTCGGTCCATGCCGCATCGTACCCGCTTCGCCGGCCACCGCCTCTGGGTCCACATCCACTCTTTCAGAACACGATCTGCTCGAGCAGGAACTTGTCGATTCGGCCACCCGGGAACGTGCCGTCGGGCTGCACCAGCACCGTGTGCTCCTTGTTCTCGGCCTCGCCGTCGTGCTGGTCGGGGTCGTCCACATAGGTCAGCAGGAAGGTGCCGTCGGCCAGCGCGATCACCCGGGTGACCATCGCGGCATGGCCGGGTGGGCCATCTTCGCCGTAGAGCAGGTCGAACAGGTCGTCCAGGAGCTGCTGCTCCTCTTCTTCGGCGCTCTTTTTGTCCCCCAGCGCCTCGTCGAGGGCGCGGAGCAGGTCTGCGGCCTCGGGGTCGGCGGGCGGGTCTCCGCCGCGGTACCGCTCCAGGGAGCGCCGGACCACGGAGGGGCGCGGGGCGCGCGGGTGGCCCAGGATGTCTCCGACCGCAGCGCGTACTGCGGCCTCGGCGGCCTCCTGTGCGGCCAGGATCGCGTCGAGGGTCTCCTCCACCGTGGGATCGACCTCCGCCGCCTTGCCCACCACGCCGCCGCGCTTCTCGTCGTCCCGCAGCAGCTCGTCGAGCCACTCCTCCCAGTCCTCCTCGTCAGGCTCGTCCCAGGTGATGAGCACCTCCACGTCGCCGCCGGCGTCGAGCAGGTCCATCACGCCGCCCATGCCCGCCGCCCACTCCGACCATCGGGTGTCGATGGGAAGGTCGCCGAGCTCGGTATAGGCCGCCTTGCCGTCGATCATGTTGGCATCGGAGGTTCCGGTGTCGGGGTCGGTGTCCATGAAGAAGTACAGCAGGTCGTAGGCGTCTTGCGGGTCACCGAAGTCGAGCTCGAACAGGTCGCCCATGTACCCGAGCGACCGGGCCACGGACGCGGGTGCGCACCCGTTCGGGTCTTCGTTGACCTCTGGGATGTCGGCCACGGGCACCTGCACGCCGCTGATCCGGACAATGGGGAGCAGCGGCACGGGTGGCGGGTGGCGCCACGGCCCGATGTGGGGGACGCCCGGCGCGATGCCCGCGTCACGTGGCCGCGGCGGCACGCGCGGCGGGATCCTGTCGGTAGTACTGCGCCAACACCGCATACACCTCCGGCCAGCCCGCCTGCAGCCGCTCGGGCTGCTCGAAGAAGGTCTCGGTCACGACCGCGAAGAACTCGGCGGGGTTGGTGGCGCCGTAGGCGTCGATGACCGAGCGGCGGCGGGCGGCCACGTCCTGCTGAAGCTCCGAGAAGGCATCACCGAGGGCCGTCGCCCACGGCCCGTACAGCGCGGAGGGCAGGAGGGGTGCTCCGTCAGCCCGACCGTCGGCGGTGTCGAGCTGGTGGGCGAACTCGTGCAGCACCACATTGTCACCGTCCGACGGGCGCTGCCCGCCGCGTCGAGCCGCGTCCCATGACAGCACCACGTAGCCATGCCGACTGGACTCCCCGAGCCGCTGCTGGTCCCCCTCCGCGGTGAGCACGCCATCGTGGTCCACCACCGCCGCGGCATAGGTCGACGGGTAGACCCGCACCACATGCAGCCCGGCGTAGGGCAGGTCGACGTCGAGTCCGAGCAGCAGCACGCAGGCCTGTGCGGCGATGACCCAGCGCATCGCGTCGGTCACCACCAGCCCGCCGCAGCCCTCGATCGTCTTGTCGTCGAGGAACACCTGGACCAGGCCTTCGAGCCGGTGGCGCTCGGCCTCGGTCAGCCGCTGGACCAGGGGGACGTCGGCCCGCAGCACCTCCCACGCCTCGGCGGGGAGTGGGGTCTCGCGGAGACGACGGCGGCGGGCGCGTGCCCATGGGAGCCAGGACCACATGGGGTAGCCTCACCCGATGTGGCCGTCGGCGCGACCGTGGCGTCAGGTGGGCAGCCAGGTCCGGGCCCCTACAGGAACAGACGCACGGCCGCCCGGTGGTACGCCCGCTGCAGCCGAGGCGTGGGCGAGAGCAAGGCCGATGCCATGTCGAATTGATCGACGTACTCGTAGATCCGGCCATCCCGCGAGCGGCACATCGTGGCCATCTTCAGCGAGAACACCGGCCCCACCGACATCTTCATGCGCATCGTGTACTCGAGCGAGAACGAGGTCTCGTCGCCCCAGGTCTGGAAGTCTGTCAGCTCCACCCAGCTGTACTTCCTGAACATTCGGAGGAAGGTCTGGCGGAACTCGGTCACGCCGCGCAAGCTGCGGAGCGGGTCTCGGTAGTACACGTCGGGATCGAACAACGTGTCGAGCTGGGCGAGGGAGCCCTCCCGCTCTGTGCCGAGGGCAACCATGAATGCTTGGACGCGTTCGACGGGAGTGCTCATCTGGATCATCTCCGGGGGGGGGGTGAGGTGGAGCATACGCTCCAGGGACTCGAGGGCTAGCCCGAGCTGGCGGCTGGCCGAGACGGCGGCCGAGCGGCGGTGCGAGGCGGTGGATCTGGCGACAGCTCCGGCGCCGACTCCAGCGGCACCGATCCGATGTCAGGGCGTCATCGCCACCCGCGACCTGCTATGCGGGTTCGGCCAGCGCTGCAGGGTACGGCTTGGTGCCGCCACCCGGGAGGAGCCGCCCGTGCGCCCCTGGGACCTGATCGACTACGAAGACGTGCCGGATGACGACGGCACCTTGTTCCTCGTGTCCCGCGGCAGCGAGTACGTGATCCACGTGAACGGCCGCGAGCTGATGAGCAACCGGCTGCACGGGTCGGAAGACGCGCTGGCCGACTTCGCCTGCGACCGCCTCGCCGAGCTGGACGATGCGCGGATCCTGGTCGGTGGGCTGGGCATGGGGTTCACCCTCGCCGCGGCGCTCCGCAGGGTGGGGCCCAACGCCCGGGTCACGGTCGCCGAGCTGCTCCCCGCCGTGGTGCGGTGGAATCGCGAGTACTGCGGGCGGGCCTCCCGACACCCGCTCAGCGACTCCCGCACCGAGGTCTATGTTGGCGATGTGGGCGACTTGGTGGAGACGCCGCCGGCGCGGTGGAGCGCCATCCTGCTCGACGTCGACAACGGCCCGGGCGCGCTCACCCGCCCGAACAACGGTTGGCTGTACACCCGGCATGGGCTCCGGTCCGCGCGGGATGCGCTGGTGCCTGGTGGCATCCTCGGCATCTGGTCCGCCCGCCCGGATTCCGCGCTGAACAGTCGCTTGCGCAAGGTGGGGTTCGAGGTGGAGGTGCTGCCATTCCACGAGCCCGGCCGGCCCACCCATGATGATCGGGGCATCGACACGCTGTGGATGGCGCGGCGTCGCTGAGGGAGGGCCGCCCCTCGTCGCTCGGGCTCGCGATTCGCTATGATGCACCCATGAAATCCCTCCCTATGCTCACGCTCGTGCTCGCTATCGGCTGTCAACCGGCCGCCAAGCCCGGTGACTCTGCGGCGCCCGCGCCCGACACCACGCCCGCCGGCACCACGCCCGCCGGCACCACCCCGGCCGGCACCACGTCCACGCCCACGGGCACGTCGACGGGCACCGGCACTGGCACGGGCACGACCTCGACGGGCACGACGTCCACGGGCACGACGTCCACGGGCACGACCTCCACCGGCACCACCGACCCCGAGCCCGTGTGCCTCGAGTGGCCCGCGGTGGTGATCAACGAGGTGAGCACGTCGAACCAGAAGATGGTCATCGACGAAGACGGCGACAGCCCCGACTGGATCGAGCTGTACAACGACAGCCTGGTGCCGGTGGATCTCGCCGGGTGGGGCCTGTCGGATGACGATGAGGAGCCCGGCAAGTGGCCCTTCCCGGACCTCACCCTCGAGCCCGGCGCCCACCTGCTCGTGCTCGCCTCGGGCAAGGACCGCCTGGTGTCGAGCTGGGACACGGTGATCGACCGCGGCCAGCTGTGGACCTACCTCGAGGTGGTGGCGCCGCCCCCCGGCGACTGGGCCGAGCCCGGGTTCGACGACTCCGGCTGGCTCCTGGGCCCCAGCGGGTTCGGCCGGTCCGATGACGACGACGCCACCGTGCTCTCAGCCCACACCGTGTATGTGCGCACCGGGTTCGACGTGTCGGAGGATGCGCTGGCCGACCTCGCCGCGCTGTGGCTGCACGTCGACCACGACGACGGCTTCGTGGCTTGGCTCAATGGCGAGGAGATCGCCCGGGACGGGGTCGAGGGATACCCGCCGGCGTGGGACGCCTGGGTGACCGACGGCGGCCAGGAGGCGCAGCTGTACCAAGGGCTGCCCGCACCCGGGTTCGACGTGCTCGAGCGCGGGTCCGAGCTGCTCCGCCCCGGTCGCAACATCCTCGCGGTGGAGGTTCACGATTCAAACGCGGAATCCTCCGACCTCAGCCTGATCCCGTTCCTCACCCTCGGCTACGCGCCCGCCCGCCCTGGGTCGGTCTCCCTCGAGCTCGCCGACTCTCTGGGCGAAGCGTCGCTGCACGCGAGCTTCAAGCTGTCCATGAACGGCGAGCCCGTCACGCTCTCTGCTCCGGACGGCTGCGTGGTGGACCGGGTGGATGCCTCCGGGCTGCGCGGCGACGAGTCCATCGGGCGGTCGCCGGACGGGGGCTGGCTCGGTGTGTTCATGGACCCCACGCCGGGCGCGACCAACGACACCGAGTGGCGCCCCGGGTTCTCGGAACCGCCGGTGCTCTCGCCCCCCCCGGGGTTCTATCCCGAACACACGCCGATCCTCGTGCAGACCAGCGACCGGCTCCTGCCGATCCGCTACACGCTGGATGGCGCGGTTCCCACCGAGGGATCTCCGGTGGTGTTCGGGTTCCTCGACACAGTGCCGCACGCGGCGAGGGTGGTGCGTGCGCGCACCTTCGCCCCCGGCCTGTGGCCGAGCCGGGTGACCACCGGCACCTACATCGCCCAGGAGCCCCGCGACATCGCCGCCGTCTCACTCGCGGTCGAGCCGGACGATCTGTGGGATCCAGCGGACGGGATCTACATCGACTACTGGGCTCGGAGTGAGCGCGATGTGCACGTGGAGCTGTTCGACCCGGATGGCCCTGGGTTCGCGCTCGACGCTGGCATCGCGATCCACGGCGGCGCCTCGCGCCAGTTCGAGCAGAAGACGCTCCGCCTCCTGATGCGCGGCGGGTACGGCACCTCAGAGCTCGACTACCCGCTGTTCGAGGACACCGATCGCGAGGCGTTCAAGAGCCTGCTGCTCCGCAACGGCGGGCACGACTGGCTCGGCGCGGGCTGGGCCTACACCCACAGCGGCGGCATGATGCGCGACGTGCTGCTGCACAAGTTCGTCGAGACCATCGACATCGACCACCAGGCGTCGCGGCCGGTAGTGACCTTCCTCAACGGCGAGCCGTGGGGCGTGTACAACCTGCGGGAGCGGATCGACACCGACTTCATCGAGGCCTACCACGGCGCCACCGACATCGACCTGCTCGAGTGGGCAGATACCGCCCTCGAGGGCGACAACGCCCACTGGGTGGCGTTCATGGACACGCTGCGCACCATCGACCGCAGCTCGCCCGAGGCCTGGGCCCACGTAGACGCCAACCTCGACGTCGCTGAGGTGGCCAACTACAACATCGCCCAGATCTTCGCCGACAACTGGGACTGGCCCGGCAACAACAAGAAGTGGTGGCGCCCGCGGGAGCCCGGCGGCAAGTACCGATTCCTGCTGTACGACACCGACTTCGGGCTCGGGCTGTGGGGCGGCTGGGTGGGCAATGACACCCTGGCGTTCGCTCTCGACCCGGCGGGCCCGGACTGGCCCAACCCGCCGTGGTCCACCGAGCTGCTGCGCTTGTTGCTCGAGGTGCCCCGGTTCGAGCAGACGTTCGCCAACCGCTACGCCGACATGCTGAACACGGTGTTCTCCAGCGAGCAGACCCTCGCAGTGTTCGACGCACGGGTCGCCGAGCGCGAAGCCGTGATGCACGAGCAGTTCGACCGGTGGGGCGAGTTCGACGACGACATCTCGTACTACGCAATCCCGGAAGACGGCTGGGAGACGGCCCTGGTCGGCATCGAGGCGTGGCTGGTGGAGCGCCCCGGCTACGCCTTCGGTCATGTGGTCGACAACCTCGGCCTCGACGGCACCTTCGAGCTGACCCTGGACGCAGACCCGCCGGAGGGCGGGCACTTCGCGCTGTCGGCGGTCACCGTCGAGGACGGGTTCAGCGGCACTTACTTCCTGGGCATCCCGGTTCGGGTGGAGGCGGTTCCGTCGCCCGGATGGACTTTCGTGGGCTGGTCGGGAGGGCTGCCCCCCGAGCCCGAGGTGTTCGTCGACGGAGTGCCCGAGGGGCGGGCGCTGCGAGCGTCCTTCGAGTAGCCGCCCACCGCGGCGCGGTCACCGCAGCGTCCAGCTCGCCCCCACCGACCGCGGACCCACGTGGATGCGCGGCCCGCCGTCCATCAGCATCGCCCAGCCGAGCCCGCCGACCAGGAGGGAGCCGCCTGCGATGCCGGTGCCGACCCACGCATTGTTCGCGGGCTTGAGCGCCAGCCACGCCTCCTGGTTCCCGGCCTGTACATGCTGCCGGCTCTTCGCCCAGGTGAGCCCCGCCGCCGTGCCGCCACCCACGGCGAGCACGCCGCCGGTGAGGGCCACCGCGATCGGGGCGGTTCGCGGGCGCCGCTCGATGGGCTCGGGTGCTGGGGGGACCGGTAGGCCCGTGGCCTCGACCTCTGCCACCGACTTCGCCTCGGCCTCCTGGTCCTGGGCGTGGGCGACGCCGAGCTGGGCGAGGACGAGCAGCAACACCACGAATCGCATCAGTCCTCCCATGGGTCTTTCAGCTCACCGTTCCTGCCTGACGGGCTTGGCACCAACACGGGTCTTGGCGACGCGGCGGGCTCCGCGACCGGGGCCGGGACGGGCACCGGCACCGGCACCGGGATGGAGACCGGGGCCGGCGCGGGCACCACGGCCGAGGCCGACGCGGCGTCGCCGTTGCCGGTGGTCGCGGGCGGGTCCGCTTCACCGCGCTCCCCGTCGGCGGAACCCGCTTCGGGGAGCGGCGCTGCGGTCGCATTGGGCGCGGGCGTGGGCGCCGGCGTCTGGGGTGCTGCACGCGTAGGTTGCGCGGGTGCCGTCCTCGCGGCCTCCCCCGCGGGGGCTGGCGGCGCGGGCCAGAGCAGCCACGCAGCGACGAGCACCACCGCAAGCACCGTCATCCCGACGCTCGCGAGCGCCCAAACAGTTGGTCTGTCGACCGGTATCGGCTCGGCCACCCCTCGGATCGCGAGGGGCGAGCGCGTGCCCGGGGTTCCAGCGGTGGGCGTGCCGCGGTCCAGTCGGGTCCACCCGTGTTCGGCGACGATTGGAAGGCTGGCGAGCCAGGCCGCGAATGCGCCCACGTCGATGGGAGGCGTTCCTGTCGCGACCATGGCGGCGAGCAGCGCCGTGAGCTCGATCGCCGATGGACGGGCGGCTGGATCGGTCCGAAGGCAGCGCACGATCAGGTCGTCGAGGGCGGGGGGCAGCTCGGGGCACAGGGCGCGGGCGGTGCGAAAGGTGCCCGCCGCGAGCGCCTTGTCCAGCTCCTTGCCGTGCGCGGCGCCCAGCGCACCCGAGATCCCTTGGAACACCCGCGCGAACCGGTAGCAGTCGTCATCTTGCCGGTGCCCTTCGAGCGCTGCGAGCACTGAGTTCAGGGCTGGACCGTCCACCAGCTCCATCGCGACGAACATCACCCCGCCCGCGTCGGCGACCTCGATCACCTGCGGCAGGTTCGGGTGGCTGAGCTGCGCAAGGCGTCGCGCCTCCTCCATGAACCGCAGCGCCGCCGGCCCACGCGGGACGCGCTCGCTGCGCAGCGCCTTCACCACGTGCACTGACTCCCCATCCGCCAGCCCTGCTCGCATGCACAAGTAGGTGTCCGCCACGTCGTCGCGCTCGAGGTGTTGCACCACCTGATACCGACCGATGTGCCTACTGATCGGGGGCACGGTCTTGGGGGGGGGCGGCGCTGGGCGATCAGCCGTCCCGGGATCGGAACATCCACCGCCGCCCCGGCTGACGGCGGCGTGGTCGAGTGGACGGTTGACGGCTCGGGCTCGGGCTCGGGCTCGGGCTCGGGCCCGTTGTTGAGCACGGGCGGAAGCGGTGAGTCATACCGAAGGCTCGCCGTGGGGGGCGTGATGAACATCCCCGGCGGGGGCATCCCGGTGAGTGCGGCGAGTCCATCGACCGACGAGATGTCGAGGCTGCTCACCAACAAGCCGATCCGGTCGGTCCACCGTTGGACACAAGGTCATGATGTCGGTGAAAGCTTCGTTCTCCCGCCTTACACTGCCCAAGCCGTGTGCGGGCTGCCGCAGCAGGCCCGTGCTGGGCGGGATCCGCGGGTGCACCACGCCTGGCCCCGGAGCGTCCAGGCAGGGTCAGGCACCCAGGCGGACCCGGGTCCAGGCCATACGTCGCGCCCCCCTTCGGCCGTGCCCCCCCCTCGGCCGTTCCCCCCCCTCGGCCGCGCTCGGCCTACGGCAGGTAGACCTCCTGGCTCTCGAAGTCGTCGCCACCCGCCGTGATCGTCCACACCTCCACCGGTGCGGTCGTCTCTCCGGCGACGTCGTAGTCGAGCACGCCCGATGCCCCCTCCACATCCACCGAGCTACCGACCTTGAACGCCGCTTTCAGCAGGTTCCAGCTCGACGCCCGCAGCGACACGTCCTGTCCGAGCGAGGCGCGGCGCAGACCCTGGGCGATGCGGAATCCAGACACCTCGTCGTGCTGATACAGCCCCCAGGCATGCCCCATGCACACCAGCCAGGCTGCGTCGTGGCTCTGCGCTGTGTACGCGAACGTGTCGAAGCCCGCCGCTCCATGCCGGGCGGCATAGGCTACGGCCAACGCGTCGAATGTGGGGCCGGATGGCCGCGCCGGCGCCGTGCCCCGCACTTGCTCGAAGCGGTCCCGCGCCGCGGCCGCAGACTCGAGCACGGCCGGGTCCCGCGCGGTGTCGGTGAGGAACAGAGGCACGCCGTCCAGCACCGGCAGCGCAGAGGCCGCGATGAGGAACGCAGAGATGTCGGCCGGCGACTCCTTGACGAACAACACCTCGTCGAACACACCGTTCGCCGCCTCGGCGATGGCGCTCGCGCGGGAATCGTCGTCGACGAAGGACACGCCCGCGGCTCACTGGGCTGCGGGACGGTCCCAGAACCGCACGAGCCGCAGCAGCTCGTCGGGCATCAGCCGCCCCACCGCGCCGGCGCTGAGCACGGCGAGCTGCACCGCTCCGTCCGAGCCGACGAGGAATGAGGCTGCGTGCAGGATGCGGCGTCGCTCCTCGAAGTAGACGCCCAGACGGGCTGCTGTGGGCTGCAGCGGCAGGGAGTGGCCGACCGGGAACGTGAGCTGCAGGCGCTCCACGGTCTCGGCAGCGCGCTCGGCGGGGTCGGTGGACAGCGCGACGAGTCTCACCCCAGCGTCGTCGAGCGCGGACAGGTTCTCCTGGAAGGCGGCCAACTGCCGCCGACAGTGGCTTCACCAGTGCGCGCGGTACACCAGCACCAGACCCCGGCGCTCGATGAACGCGTCGGGCAGGCTGAGGTGGCCGTGGGCGACGGTGTTCAGCTGCAGCGTGGGCAGCGGGTCTCCGACATCGAGCGGGGTGCCGGCGCGGGCCATCAGTCCAGGGTCTCGCCGGCCGTGCCGTGGACCGGTTTGCCGGTGTCGAACCGCATCGCGCCCGGGGGTGCGTGCTCGTCATACCCGGCGGCGCGTTTGGCGCGGGTCCAGCCGGCGAGGATCGACCGCGCGTCATTCTTCGCCGGGTCGGTCTCTTCATCGTGGTTGGGCTGCTTGCAGGTCAGCTCCACGACGTAGCCACTGGGGTCGCGGAAGTAGATCGAGTGGATCCAGTCGTGGTCTGCGACCCCGCGCACCTCCCGCCCCTCGGCCTCGGCCTTGGCCTTCATCGCGAGCATGGTGTCTTCGGCGACCTCCAGCGCGATGTGCAGGTCGAAGTCGGACTGCTCGGTGAACTCGAACGGCATGCCGGGCGCCTCGAAGAAGGCGAGGTAGCCGCCATTGTCCATCTCGTAGAAGGTGTGCAGGTACTGCGCGCGGCGCCCGGTCTTGGTGATCCCGATCTCGAGGCTGGTGGCCAGTGGCAGCCCGAGGAAGTCCTCGTAGAACCGTCGGGTGGCTTCGGAGTCGCGCACGCGGAACGCCATGTGGTGCACGCCGCGGATTCCTGTGTGGACGGGGTTCGAGCTCATGCGTCCTCCTGGTTCGTGTGCGCTGGGCGCCCGGCTCAGATAGCCTGGCGCCGGCGCCCGTCTCGGACCGATGCATCGACGCCCTGAGTCATGAGCTGCACGAGAGCATCGAGCAGCCTGGCGCGTTGCGGGCCCAGTCAGGGCGCTTTCGGCTGAACTCGCTCCACTCGGGGCGGGCGGTATACGGGCTGCGCATCACGTCGAACAGGGTGTGCACCTTGGACAAGTCCCCGGTGTGGGCGGCGTCGATCGCCTCCTGCCCGAGGAAGTTCCGCAGCACGTACTGGGGGTTCGTCCGCTGCATCCGGTCGCGGTCGTCCACCCGCTCGAGCCAGCGGCGCAGCCAGTCGGCCCAGCCCGGGGCCGGCTCGGCATAGAACGCCTCCGACAGCGCCCCGACCATCGCCGCGTCGGTGCCGGGCTCAACGGTGGCCAGCGCGCGGAAGAACAGCGTCCAGTCGGTCTCGGCGGCGCCGAGCAGGCCGAGCAGGTCCTCGGTGAGGTCGCCCACTTCGGCGGGATCGGAGATACCCAGCTTGTCGGCCATCATCCGGGCATAGCCGTCGCGGAAGGTGTCCACATAGGCCTGCAGGGCGTTCACCAGACCCTCCCGCGGCAGGCCGAGCACGGTGAGTGCGGAGGCGAACCGCTCCAGGTTCCACAGGGCGACCTGGGGCTGGGCGGCGTAGCGGTAGCGCCGGGCCGGCAGGTCCGTGGTGTTCGGGGTGAACGCCGGGTCGTAGGCGTCGAGCCAGCCATACGGGCCGTAGTCGATGGTGAGGCCGAGCACCGACAGGTTGTCGGTGTTCATCACCCCATGCACGAAGCCCACCCGCAGCCAGTGCACGATCATCACGGCGGTGCGGCGCGACACCTCGGCGAGCCAGGCGAGCACGGCCTCATCGGTGGGCTCGCCGAGCTCGGGGAAGTGGTGGCGGATGGTGTGGTCCACCAGCGTGCGGAGCAGGGTGGGGTCGCGGTCGGCGGCCAGGATCTCGTAGCTGCCGAGTCGGAGGAAGCTCGGCGCGAGGCGGCACACCACGGCTCCGGGCTCGTATGCGGCGTTGCCGTCATACAGCATGTCGCGGAGCACGGAATCGCCAGTGCCGACCAGCGACAGGGCGCGGGTGGTGGGCACGCCCAGGTGGAACATGGCTTCGCTGCAGAGGAACTCGCGGATCGACGACCGGAGCACGGCGCGACCATCCGCCGAGCGGGAGTAGGGCGTGGGGCCGGCGCCCTTGAGCTGCACCTCCCACCGCGCGCCGTCGTGCAGCGCCTCGCCGAGGGTCATCGCCCGGCCGTCGCCGAGCTGGCCCGCCCAGTGGCCGAACTGGTGCCCGCCATACCGGGCGGCGTAGGGCGCCATGCCATCGAGCAGGCTGTTGCCACCGAACACCGCGGCGAACTCGGGGGAGGCGGCGTCTGCCTCGGTCAGTCCGAGCAGCGTCCCCGCCTCGCGGGAGAAGGCCAGGGTGGATGGACCCGCCACGGCCGTCGGTGCGACCGGCGACCAGCAGGCGCCCGGCACCTGGCGCGGGCGGATGTCGGTGCGCGGATCTCCAGGGAGTTCACGGCGAAAGCGGTCGTCGAAGCGCAGCCCTGACAGCCCGGTCGTGGTCATCCTGCCTCCTGGTGGGCGGGGTAACCGCCGAGGGGGAGGGGCCGGCGTCTCGTCCGGTCAGTCCTCGGGCGGGGAGGGGCGTGGCCTCAGCGGCGCTCAAAGTTCGCGTCCTCGTTGTCGAACGCGCCATCGTCGAACTCGCACTCCAGCTCGTCGTCGCCGTCGAATGTGCACTCCAGCATGGTGTCCAGGTCGCTGCACCGCAGGTCCATGTCGTCATGGTCCGCGCACTCCAGCTCGAGGGTCACCTCGTCGCCGTCCGTGTCCACCACGCGCACGTCGTACTCCACCAGCGAGCACTCGTCGTAGCCGTAGTAGGACGAGTAGAAGTACACAATCGCCTGGCCCTCGTCGCCGTCAATGTTCAGCTCGTCGTAGTCGTCGAAGCTGCCGTAGTAGCCGTCGCACGACTTGCGGTCGGTGCCGCGCCAGTCGCCGTCGATCCAGTCCATGGCGGTCTCGTCGTCGTCGTCATCATCATCGTCATCCGGGTCCGCGCCGGGCGACGCCTTGCCGTCGTCCTCGGCCTCCGCCGGCACGGTGACGATCTGCACCTCGGGCTCCGGCTCCGAACACGCCGCCAGCCCGAGGGGCACGGCCAGGGCGATGGCCAACATCCAGTGAAACTGCCGCATGCGATGCCTCCTCGGGGCGGCAGTGGCGCCGCCCTCGACGGTTCATGGTCGGCGGGGCGGGGTGTGTGATCGGCGGTGGTGAGTTTCATCGTGTTGAGCGGCCTGCTCGTCGCGGCCGCCCAACGTACAACAAGGCCGAGACTGTAGCGGCGGGTGGTGTGCGGTGCCAGCTACCCTCCTCGTGGGGCCCTCGCATGAGCGTTGGTGGAGGCCCCTCAGCGATGGTTCATCGAAGGAGGCTGGGATGTCGACGACAAGGGTTGCAGGCTGGGTGGTGCTGTGTGGGCTGGCGGTCGCCTGTGGCGGCAAGGACGACGATTCCGGTGATTCGGCGCCGCCAACTACGGTGTCGGACACGGACACCGACGCGGATGCAGACACGGACGCCGATTCGGATACGGACGCCGATTCGGACACCGACAGCGACTCGGACACCGACTCCGACACGGATTCGGACACCGACACGGACTCGGACACCGACACCGACACCGACACCGACACCGACACGGACACCGACACCGACACGGATTCAGACACGGATTCAGACACCGACACCGACACCGACACCGACGTCGGCGTCCGGTCGTGCAGCGACGTGCCGCTCGCCACCCGCGAGCTCTCCGCAGCCGGTGACCTGTCAGGACCCTACATGGTGTGCGGGCCGATTCCGCCGGCCGGCGTGTGCGACGACTTCTCGGACCTCGACGTAGACCGCTTCGTCATCGACGCGGTCGGCAACCCGTTCGGCGACCCCTACTGCTGGTACGACGTGCGCGCCGTGTGCGGGCCTGACGCCTTCTTCCCCGACCAGTGCTGCTACGAGGTCGTGTTCGGCGGCATCGCCTGCGCTTGAGCCTGGAAGCTGGCTTGCCGGTTCAGTCCGGCGCCGCCAGCACCCGCAACGCCAGTCCACCACTGATCACAGCATGCACCACCAGCGCATCATCCCCCACGTGCACCCCAACCAGATCCGCCCCGGTCATCTCGCCCCGCATCGCCACCGCGTCTGTGGGTGGCCCCGCCGCGAGCATCGCGCTCACCTCGGCGAGCATCGCCTGCCGCCGTGGCCCGAGCGGCACCACCAGGCGGTCGGCGATCTGGTCCCGGAGGGTGTCGGCCACCGCCGCGTGCACCGGGTCGAACCAGGCGGAGTCGCTGCGCGCGGTGTAGCTGAACTCGCGGATGCGCAGGGCGTCCACCTCGATGACCGGGCGCCCCGACAGCCACAGGTCCACCGTGAGCGTGGTGCCGGCGGCCTCGGCCTCCACCGCGACGCCCACCGCCACATTGGATCCAGAGGGGTACACGCCGAGCACGTCCACCACCGTCACCGTGGCCGGACCCAGGCCCGTCACCTCCCGCGACACCTCCGCGCCCACCACCTGGTCCCGCAGCGCGTCGGCCAGCGCCGACCAGGGAACCCGCACGGGTGCGGCGATGCGGATGCCGGACTGGGCGGGTGGGGGCCGCGGGGGCGGTAGCGGAGTGTCGTGCGCGGCCGGCATCTCGCCGACCTCCAGCCCGAGGGTGCCGGTGGCGCCCGCCGTGAGGTGCACCCCGGTGAGTGACGTGCGCAGGTCGGAGAGGAACAGGGCCTCCGGTTCGAAGTCCAGCCAGGTGGGCGGATCATCGTTCACCGACCGCGGCGTGCCCAGATCCCGCCACGCCGCCTCCACGGTGCTGCGCAGGTCGAGCTCCGCCGGCAGCTCCACCGCGAGCTCGGCCGCCACCTCGGCCAGGCGCTCCTCGAGCTTCGGGTCGGCCTTGCCTCGCACCCCGAATCGGAACGGCCCCACCGCGAGCTCGGGCTCCGACACCCACCGGTGGGACAGGGACGGGTTGGGCACGAAGTCCCACCGGTCGCTCACCTCCGGGTGCAGCGTCACGGTGATCACCAATTCTCCAGTCACTTCACCGATCTTCAGCGCTTTCAGCCTCCCGGGCCGCGGGATGACCCGGATCGAGATCGGCACATCTACGTGGATCCCGTCGCCGGTGCGTACGGTGGGGTCGCCGGAGCGGATCGCTCGGATATCGGCGACCAAGCCACGTTCCAGCGGCTCGCGCTCCACGTCGATCAGCACCTCCGGCACGCTCTGCATCACCTTCGCCTGGAGCACCTGGGTGCTGACCGTGATCGGCACCGCGATCACCGACAGCTCTGTCGGTGCTGCCTGCATCGGCGCCGCGCCGCGTGGCGGACCGCTCACCTCGGGGGACGTGGCGCAGGTGCAGGCGAAGCACGCCAGCGCGGTCAAGCCGAGCACGGGCAACGATGGGCGCACGACACCTCCGCAGGGGGGCAGTATAGAGCCGGCATGTGGTGGCTCTTGCTCCTGGCGTGCGCGGACCCGAAGGCCGACCCCGGCGACACGGGTGTCGAGGCCGAGCCGCCGCCGGGGTCCACCCTCGTCGAGCCGACCACTCCGACGACGTCCACCACGCCGACGCCGCCCACCACGCCCACCGGCGACACGGCAGCGTCCATCGTCACCGTGGCCTCCTCCGAAACCGTGCCCCAGGTGATGTGGGTCGACTGGAACGGAGGCGCGTCGACCGTGCGTTGGCGGCTGGACGGCGGTGACCTGGGGGCGGTGGACGGGGAGCCGCCGGTGGCCCTGATCGGGCTGAAGGCCGAGACCACCTACACGATCGAAGTGGACGGAGTCGGCACCGCCGAGTGGAGCACGGCACTACCGTCCAGCCTGCCCCCACCGCGCCTGGTGCACACCGACCCGCGGTCCGAGGTCGCGGACGGCCACCTGCTCACCACCACGTTCAGCGCCGCCGGCCGGGCCAGCTTCGTGGTGATCGTGGACGGCGACGGCGACGTGGTGTGGGCCGTGCCCGACGATGGCCCACAGACCAAGATCACCCGCGCCCGGCTCGGGCGGGACCGCGACAGCGTGCTCTGGTCGGCCTACGCCTGGGAGCGCGACGTGGACACCGGGCGGATCGAGCGGCTCTCTCTGGACGGCACCCGGTACACCTTGACCCCGGCCGTGGAGCAGCACCACGACTTCTGGGAACACGCCGACGGCACCCTGGCCTGGCTCGCGTGGGATGTGCGCGACACCGACCTCACGCCCGGCCTCGCAGCCCCCTCGATCTACCGAGGGCCAGAGGGCGGCGGCGGCGCCGAGCAGCTGTTCTCTCTGCACGACGACTACCCCCACGCGCCGTGGTGGGTCTGTGGCCACATGATCCCGGGCGCCTTCCGTCCGGGGGTGACCGAGTGGGCCCACTCGAACTCGCTCGTGTACGACGAGAGCGCCGATCGCTACTGGGTGATGTCGCGGTACATGGACGCCCTGTGGACGGTGGACGCCACCAGTGGCGCGCTCGGCTGGCAGCTGGGCGGGCGGTATGACGAGTTCACCGCTGAGCCCGGCCTCATGCCGTTCGACCACGCCCACTTCACCCAGCGCTGGGACGACCGGGTGCTGGTGTTCGACAACCGCGGCAACTCGCCAGGACCCTCGCGGGCCGTGGAGTACGCCATCGACGAGGGCGCGCGCACCTGGCGCGAGGTGTGGTCGGTGGACCACCCCGACGGGCGGGTCGCCGGGTTCCAGGGCGATGCACGCCGACTTCCGGGCGGCAACACCGTGGTCTCCTGGGCCCCGCATGGGCTGATCACCGAGCACACGCCCGACGGTGAGGTGGTGTGGCGGCTCGAGTGGGACCAGACGCTCACGCGGCTGTCCTACCTGCCTGAGCTGCCGCCGCGATAAGGGGCGGCCCGGAGGTGGTCGTGCAGAAGTCCGGTCCCATGGTCCTCGCTGTGCTGGCCCTGCTCGCCCTCGGCGCGGCGGCCCTGTTCCTCAACGTGTCCACCGGCCCCGACCCGGTCGCGCCCGAGCCGGCAGCGGCGGTCAAGCCGTCCACCACGGTCACGGCCCCCACCACCGCGGCCACGCCCCCGCCCCCGCCCGCGCGGCCGCACACGCCCTCGGCCCGGCCGTCACCGCCGGGCAACGCCAACGACGGCAACGGAACGATGGCCACCTCCACCGGCAAGAACGTGGAGAAGCCCGACCCGCCCACCGCCGAGGAGCTGGAGGCGGCATTGGATGCGACCAATGAGGGCGTGCAGCACGCGATGGTCGAGATGCGTCCCATGCTCGCCCAGTGCTACGGCGACGCGCTCGCGGATGTGCCGGATCTCGCGCCGCGGCTCGATCTGAAGTTCACCGTGTCGAACCGGCATGGGCTGGGTCGCGCGCGCGGCCTGTCCATCGCCAACGAGGATGTGGACGACCCGGCGATGGTGGACTGTATGTCTGCCGCGCTCGAGGGCCTGTCGTTCAAGCCGCCGGGTTCGCCGATGTCGGTCACCTTCCCGATGGCGTTCCGCTAGCCCTGAGGGGTCAGGCCCAGCCCGTCATCCGCCGCACCCAGGCGCGCACGCCGGTCGGTCGCGGGCGAGGGGCGAGCACCACCAGATCCGCACTCCAGGTCTGGTCGGGTGTGGCTGCCACGACGCTGGCCCACGGCAGCTCCAGCTGCAGCTCCCGCACCCACGCCGGCGACCCATCGAGCACCATCACCCGCCTCGGCCGCTCTGACCCGAGCAGCGCCGACACACTCGCCACCCCGGTGGGCTGATGGAGGCGGATCACGGCCGGGCACTGTGGCGCGGTGATCCCAGAGTGAGCAGCGGGTGTGTGCACCATGTGGGGCTCCCGGTGGCGGTCTGTACACCGTCTACAACTCCGGGCGGCCCGCCGAGCCGGTGACGCGAGACTGTCACCGACTCGTGGACGGGATCATCGGCCCAGTGCCCGGGCCGTCACCCGTCGGTCACCGAGGCGGGTCCACCAGGGTCCACGTGCCGGTGGTGGGGTCGCCCTGCTGGAGCACCACGTCGCCGTCGGCCGGACCGGTGCGCCCGCCGGCGATGAGCATCCCTCGCAGCCGGGTGGCCGCATCGCCCGAGATCACCAGCCGCTTGCCGTCGAGGGTCGCCGTGCCCAGCTGCCGCTCCACGGTGAGCGAGTGGAACAGGTCCCACCCGTCGATCTTCACCAGCGTACCCTCGGTGTCGAAGTGGAACTCCGCCACCACGGGGTCGGCCAGGTCGGCGGTGGAGCCGATGACCTTCACGCCCTTGCGCTTCTTGCCCTTGATGATCACGTTCCGCTCAGGGGCGGCGGTGAGCCCGTTGTAGATCGCCCACCCAGGCGCGTCCTTGACCTTGAGGTAGGCCATCTTCTTCGTCACCCGGAGCACCACGTCGCCACGGAGGGCGCCATCGGAGGCGTCGTCGCGCGCCGACAGGCCCATGCGGGTGGTGAACGGGCTGTCGAAGGCACCCGTGGCGTTGTAGGTGCGCACCTTGGCGCACCACGAGCTCCACTTGGGATAGCGCTGGGCGGCCTCGGCCGGCCCCACGCTGTTCCACAGGCCCCAGTGCGGCCGCACCGCCATCGGCGCGAGCGCCTGCTCCACCGAGCGCCACAGGTTCTGTCGACCCTCGATATACGACTTGTACACCTGAACTTCGTCGGACGGCGTGGTGGACTGGCCCTGCCGCAGCTCCGAGTCGAGGTGGTCGGTGCCGGTCATCGGCATCTCGATCATGCACATGTCCTGCTGGTAGGGCATGGCGACCCAGGCGTCGCTCTTCCGCACGAACCGGAGCGAGAACGGGCTGGTGTGGAGCGCTGCCGTGCGCCACGCCGTCTTCAGCGCCTCGATGTCGTTCTTGAACGGCTTCTTCGTGTCGCCGATCAGCCGCTTCATGGTCTTCTGGCTCTTGCGGGCGAGGTCGAGGATGGTGTTCGCGGCCTCGGTGGCGCGCGCAACCGGCACGCCCACCTCTTCGGCCACGGCGTTCACGTCCAGCTGGAGGAGGAGCACTTCGTAGCTCTTGCCGCGGTAGCCCGACACGGCGGTGGAGTGGATGCCCGTGTTCAGGTTCTTCGGCACCCGGTTCAGCGGGTTCTTCATGCCCATCGTGAACGCGATGCCGGCCGTGAGCCGCCCGGCCGAGGTCTTCGCCAGGGCCATCAGGATGGGGCGCGAGCCCTTCTTGGTCTGGTTCGCTTTCTTCTTCACCAGCGTGCGCCGGGTGACCAGGATCTGGTGGTCGGACGTGTTCGTGTTCGGGTTGGTGCGCGGCCACGGGTCGATCAGCAGCTCGAAGTTCCGGATGTTCTTCTCGAGCTCGGCCTCGAGGTCGAGCGCGGACCACCACTCCACGGTGCGGTTCTCCATCAGCCAGTACTGGGTCACCACGCGCAGGGTGACGCTGTAGGCGATGCCCATGGTGCCCATGCTGACCACGGCGGCGTTGAACAGGTCGTCGCTCTGGATCAGGCGGATGGGCGGGGAGGCGCTGCGGTTGCCGGCCTCGAACAACGTGGGGTCGGACAGCGCCAGGTCGCCCTCGCGCTCGAGCTCATACACCACGGCCTTGCCGTTCTCGACGGTGACCCAAGTCATCGCCATCACCATGTCGGGGAACGCCGGCAGCGTGACGCCGGAGCCGTGGGTGCAGGTCTGGATGGCCCCCATCACGGCCTGGAAGGTGCCGGCACCCATGTTGGGCAGGCCCAGGCCGCCGGCGTCGAGGTCGGCGATGATCTGGCCCACCGTGCGGCCCGCCTCGCAGCGGTACAGCGTGCTCTTGTCGGTGCTCGGGGCCCACGCGGGAGCCGGCGGGAGGAGGCGGCCGAGCAGGGCGGTGGAGACCACCTGGTTGTCGTCGGGCGGGTCGGTGACATCGGACTGGGAATACCCACTGCCGAGCGGCCGGATGGCCTTCTTGGTGTCCACCGCCTGCTGCACAACCGCCACCAGGTCGGCCAGGGAGGACGGCTTGTGGATGGCATCGGATGGGATCGACCACCGCACGTCGACCTGGGCGTCTACCAAGGTGTCCTGATTCGGCTCGGGCTGGAGTGGAAACGCCTCGAGGCCTTCGAGGCCGTCGCCTCTGTGGTTTTCGAGCGCGGCCTCCTCTGTGATGCCTGGGTAGCTCTCCTCGAGCGCGATGAGCTGGGCAACCTGGGCGGGCTCCGCCTCGAGCGCGGCCTGAGCCTGCACCAGTGCTTCGTCACGTGTCATTCGACCTCCGATGCGCCGGGAACACACCGGCGGTCGCACCGTACCAAGGTCCGGCGCCGAGAGTCCGCTCCGTTCGCATTGCTAATCTACTCATGAGTAGGTAAGCTGTGGTCATGGCCCGACCCCGCCACGACCCGACCGCCCCGAGCACTCCGTCCCGCATCCTCACCGCGGCCCGAGCGCAGTTCGCAGCGCACGGATTCGCGCGGGCGCGCCTGGCCGACATCGCTCGCGGGGCCGGCATCCGTCGCCCGTCGTTGCTGTACCACTTCCCCACGAAGGACGACCTGTACCGGGCGGTGGTGGCAGAGGCGTTCGCGTCGCTGGGCGCGGCCATGCTGCCGGCGCTCACCGCAGACGGCACGGTGCAGGCCCGGCTCGAGTCGCTGGTTCGCCACTACGTGGGCTTCTTCGACGCCAACCCGGCGGTGGCCCGCATCGTGGTGCACGAGCTGCTCGGCGACGAGGGCCCGGGCCAGGCGATCCTGCTCGAGCAGGTGGCGCCGCTGCTCGACCGCGTGCAGGCCTTCGTGGATGGCACCGCCGCACTCGCCGATGGCGTCCCGTCGCGGGCGGCGATCCTGCACGTGGCCACCAATGCGCTGCTCCGGGCCGCCTCGGGCCCGCTGCGAGACCCGCTGTGGGGGGCTGCGGCCACCCCGGATTCCGCGTGGGCCGTCGCCCGCGCACTGCTGTGGAGGGACTGATGAACGCGCTGCCGTATCTGGTCGCCTATGTGCTCCCCATCTCATTCTTCGCCGGCCTCGCGCTGGGCGGCGCGTGGATGCTGCTGCCGGTGTTCGTGGCGTTCGGACTGATCCCCTTGCTCGATCCTTTCGTCGGCAGGGACGAGTCCGATCCCGCCGAGGCCGACGCGGAGAATCCGGCGTTCGACCTCGTGTTGAAGGGGTGGATTCCGGCCCAGCTCGCGGTGTTCGGCGCCGCGCTGTGGTGGATTGCGGCGGGCGGCGGCACAACGCTGGAGTGGTTCGCGATCACGCTGTCCACCGGGGTGGTGGCGGTGGGCGGCGGCATCAACGTCGCCCACGAGCTGATGCACCGCCGCGGTGCTGTGGACCGCGCCCTCGCCGAGCTGCTGATGACCATGACCACCTACACCCACTTCTGCGTCGAGCATGTGCTCGGGCACCACAAGAACGTGGCCACGCCGAACGACCCCGCGTCGAGCCGGCTCGGCGAGTCGGTGTACACGTTCATCCCGCGGTCGGTGGTGGGCGGCCTGGTGAGCGCGTGGCGGCTGGAGGCGGCCCGCACGGGCCGGCGCAACATCCCGTGGACCTCGCTCTCCGACCGGCGCACCCGCGGCGTGCTCCAGGTGGGGGGCGCCTACGCGCTGGTGTTCGCCGCCGCCGGCGTCCCGGGCGTGCTCTGGTTCGGCGCCCAGTCCGCCATCGCCATCGTGCTGCTCGAGGTGATCAACTACGTCGAGCACTATGGGCTGTCGCGGGCCGAGGTGGCGCCGGGCCGGTACGAGCGGGTGCAGCCGCACCACTCGTGGAATGCCACCCAGCGGCTGACGAACTGGTTCCTGTTCAACCTGCCGCGGCACGCCGATCACCACGCGTGGGCCCACCGCCGGTACAACGAGCTCCGCGCCTGGCCCGATGCCCCGTCGATGCCGTATGGCTACCCCACGATGGTGCTCATCGCGCTGGTGCCGCCGCTGTGGTTCATGGTGATGAACCCGCGTGTCGCGGCGGTGCGGCGGGCCGAGCAGGCGGCCTAGGTCGGCCGGTGGCGGTGTGGTGATACATCATGCCGATGACCGCCGAGCGACCACGCGAGCATCGGGTGCAGGTGTCGGAGCACGGGCAGGGGCCGCCCCTCGTGGTGGCGTTGGCCCTGTGGTCGGTGCCCGCCATCGGCGTCACCCTCTCGCTGGCCCACATCGTCGCGTCGTGGTTCGTGTTCGCCACGGTGCTCGTGGTGGGGGTAGGGCTCGCCGTGCTGCCCGTGCTGTTCGTGCTCCAGCCCCAGCGAGGTCGAGCGCGGGTGCAGGCGCGGCCCCAAGGACTGCTGATCCGCGCGGTGGCGGGGTCGGTGCCCGCCGAGGGCCTGGTGCCGTGGAGGGAGATCACCAGCGCGCGTCTCGGGCGCACCGGTCTGGTGCTGCACCGGGGCGATGAGTCCCGTCTCGTGCTCGCCGGGCCGGAGCTCGATGCCCTGATGTCGGACGTCGTGGAGCGGGGGATTGTGGTGGACGGCTGACCCTGATCCCTGGTCCCTACCGGAGCTCGAACCGGAGCGTCTGGGTGGGGCCGCCGCAGGTGTTGGTGCCCGCGCCGCCCCAGTTGTCGTTCTCCTGGCACGGCCGCAGCACGAAGCCGGGGGAGGGGCAGTTCGACGGGTCGCAGGCCTCGCGGGCATCGATGAACAGCTCACCCTCCCCGCCGCCATACGCGGGGCAGTAGGTCCACTGGTGGGCGTCGCACGCCAGGTCC
Source organism: Myxococcota bacterium (assembly GCA_047609825.1). Taxonomy (GTDB): domain Bacteria; phylum Myxococcota_A; class UBA796; order UBA796. The sequence goes on from JBLFXJ010000048.1 coordinate 28,061, forward strand.
AGCTCACCGCCGTCCCGGATGGCGGTCACCAGCGCGTCGACAACGGCGGGGTCGGTGCAGGACACACCCACCGGGTCAGCGCTGCCCGACAGGGTCACCTCGGTGTAGCCGTCGGCCATCCGGGACTTCGCGTCAATCCACGAATCACACTGGAAGGTGGGCGTGACGCCCGTGGTGAACAGCTCCTCGTAGACCAGGCTGTCGCCCCCGCACAACGCCACGGCGGGCGACAGCGCGCAGGTGGTGGTGTCGAGCACCTGAATCCACGAGCCGTCGGCGCTGGGCGGAACCGTGGGGAGCAGGCCGCCGCGGCCGAGGCCGTCGGCGCGGAACGGGCCATGCCACGCGAGCGGGGCGGCCAGGCCGGAGGGCATGTCGGCACAGGGACCGCCGGGAATGCGGGCGGCGCCCTCGCCTGGGCCGCGGAGGATCACGAAGTTGCCGCCCGGCGTCAGCGCGCCGGCGTCGATGGCGACTGGACCCGGGCAGCTGCCGCTGGTGCTGAGGTCGACGGCGTGGGCAGTGAGGGCGAGGAGCAGCAGGGTCATCGGGGCCTCCGGATGTGCGCTGGTAACCCCCTCCTGCGGACGGAATCCAACGTCCTTCCGCCGCCTTGCGCTGTTACGCTCCGCGCGTCCGCGGAGCGTTACCACATGCGCCTCTCACGCGGTAAAGAGACAGCTGGGGGTGAGTATGTGGTGGGCGCTGGTGTTCGGACTGTCGGTGGCCGGTGCACAGGATCGTGGGGCGCGCTCGGACGACGCGGCGTTCGTCGACGACGGCGACACGCCGTCTCCGCCGGCACCCCGCGACCGGCTGTACTACACGAACGCTACCTTCGCGCGACTGAATCCCCTGGGCCTGATCGACCTGTACCGCATCGGCTGGCGCCGCCGCCTGTCCACCAGCGACAGCGTGCTGCTGCAGGACACCTACACCTTCATCGGGCCCAGCGCGATGGTGACACCCGCCTATTCGCGGGTCGGTGTGTACGGAGAAGCGCAGGTCCTGGCTGTGCTTCGGGTGTTCGCGGACGTGAGCGCCGTCGGGTACTACGGCACCTTCGACCAGATTCAGTCGTCGGACGATCCGTCGATCCGGTACTCCGACCAGACGCTGGCCGGGCTCGGAGACAGCGCACGCGCCGGCGGCGGCTGGGTGGCCACGGTCGGTGGCACCGTGCGGGCCAAGGCCGGTCCGGTGGCCGTGCGCTCCACCGGCACCTGGACCCGGTACGACCTCGGGCTCGACGGCGACACCTACTTCTATGACCAGTACTGGGATCGGCTCGCGCCCGATGGCGGGTGGATGGTGCTGGTCGACAGCGATGTGCTCGTGGTCTCCGGCAAGCTGCGGCTGGGGGCGCGCCACACGTTCAGCGACACCCTCGACGGCGTTGAGGGCACCGACGGTGCGCTCGCACACCACCGCGTCGGGCCGCTGTTCGCGTGGCAGTTCAGCGACCAGGCGCCGGGTGCCAAGGTGAACCACCCTACGTTGTTCGCCATCGCCCAGTGGTGGGCCCAGCACCCGTACCGCACCGGGGATGAGCAGCCCGCAGCACTCCCGCTCATCGCTGTCGGTGTGTCGTTCGACGGCGACCTGGCGGTGTCGGGCCGGAAGTGAGCGGGCGTGCCTGACGGGGTGTCCGGGTCTCGCGGCGATCGGCGCCGTCACTGACAGGATGGCGGATCGTGCTGCCCAGAGCGTCGGAAAGAGTGGCGATCCGTGACTACTCCACCACGAGAGCCGGTAGCGGCGGCGTCCACCCGTCGCCGTCCACATCGAGCAGCCAGGCGCTGGTCATCGCCCACGGGGTGCGGCCGCTGATCGGCGCCATCGGGGCGTCGCCCTCGGCGATCACCACGAAGCTGGCGTCCCGGTCGGCGTCGAGGTCGAAGGTGGCGGAGGTGCCATCTACGGTCTCGATGATCTCGCCGTCCCGGAGCAAGTGCAGACGGTCGACCCCGATCCATGAGGCGCTGCGTGCCTCCACCTCCACGGTGGTTCCGGGGCCGATCACGGCGCCGGGGTCCACCGAGGTGGCGAGGAATACGCCCAGAGAGGCCACCGTGCGGCGTGCGGCCATGGCCTCGACGAGGGCGTCGTCGGACCAGTCCTCCACCGCGTCGCTGCCCACGCCGAACCAGGTGGCGGACAGGCCGATGCTTCCCGAGAAGTGGCCGTGGCTGTCGCTCACACCGGTGGGGGTGACCACGTATCCGCGGTTCAAGAGGTCGAGGTAGAACGCCGTGAACGCCTCGTGCTCGCCGGAGTTGAGGGCCTCCACCGCACCGAGCTCCCAGGTCCATCGCTCGCCATCGCCCACCACACCCGGCGCCCAGTCCGACATCTCGGCGAGGCCGCTGTCGGTGGGGTGGTTCGACTGGATGACGAACGACTCGCCGTGGCGGGCGCGCAGAGCGTCGACCATCGCCTCGGTGGTCTCGGGGATCTCGCCCCACCAGGTCCAGGCACCACCGTTGGCCTCTTCGGCAGGTTCGATGGGGTAGATGTTGAAGTGGCCGCGCAGCGGTGGGCTCACTTCGTCGGCGACCACGGAGCGCAGGTGGGCCTGCAGGCCGAGGGCGTCCACCAGCGGGCGGTAGTCGGCCACGTGGTCGTGGTCGGTGCCGAAGTGCACCTGCACGCCCACGCCGGCGCCGGTGATCAGGCGGTCGGCCATGGGCACTGCACCGTCGGAGGAGGGCGAGGCGTGCTGGTGGGGGTCGCCGAGGGTCCAGCCGGGGTGCTCGATGGCTCGGGGCAGGGTGGCGACCAGCTCCGATGGCGTGCCGGCGGCCAGGGTGAGGCGCTCGGTGAACAGCTCGTACCGCATGCCTCGCCACACGGTGATGTCGTAGGCGCCAGGTTCGAGCACGAGGTCGACGGCCCCATCCCGCGCCCAGCCCGCGGCCGCCAGTCCGTCGGGGCGGCCGCCGATCAGGCGGTCATCCACCGCGACATCCGGGTCGACGAATCCGACCCGCACGGCGAATGGCAGGCCGTCATCGACCCGCACGGTGAGCGCTGCGGGCAGCCCGAGGGTGAGCGGGTCGGACGGGGTTCCGACCCCGCGGCCCTGGGCCTGGGGAACGCTGGCGGAGCCGTCGACGAAGGTGGCGAGCACCTGGGACCGGACCGCAGGATCGACGTACGGTGAGTAGTCGCCGGCGCCGTCGGGCAGGTCGAGGAACAGGCCGGCTCCGCGGCCGTCGGCCAGGGGCTCCACCTTCGCACCGACCGGCACCTGGGCGGTGTAGCGGCCGTCGGCGTCGGTGACGGCGATGGCGAATGGTGCGCCGTCGACCATCAGGTTCACGCGGGCGCCGGGCACTGGGCCGTCGGGTGCGGTGACCTGGCCGGTGGTGGCCTCGGTGGGCGCACCCTGCACGGCGAGGGCGGCGTCGGAGAGCGTCGCGATGTCGGGGGCGACGCCGTAGTATCGGGTCCATGCCAAGGTCTCGCCCGGGGCCACCTCCACCGAGGGGCCGAACCCGATGACCATGTCGGCGAGCTCGGTGAGCAGGTCGTAGCCGCCGGCGGTGAAGGCCGTGCCCTCCGCCGCGACGAGGCCCACCGCTACGTCGTTCCGGCGGCCCATGAACCCGGTCCACAGGAAGCCCTCGGGGGCATCGCCGGCCAGGCCAGAGCCGGGCGCCCACGGGTCGGCCACCTCGGGTGCGCCCATGAACAGGTCGCCCATGGCGAGGGTTGCGGAGTCGACGCCGGCGGTCACCTCGCTGTGCACCTCGAGCAGCCAGGAGTCAGGTTCGAGGCGGTACTCGGTTGTCATGGTGAGCCCGAGGTTCGGCACGAAGCCCGGGGTCTCGAGGGCGCCTTCGATCAGGCCGAGCGGTGCCTCGACGCCGATGACCCGCACCACCGCCGCCGCACCGTCAGTGCCGTCCGACACAACCGTGATCTGGGTGGGCATCATCACCCGACCGAGGCCGTACATCGGGGTGAGCTCGTCCACGATATCGCGGCCCGGGCTGCCGTCGGGACGCACCAGGTCCGCGTCGACCACCGTGCCGCCGGTCTCGATGTAGTAGCTGCTGCCCACGAGCCCTTGCACCACGAACCGCACCCGGTCGTTGTACAGCTTTACGTCGCCCACCCGGCCCTCGGCCGACGTTCCGCCGAACAGCGCCGCAGGGTCGGTGACCACGCCGGCGCGCACCTCACCGGCCCCGAGCGCCTCGACGAGGTCGATGGGCGGGGGCGCGGGCTCCGGGTTGGACGACGCGTCGTCGCCCCGGCAGGCGAGCAGGACGAGGAGCAGGTGCACGGTACCTCCGGTCCTCCTCGATCTAGCTCGGTCGCCCGTGACCCGCCGCGTGGAGGCGGACCCAGGTCCGGGCGGGGTCAGGCACCTCGGCGGCCCCGGGTCCACCGGAGTGCCTGACCCCGCGTGCGGACCCGGGTCCGCCCGTCCGGTCCGCGCAGACGGGCTCGACCACCGGGCAGGCTGCTCCCGACGGACCCTTCAGCTCCCGCGGACCGCCAGGAAAGCATCCCAGAACGGCCGGGCTTTCTCCGAGTCGATCATCGCCAGGTAGCCGATGCGCCCCATGATGTGGGCCTCGAAGTCGGGCACGCCGGCCCGGTTCTGTGCGGCGAGACCGGTGCTCTTCGCGTTGTGCAGCAGCGCGCGGAGCTGCCGGAGATCCTTGCGGGGCAGGCCGAGCTGGTCGTTTACGCTGACGCCGGTGACACTCTGCCGGCCCGACCGCCGCTGCACCCGCCCCTTGGCCGGGTTCAGCGCGAATCCTTCGTCTTCCACCAGCCGCTGCACGCTCCGGAGGAGCCCGCCCACTTCGGACTGGTGGCCGGCCGGGGCGCTGAAGGTGAGGTCGTCGGCGTAGCGGGTGTAGGCCCAGCCCAGCTTGCGACACAGGCCCTGGAGACGGCGGTCGAGGCGGCGCGCCACCTGATTCGAAAGCGCCGGGCTGGTGCAGGCGCCCTGAGGCAGCGCCCGGTTGCCCACCGCCACCCTCCACACCTCGCCCTCGAGGGAGACCTCGCGGCGGGTGCAGGCGGTGCACAGCAGCGCCAGCACGGAGGCCGCGGCCGGGGAGTAGCCGAGCCGGCGAAACACACCTCGCACCCTGGGGAAGGTGATTGTAGGGAAGAAGTCCTTCAGGTCGAGATTCACCACGATGTCGCGGCCCACATGGGGGCGGGCATTGGTGACGGTGGACCGGCCTCGCACGAATCCGTGGGCCGGTTCTTCGGTGGGCAGCGGCACGAGCACGTTGGCGAGCACCCACTGCTGGGCGGCGGCGAGTCGGGGCATCGGCGCCGACAACGTTCGCTCTCCGCCGGACCGCTTGGGCACCTCGAAGTGCACATAGTGGTCGGTCTTCACCGCCTCGGCGTGCCATGCGAGCCACCGGAGCGTGGGCACGTCGATGCCCAGCGCCTCCGCCACGTCGGCTG